>JBCCQJ010000315.1:0-4831 GCA_039024395.1 Bacteroidota bacterium | reverse complement strand
GCGGTCGACAACACGTTCGCGAGCCCGTACCTCCAGCGGCCGCTCCGCCTCGGGGCCGACCTCGTGGTCCACTCGACGACGAAGTACCTCGGCGGCCACTCGGACGTGGTCGGCGGGGCCGTGCTGACGAGCGACGCGGCGTGGAACGAGCACCTGCGGTTCCAGATCAAGTCGGTCGGCGCCGCGCCCGGCCCGATGGACTGCTTCCTGCTGCTGCGGGCGACGAAGACGCTCCACCTGCGCATGGAGCGCCACGGCGCCAACGCCGAGGCGGTCGCTCGCTTCCTGCGCGACCACCCGACGGTCGACCGCGTGCTGTGGCCGGGCTTCGAGGACCACCCCGGCCACGAGGTGGCGGCGCGCCAGATGAGCGGGTTCGGCGGGATGGTGTCGCTGGTCCTGAAGGACGACGCGCTCGACACGGCCGTCCGGTTCATGCAGGCGACGCGGGTCTTTTCGCTGGCCGAGAGCCTGGGCGGCGTCGAGAGCCTGATCTCGCATCCCGCCTCGATGACGCACGGCTCGATCCCGGCCGACGTGCGCCGCGCGGCGGGCCTGCCCGACAGCCTCGTGCGCCTCTCGGTGGGCGTCGAGGACGAGGCCGACCTGATTGCGGATCTTGACCAGGCGCTGGCGTCGGTGTAGGACGTTGCTTCGGCCCGCCCCGTCCTGCCACTCGACGGAATGGGGAGAACGGAGGGAATGGGGGGAGTGGGGAGCGTAGAGCGTGGGGGACGCGAGCCCCGAGGCGGAGGTCGTGCACCCTCTCCCCTTTCCTTCCATTCCCTCGCGCGCGGAGCGCGCCCTCCATTCCCGGCGCTCGGGGCCCCGAGTTTCACGCAACGCACGCCCTCGGATGCGCCGCTCCCCGGCAACCCCGAGGCGGCGTGTTACGTTCGCGTTACGTCCCGCCCGCCACGCCGTGCCCGTCGCCCCGCCCCCGCCCCAGGCCTCTGCCCCCGAGGCGGCCGCTCCCGAGGCGGCGCTGAAGCCGCTCGCCAAGCGGCGGATCAACGACATCCTGCTCGGGCGCTTCGAGCGCTGGGCACTGCCCAAGATGGCGCAGGCGCTGCCGCCGTGGATCGGGCCGGACACGCTGACGGGCATCGCGCTCGCCGGCGCGCTCGTGTCGGCCGTCGCGTACGCCCTCGCGGGCGACAACCTCGCGTGGCTGCACCTCGCCTCGCTCGGCCTCGTGGTGCACTGGTGGGGCGACAGCCTCGACGGCACCCTCGCCCGGGTCCGCCAGATCCGCCGCGAGCGCTACGGCCTCTACGTCGATCACCAGTGCGACGCCATCTCGGCGGCGGCGCTCGTGATCGGGATGGGCGCGGGCGACCTGATGCGGCTCGACCTTGCGCTCGCGATCGGGCTGGGCGTGGTGCTGCTGATGAACCTCGTCCACATGGTGACGATCGCGCGCGACGTGTTCAAGATCTCGTTCGGCGGCTTCGGGCCGACCGAGCTGCGCCTCGTGGCCATCGCCGTCAACACGGCGGTCTGGGCGCTCGGCCCGACGACGGTATCGCTGTGGGGCCTCGAGTGGACGCCGTTCGACCTGATCGGCCTCGTCGCAGCGCCGGTGCTGCTCGCGTTCTACCTCGTCGCCTCGGTGCGCGAGACGGTGCTGATCGCCAAGCTCGACCCGCGACCCGAGCCCGGCCAGGACGGCCTCGCCTACGACCCGACGGGCCAGCTCCACGGCACCGACACCGGCAGCGGCGACGGACAGGGGTGAGGCGGAGAGGTGCGGAGGTGGGAAGGTGCAGAGGCACGTCGGACCTCCAGACCTCCTCCTCTTCCGGACCTCTTCCTCCTCCGGACCTCTTCCCTACGCCGCCTCGGGGACACCCACGACGCGGATCTCGTCGCCGGGGCGGACGGTCCCCTCGTCGAGGACGCGGGCGTACCAGCGGGTCTCGCCGAGGGCGCGGTCGGGCTTGATCCGCTTGAACTGGCCGTCGGCGAACGAGGCCTCGATGGTGCGGCACGGCTCGACGCGCGTCGTGAGCTGGATCCGCACCGCGTCGCCGATGGCGAGGACCGCCTCGGGGCTGAGGCTGCCCCAGTCGAGGCCCATCACGGTCAGGTTCTCGCCGACGGCGCCCGGGAAGATCGGGTGGCCCTCGGCCTGGAGCGCCTGAATCAGCTCGAGCGGGAACAGGCACACCGCCCGCTCCGGCCCGCCGTGGACCTTCGGGTGGTTGACGCTGTCGCCCGAGAGCCCCTCGCGCCCAATGTGGGCTTCGTAGACCGCCCGCTTGGGCACGCCGCCGGGCGAGACGTTGACCTGGAGCACGCGAGCCGTCATGAGATCGGAGGGGAGTGGGCCGGCAAGATCACACCGCCTCGGGGCCGCGTCCACCGAGTCCGCCGTGTGACGGCGCGACGCGGACAAACGGCATTCCACGTCGGGGTCCCGTCGACTCATTCCTCCATTCCTCCGCGCGCGGAGCGCGCCTTCCATCCCTCCGTGCGACCCGAAGGGCGCGCTACCGTCGATTCACGGTCCAGTCGTAGGCGAACCGAACCCGGCGGTCGGCGCGGAGGTCGGCAGCACTCTTTCCGGCCAGGAGCGGGCGGAGCCGGTCGAGGTCGCTCCGGCCGGCCATGTCGCGCAGAAGCACGTCCCCGAGGCGGCCCTCGGCCTCAACGTCGGCCGCGAACCAGTCGAACAGGGACGAGAGCACCACGCGGCGCCCGTCGAGGCGTGCCGCTCGGGGCGAGGCCAGAAACGCCCGCCACGCGCGGTCCAGGTCGCGGTCGAGCGTCGACGCCCGGAAGGCGCGGCGCTGGAGGGGCGGGCACGAGATGGCCGCGCAGTTCACGGCGGCGTGGATCCGCGGATCGACACGCCCCGGGCGGAGTGCCCGGAGCGCGCGCGGCACCGAGCGGCCGTTGACGGTGTTCTCGCGCCGCAGGATGCCGTGCTCCAACTGGTCGAGCGTCATCGACCGTCCGGCGACGCGCACGGGCGTTCGGAAAAAGGCGCCGAAGAGGTCCTGGCGCTCCAGATTCGAAGCGCGAGGGGTCTCGAGGACGCGCTTCAGCACGTGCGCGTTGTAGGCGTTGACCAGGAACGCCGTCTTCTGGGCGTCAGTGCGGAGCACGGCCGGGTCCGCCTCGGCGATGGCACGCAGGGCCGCGTCGAGGTCGGCCGCGTGCCGCGCCCCGAGGCGGGCGTAGTCGACGCGGCCGTCGGCGCCGACGACGGCACCGAGAACCCGGTCGAGCGGCGCCTCGACGGACGGCTGCGCGGCGGCGGCCGTGGCGAGGGCGAGCGAGAGCAGGAGCGTGCGCGTCATGCTTCCTCAACGCCGTCAGCGCGCGCGGTCTTACCTCTCTCCGCTGGCCACCGGCGCCACCTCGGCGCGGAGGACGAGGCGCTTCGCCGGCGTCTCGGCGTCGGTGGTGTGGAGCGTCAGCAGGATCTCGACGCGGCCCGCCTCGGTGAGCGGCGCGATATCGTCGGCGGTGACGAACAGCCCAGCGAGGCCGTCCGGAACCAGGGGGCGGTCTGGGAAGACCACCGCGACGCCGTCCGGCGCCTCGACCCGCTCGATGCGGACCGGCGCGTCGCCCACGTTCGCGAACCGGAAGGCCTGCTGGAGCCGTCCGCCCGCCGGGATCGCACCGGCATCCGTCTCGGTGGCATCGAAGGCGAGCGCCCCGAGGCGGACGCCGGTCTGCGCGAGCGCCGGCGTGACGGTCCCGGTCAGGCGGAGCGTCACGGGCGGAACGCCCTCGGCACGGACGTAGACCGCTTTCTCGAAGGGTCCGGGCCGCCCGGCCGTGTCGTAGGTCACCGCCACCTCGGCCGATGCGCCGGGGGCGATGGGCGCCGTCGGGAAGGCGGGCGTGGTGCAGCCGCAGGCCGCCTCGATGTCGGCGATCGCGAGCGGCGCGTCGCCCGTGTTCGTGACGCGGAACGTGTGGCTCGGCGCGGTGCCCTCGGCGACGCGGCCCAGGTCGGCCACCTCGGCGTCGAACGCGAGCACCGCCTGCCCCGAGGCGGGGCCGGCCAGGAGCAGGGCGAAGCCAACGACGAGCGCGCGCATGGGTCGGATCCGCCTCGGGGGCACCGAGGCGGTGCGGCTAGAGGAAATTGCGCTGAGGTGCGGTGCACGCATCTCGCTGGAACTCGTCACAGCGTTCGAGAAAAGGGCATGTCTGACCCACTGGCGCACTGAACCACTGACTCTAGAAGGCGAGGACCTCGCGGGCAGCGGCGAGGATGTCGTCGTCCTGCGGGAGGACCGCCTTCTCGAGCGGGTCGGCGAACGGGATCGACGAGAACGCCCCGGCGACGCGCTTGACGGGCGCGTCGAGGTAGCCGAAGGCGCGGTCGGCGACCTGGGCGGCCACCTCGGCGCCGAAGCCCATGAACTCGTGGTCCTCGTAGGCCACGAGCACGCGGTTCGTCTTGCACGCCGAGCCGATGACGGTCTCGGTGTCGAACGGCAGGATCGAGCGCACGTCGATCACCTCGGCGCTCACGCCCTCGCGCTCGAGCGTCTTGGCCACGTTGAGGGCCTTGTAGACGAGCGCGCCCCAGGTCACGATCGTGAGGTCGGTGCCCTCGCGGGCGACGCGCGCCTTGCCGAGCGGGACGAGGTAGTCGGCGTGCGGCTCGGGCGAGCGCGCCGGCCCCTGGCGGTAGAGCGACTTGTGCTCGAGGAACAGGACCGGGTCCTCGCCCCGGATCGCCGCCTTGAGCAGGCCCTTGGCGTCGGCCGCGTTGGACGGCATCACGACGTGGAGGCCGGGGAAGTGGCCGAAGAACGCCTCGATGTTCTGGCTGTGGCAGAGGCCGCCGTGGATGTAGCCGCCG
>JBCCQJ010000314.1:0-4835 GCA_039024395.1 Bacteroidota bacterium | reverse complement strand
AGGACGGGACGGCGCGTGCCATCCCGCCGAGCGACTACCGCCCCGAGGCGGACGGTCCGGTGGCGGGCCGCGTGCTCGCCGTCCCCGAGGCGGGGCGGGCGGTGGCGCTGGTGGGCGTCGACGAGGCGGCAGCGCTGCGGGCCGTCGTCGCCCGGCAGCAGGCGCAGATCGACGCCCTCACGGCCCGCCTCGATGCTCTCCTCCACCACCTCGGCCCCGAGGCGGGCGCCCCGGCCGACTGAGCCGTGACGGTCTGCGCACTCGAATTTCGTATGTCCCTGTACCCGACTTAATTCGAGGCCTCCATGATCCCTCATCCTGTCATCTTGCGTAGTAAAGGTAGCCGGCGTCTGTGCCCTGCTCGCTATTCGCTCCAAACGGTGTTTCTTTCCCCCCTGGCCGCTCCTCTTATGCGCACTGCTCTGCTCCTCGCTGCCCTGCTCGCTGCAGCGCCGGCGTCGGCCCAGCTCCAGCTCACCCGCGTCGTCATCGGCGGCGGGGCCGTCGACGCCTCCGGCGGCACCTACTCGCTCCGCGGCACCATCGGCCAACCCGCCGTGGGCACGGTCTCGGGCGGCACGTTCGACCTCTGCCAGGGCTTCTGGTGCGGCACCGGATCGGTGGACCTCCAGCTCACGCTGACGGTCCTCCTCCAGGGCGCCTACGACGCGGCCGGCGACACCATGCGGACGACGCTCGCCGACGGCGGCAACGTGCCCACGGCCCAGCCCTACGACGGCGCGGCCTTCGCCGGCACGCCGCTCGCCTACACCGGCTCCGAGGCGGTCTCGTCGCTGCCCGCCGGTGCCGTCGACTGGATCCTCGTCGAGCTGCGGTCCACCGCCGCCCCGGCCGACTCGGTGACGACGGCGGCCGCGCTCGTGCTGCAGGACGGCACCGCCTCGGTGGCCTTCCCCGGCCTCTCGGCGGGCAGCTACTTCGTCGTCGCGCGGCACCGCAACCACATCCCGGCCATCAGCGCGGCGGCCGTGTCGGTGACCGGCGCCGGCAGCACGCTCGACCTGACGGCCGCGGGCGCCGCCGAGGGCTCGGCGGGCGTCGTCGAGGTGGAGCCCGGCGTGTGGGCGCTCTGGGCCGCCGACGGCTCGGGCGACGGGCTGGTCACGGCCCCCGACTTTAATGTCTTCTCGACCGCCTCGGGGGCTGGCGCCACCGGCTACCAGACCGCCGACTACACGCTCGACGGGCTCGTGACCGCCCCCGACTTCAACGCCTACGGCGCCAACGCCTCGGCCGGCGCCGCCTCGGCGGTCGTCGAGAACTAGCTCCCTCTCCTCCGCTGGCCCTCGGCAGCGGTCTCCGACGTATGTCTGTTGTTCCACCACGTCCTCCCTCCCTGATGCGCCTCGCTTCTCTCCTCTACCTTCTCCTGTTCGCCGGCTCTGCGCTCGCGCAGGACGCGACGCAGGACGTGCGCCTGCGGCTTGTCTCCAACGACGCCACCGCCGGCGGCACCCTCACCATCGCCGTCGAGGCACGTACCTCCGCCGCCCGCGCGCCCAACACGTCGCTCGGCTCGGGCACCATCGACATCGCCTACGACGAGGGCCACCTGACGCCAACGGGGTTCACCAACCCTGGAACGCCCGGCTACAGCTTCACGGTCAACGTCATCGACTGCAACGGGATCACGGGCAGCAAGTGCGTCCGCTTCGGGATCACCAGCACGGGCATCGGGACCGGCTTCGGGTCGAACCCCGGCTTCGAGATTAGCTCGGGCACGGCCTACACCGAGCTGGCCCAGATCGGGTTCACGCTCGACGCCACCTCGGCGGCGGACCTCTCGCTCGTCATCGACCGGCTCACGCTCTCGGTCGGCTACTACGACTCCGAGGACAACGGCTCTGGCAACGGCGTCATCGAGGACAACACGGGCACCGTCGGCGACGACGTCGTCGCGGTCGCGACCATCGGCGACCTCTCGGTGCGCACCGCCTCGTTCGGCAGCGAGAACTGGCACCTCCGCGGCGTGCCCGGCACTGGCGCCACGCTCGACGCCCTCGTCGGGCCGCTCTGGACGCAGGGCTACCCCGGCTCCGACGCCGGCACCAACGGCGCCGCCAACGTCATCTTCTGGAACGAGAGCACGGGCGGCTACCTCGCCCCGGGCAACCAGACGGACGGCCTCACGCCGGGCGTCGGCGCGTTCATCTACGCCTACGCCGACGACGACTTCGACGGCAACGCCGACCCGTTCCCCAAGACAGCCCTCGTGACCGTCGAGCCGGTCAACAACCTCGGCGCCCCGGTCAACGACGTCACGCCGGATCCGTACACGCCCGAGCTTCCGTTCACCTTCCCGACCACGTTCACCTCGGGGAGCGGCGTCGCGCAGGGCGACGGATGGAACCTGCTCGCCAACCCCGCCGACAGCACCGCCGACTGGGACGCCTCGGGGTGGACGCGCACCAACGTGTCGGAGTCCTTCGCCACGTGGGACGCCGAGAACGCCGGCGGCGCACAGTACGTCTCGTGGACGGCCGCCGGCGGCGGAAGCGGCACGCGCGGCAACGGCCTGCTGGCCCCGTTCGAGGGCTTCTGGAACCAGGCGCTCGCCGCCTCGCCGGTGCTCGTGATGCCCGAGGCCGCCTACGGCGCCCCGGCGTCGGTCACGCGTGAGGCCGGGGCCGCGCCGGCCGTACGGCTCCATGTCGCCGGCGCGGTCGGCGGGCAGGACCTCGCCACCGAGACGCTCGTCGTCTTCGCCGACGGCGCCGACGCCGGCCGCGACCGCTTCGACGCGCCCGAGCTGACCGGCCTGACGTCGACGCGCCTCCAGCTCTTCACCATGACCGCCGAGGGCGATCCCCTCGACATTGACGTGCGCGGCTCGCTCGACGACGGCCCCTCGGAGATCGACCTCGACCTCGAGGCGGTCGCCGACGACGCCTGGGCCGCGGCCGACCTGGTGCTGACGTGGCCCGAGCTGCGCGCCCTCCCCGAGGCGGCGCCGGTGCAGCTCTTGGACACCGAGACGGGCACCATCGTCGACCTGCGGACCGCCTCGGAGTACGCCTTCTCGGTGGCCGTGCCGGCCGAGGCCCGCCGCGCGGCGCCGACGCCGGGCGTGCAGCTCCCCGAGGTGCCCCGCCCGAACGTCGTCGGCTCGCAGGCCGAGGACAACGCCCGCCTCGCCGGGGCCGGAGCCCGGTTCGTGCTCTTCGTGGGCACCGAGGCCCGCGCGGTCTCGAACGAGACCCCCGACGCGCCGGTCGCGTTCGCGCTCGCGCCGCCGAGCCCGAACCCGGTCGTCGACCGCGTGACGCTCCGCTACGGGCTCGACGCGGCCGGCCCGGCGCGCGTGGCGCTCTACGACATGCTCGGCCGCGAGGTCGCCCTCGCCGCCGACGGCGACCACGCCGCCGGGTCGCACGAGGCGGCTGTGTCGGCGAACACGCTGGCCGCGGGCGTCTACGTGGTCCGCCTCGATGCTGGCGGCCGGTCCCTCACCCGCACCCTCACCGTCGTCCGATGACGACCCGTCCGATGCCCCTCTCCACGATGTCCCGCGTCCTCTTCGGCCTCGCGGCCCTCGCGCTCCTGATCGTGGTCGCCCCCGAGGCGGCCGCGCAGCCGCCGCCGCCGGACGCCCCGGCCGCGATCCCGATCGACGGCGGCCTCGGCCTGCTGGCCCTCGCCGGCGGCGCCTACGCCGCGAAGCGGCTCCGCTCGAAAGCGTAGCCTGCCTGCCTCGCTGAACCCTGCGCGGCCCGCCTCGACGTCGAGGCGGGCCGCGATCTGTTTGCCCCACCTCAGGGGTGTGCCCCCCGAGGCGGCGCCCTACTTGCCGGTGAACAGCATCTCGCGGTAGGTCGGCAGCGGCCAGAGGTCGGACGGCACCTCCTGCTCGAGCGCGTCGCAGGCGGCGCGCACCTTGGTCATGGCCGGGATCACCTTGTCCTTCATCGCCTTGGCCTCGTCCTTCGCCTTGTGGGCGGCGGTGCGGGCCTTGGCGAGCGCCGCGAGGGCCTTGCGGAGCGCGTTCACCTGGTCGACGACGCTCTTGGCCGTCTCCTTGGTGCCCGAGACGTCGAGCCCGAGGTCCTCGACCGCCTCGGCGGCCTCGCCGAGGTCCTGGAGGTAGCGCACGGCCGCCGGCAGCGCCATCGTCTTGGCGATCGACTCGGTGGTCGCCGCCTCGACGTTGATCGTGAGCGCGTACTGCTCCTCGAGGATCTCCTTGCGGCTCTCGAGCTCCGCCTCGGAGAGGACGTCGTAGCGCTCGAAGAGGGCCACGTTCTTGGCGTCGGTGAGCGTGGCGAGCGCCTCGGGCGTCGTCTTGAGGTTGAGCAGCCCGCGGTCCTTGACCGCCTCGGTGTGCCACTCGTCCGAGTAGCCGTCGCCGTTGAAGACGATCTTGGTGTGCTCGCGGATCGAGTCGGTGAGCACCTCCTGGACCGCTTTCTCGACGGCCTTCTTCGAGCGCTTCTTGCCGAGCTTGCCCTCGAGCTTCGTCGCGAGGTCGTCGACGGCCTCGGCCACGATCGTGTTGAGGACGGTCAGCGGGAACGAGATGCTCTGCGACGAGCCGACGGCGCGGAACTCGAACTTGTTGCCCGTGAAGGCGAACGGGCTCGTCCGGTTGCGGTCGCCCGCGTGGCGCGGGAGCGTCGGCAGGACGGGCGTGCCGAGGCCGAGGAAGCCCGACGCCTTCGACGCGGTGGCCTTGCCGGCTGCCGTGATCTGCTCGAAGACGTCCGAGAGCTGGTCGCCCAGGAAGATCGAGATGATGGCCGGCGGCGCCTCGTTGGCCCCGAGGCGGTGGTCGTTGGCGGCCGTCGCAATCGCCGCCCGCAGCAGGTCCTGGTGCGTGT
>JBCCQJ010000313.1:0-4862 GCA_039024395.1 Bacteroidota bacterium | reverse complement strand
TCGTCAAACGGGCGCGGGCCGACACCGGTACGGCGCTACGCGAAGCGCTGGAAGCGGCGGTCGCTGCGCTGACGTGGGAGGACGCTGAGGGGTGGCTACGCCATGCAGGCTACCGGATCAGTCCTACCGCGTAGCGCTGTACCTGGGGTGGCCAGGCCGGCCCAGCGGGCTCGCCACCGGCAGACACGGAAATAGCGTCGTCCGCCTGGGGCGGCCCCGCCCCGCTACCATTCGTCCGTCTGGAGCCCTCCGTTCGTCGCAAATGCAGCGTGAGTGCAGGGTAGCCGTGGTAGGCTGGTCCGCACACACGCCCGGACCTCATGCCTCTTCGCGTCGCCTGCCTCGCCCTCCTCGTCGCCGCCTCGGGGATCGGCGCGAGTGCCCAGCCCGTCGACGGCGCCGCCTCGACGGTCAAGCGGATCTACAACCTCGTCCCGCCCGCGACCGACGACGACCTCGCCGTCGGCGCCCTCCGCCGCACCGAGGTGGAGACCTACGGCCTCGACGGCCGCCGCCTCCGCGTCGAGTGGCGCGACCCCGAGGCGGCCCTCATCCTGGCGTTCATGGAGATGTACGACACCGGCGATCAGCCCTTCGGCGCGGTCTACTTCGAGGGCACCGACCTCGACCCTAACCTGGAGAGCATGGAGTACTTCGACGACGGGCGCCTCAAGCGGGTCACCTACTTCGGCGCCGACAGCGTCGTGACGAGCATCAACGAGTTCGTCCTCGGCGCGGAGGGGCAGGAGTTGGAGCGGCGCTACGGGAACGCCGCCGGCGAGATCCGCGGGACCGATACCATCGGCTACGACGCCAACGGCAACCAGACCGGGTACATCTACGAGAGCACAGACGGGTCGCGACGGGTCGAGTACGTCTTCCGCATCGAGGCGGTCGACGCGCGCGGCAACTGGACGAGCCGCGTCGTCCTGCGCGAGGGCGTGCCCCGGTCGCTGGAGGTCCGCGAGGTGACCTACGCCGAGTAGCGAGGCCCCGAGGCGGTCAGGTCAGCCGTGGCACCGCCTCGGGGGTGATAGCTTCGGCCCATGCCGAGCGTCTACCTCGACACCTGCGCCATTCAGCGGCCGCTCGACGACCTCAGCCAGCTTCGCGTTCGTGTTGAGTCTGGGGCCGTTCAAGCTCTGATCTCCGCCGTGGAGGCTGGAGAGGTCACGCTCGTGACATCCAGCGTGCTTCGGTTCGAGAGCGAGAACAATCCTGACCCTGTCAAGCTCGACTTCGCGCGGCGTGTGCTCGGCCTCGCCGTCGAAGATGTAGGCGCGACCGCCTCGGTGAGGGTGAGGGCTTCGAGCTACGAGAAGGAGGGCATCAAGCCTCTTGATGCCGCTCACCTCGCGTCGGCCGTCGAGGCGGGTGCCGACTACTTTTGCACCGCGGACGACGCTCTCCTCCGCAAGGCGAAACGCGCGAACACCGAGGCGGTCCGCGTTGTCTCACCCCTTGATCTAATCGCGGCTCTCCAACCATGAACGCTCCCGCTCGTCCTCTGGCCGACGTGACCGAGCAGGCGCTCCGTGCGCTCGCTCGAGAGATCGGTGTGGCCGACACGGCCCGCTTCCTCCAGCAGTTCGGTGCCGGACGCGGCGACTACACCAAGGACCGCGACGCACTCTTCGGACATCTCACCCTGGACGACGTGATCGAGAAGTCCAGGCAGTACGACCGGGATCCAGAGGCGTAGGCTCCCTAGGCGGTCAGGCCAGCCAGCCCAGCAGCCACGCCAGAAGCGGCACCGCGAACAGCACCATCAGCGCTACGAACAGCCAGGCGCTCGCCCGCGTGCCGCGCCGCTGCACCGGGAACTCGTAGCCGCAGATGGCGCACGCGTCCGCCTCGGCGTCCGTCTCCATCCCGCACGCTGGGCACTCGCGCGTGCTCACAGGGTCGGGAGGGCGACGAACTCGTCCGCCTCGGTGGGGGAGAGCGTCGGCGCCGTGTCGATCCAGCCGCCGCAGAGCACATCGTCGCCGTCGTAGAAGACGGCCGCCTGGCCGGGTGCGATGGCCGAGCGCGGGGCCTCGAAGACCGCCTCGACGGCGTCCGGCCCGGTCTGGCGGAGGACGACCGGCGCGCCCGGGTCGCGGTGGCGGATCTGCCCGGTCACACGTACCTCCTCCCCGAGGCGGTCGGCCGCGCCCCACACCACCTCGGTGGCGGTCAGCACGCGGCCGTCGAGTGCCGACCGCGGCCCGACGACGACGGTGTTGGTCTCGGGCTCGATACGGACCACGTACGTCGGCTCGCCGAGCGCGATGCCGAGCCCGCGTCGCTGGCCGACGGTGTAGAACGGGTACCCCTCGTGCCGGCCCACGGTCTCGCCCGTCTCGGCGTGGACGAACGGCCCGCCCGCGAGCGCGTCGAGCGTCCCCTCGCGGCGCTTCAGGAAGCCCCGGTAGTCGTCGTCGGGGACGAAGCAGATCTCGTACGAGTCGGGCTTGGCGGCCACGTGGTCGAAGCCCATGTCGGTGGCCATCTGCCGGATCTCGGTCTTGGCGAGGCCGCCGAGCGGGAAGAGCGTCCGCGCGAGGTGGTCCTGGGCGACGCCCCAGAGGACGTACGACTGGTCCTTGGTCCGGTCGAGCCCGCGCGAGACGACGTAGCGATCCGCCTCGGCGTCGCCCCTGAGGCGGCGGACCTGCGCGTAGTGGCCCGTTGCGATGTGCTGGCAGCCGAGGGCGTCGGCGCGCTTGAGGAGGGCAGCCCACTTGATGTGCGTGTTGCAGAGCACACACGGGTTGGGCGTCCGCCCGGCGAGGTAGTCGCTCGCGAAGCGGTCGACGACCCAGCCCCCGAACTCGTCGCGAATGTCGACGACCACGTGCGCGGCCCCGAGGCGGACGGCGACCGCGCGCGCGTCGTTCATGTCGTCGAGCGAGCAGCAGCCGGACTGCTTGCGGCTGACGCCCGAGCCGCCAAGCGACGTCTCGTAGTCCCACGTCTTCATGGTCACGCCCACGACCTCGTAGCCCGCCTCGTGGAGGAGGCCGGCGGCGACGGAGGAGTCGACCCCTCCGCTCATGGCGACGAGAACGCGGCCGTGACGGCTCATGCGGGCGAAAACAGGGCGTGTGGGCGGTACCAGGAAGCTAGTTGAAGTGTCTGCGGAGGCCCCCGCGGCGGGCTAGAGTTTCTCCCTTCTTCGCGCGCCCCGACGGCTGCACGGGTCATCTTTCGTCTCCGCGCTCCCGATGCCATGACGCCCAAGCCTCCGTCCCCACGCGAGCGAATCAAGTCCCTCGGCGCGCCGATGCCGATCGGGCCGTACAGCTCCGGCATGCTCGTCGGCGACACGCTGTACTGCTCAGGACAGATCGCGCTCGACCCGGTAACGACGGAGCTGATCGAGGGCGACGTGCAGGACGAGACGGCGCGCATCCTCGACAACCTCGGGGCGGTCCTCAACGCGGCCGAGATGGACTTCGACCACGTCGTCCAGGTGACGCTCTTCCTCACCGACATGGACGACTACGCGCCGGTCAACGAGGTGTACACGCGGTACTTCAGCGGGGCGCTCCCGGCGCGCGAGGCGCTCGAGGTGGGCAAGCTCCCGCAGGGCGCGCGCGTCGAGATTTCCTGCATCGCCGTCCGGTAGAGCGAGCACCCTGCCGGTCGCTCGGAGGAGTGGAGGAGCGCGCTCCGCGCGCGGAGGAATGGAGGGAATGAGGAGAGGCCGGTTCCCTCGACGTCGAGGTTCCTCGGTCAGTCCCCGAGGCGGTCGACCACCTCTCGCAGCACCTCGGGGAAGGTGTCGAGCGTCACGTCGGGCCAGTAGTACGTGTGCCCGGCGCTCAGCAGGTCGTCGTAGGCGTAGGAGAGGAGGTAGACGTCGTAGACCGCCTCGTAGTAGTCGTGCCTGACGCAGAGGTCCCGGACCTCGCGGAGCGCCTCCAGCAGGTCCGCCTCGCCGTCGAGGGCGAGGCGCAGGCGCTCGGCCGCGTACGCCCGCACCGCCTCGGGGCCGGAGAGGTCCGGCGCCTCAACCTCTGCGAGCGCCCGGTCTCGGAGGTCGGCGATCTCGAAGGCGTTGAAGGGCGGCACCTCGGAGGCGAGCATGGCGACGGCCTCGCCCTCGTGCCCGGCGACGAGCCTCCCGACCGCCCAGTCCACACACGCCCGGCCGGCCGGCATCCCCAGCGCCTTGCGGGCCAGGATCAGCGAGGTGGTGGGGTAGGTCACGTCACCACGAGCACGGCCTCCACCCGCGTGCCCTCGGGCAGCGTCGCGCGGCCGTCGAGGAACGCCAGCTCCATCGCCACCGACAGCCCCACGACCGTGGCGCCCGCCTCGGTGACGAGGGTGCACGTTGCCGCGGCGGTTCCGCCGGTCGCGATCACATCGTCGTGGACGAGCACGCGGGCCGCCTCGGGGAGGTCGCCGGCGTGGACTTCGAGCGTGTCGGTGCCGTACTCCAGCGCATAGCTCGCGCTCCGCGTCGGGCCGGGGAGCTTGCCCGGTTTCCGCGCCGGCACGAACCCGGCCCCGAGGCGGGCGGCCAGCGCCGGCCCGAACCAGAACCCGCGCGACTCCATCCCCACGACGTGCGTCACGCCGGCCTCGGCCCACGGCGCGGCGAGGCGGTCGAGCATCTCGGCGAACAGGTCCGGGTCGGCCAGGATGGGCGTGAGGTCCTGGAACTGAATCCCCGCCTCGGGGAAGTCGGGGACGACGCGGACGGCGGCGCGGAGGTCGGGCATCGGAGGAGTGGAGGAGTGGAGGAGTGGAGGAGTGGAGGAGTGGAGGAGTGGAGGAGTGGAGGAGTGGAGGAGTGGAGGAGTGGAGGAGTGGAGGAGTGGAGGAGTGGAGGAGTGGAGGAGTGGACGGCGCGCGGGGGAAAAGTTCCG
>JBCCQJ010000312.1:0-4988 GCA_039024395.1 Bacteroidota bacterium | reverse complement strand
GCGGTCGCGGCTGGCGCGGAAGCGAGCGCGGATCTGGTCGGCTGGGAGGTGGTCGGCGAGGAGGAGCGAGCGGGGCATGGGGCCAGAGGCGGAGAGCCGATCAGACAGCGACATCCCTCAGAAAGCTCCCGGACTTGGTATTACGGAGCGGTCTGTCCGGCCGGGAACGGGTCGGCGAACCTCGGGTCGGTCGCGAGCGTGGTGTCGCTGAGCGTGTGGAGGAAGGCCACGAGGGCGGCGCGGTCCTCGGCGCTCAGGTCGAGGCGGAGCGGCCGCCCGTAGCCCTCCTGCAGCCGGAGGTCGAGGCCGGGGCTGGCCTGGATGCCGTCCGCATAGTGATCGACCACCTCCTCCAGCGTCGCGAACCGGCCGTCGTGCATGTAGGGCGCCGTGAAGCCAATGTTGCGCAGCGACACGATCTTGAACCGGCCCTGCCCGGCGCCCTCGTCGGTGACCGTCGCGTCGAGCCCGTTGCCGGTCGCCCGCCGGCCCGCGAACAGGTCGCCGCTGTGGCAGGCCTCGCAGCCGGTCTCTCCGAAGAACAGCTCCAGCCCCCGGTTCTCCTGATCCGTCAGCCCCGCCAGCGGCTGCGCCAGCCGGGTGCCCTCGGCCGCGCGCGCGGCGTCGTATCGGGTGTCGGACGCCACGATCGAGCGGACGAACTGCGCGAGTGCCCGCGCGACGCGGTCGCTCGTGACCTCGGGCGTCCCGAAGGCGTCGGCGAAGAGGGCGGGGTAGAAGTCGGTCGCCCCGAGGCGGGCCGTCAGCTCGTCGAGCGTCATGCCCATCTCGATGGGGTCTTGGATCGGCTCCAGCACCAGCTCTTCGAGTGTCCGGGTGCGCTCGTCCCAGAAGAACTCGCGATTGCGGTCGTAGCGCGCGATGGCGAGCGCCATCGAGTGGCGAGGCGTGCGCTCGCCCTCGAACCCGACGCTCAGCGGACGGGGATCGGAGAACCCGTGCTCCTGGAGGTGGCACGAGGCGCACGAGACCGTCGCGTTGCGGGAGAGCCGGACGTCGTAGAACAGCACGCGTCCGAGCGTGGCCCCGGCGTTGGTGATCGGGTTGTCGGCGGGCGTGTTGTCGTTCTGCACGACGTCGCTCAGCGCGAGGTGCCTCGGCAGGTCGACGCGCTCGTAGTCGTACGGCGCCTCGGGCAGGACGGGCGTTTCCCCGAGGCGGACCGAGTACGCGCCGCCGAGAACGACCAGCGAGGCCGCCGCGAGCATCGCGAGCCGAAACCGGGGAACGGACGCCGTCGGCATGTCAGGCGGGGGAGGAGGGCAGGGGGAGGCACCTCGGCACATGCCGCCTCGGGGCCGGGGACGCCGATGCCAGTCACGCGCCCATCATACGGTCTGTCGTTCAACGATACCGCGCGGACCGTGGTACGGGGCCGACGACCCGAAGGGTTCGACCCGCCGCGCGACGCGCACGACGCGACCCCCGACCACCGAGGCAAGCCGAGGGCCTCGGATCCGGACGGGCCTATGCGGTCTCGCTCTCCACGGGTGTCCTCCGCCGGCGGCCCCGCAGCCCGCCGTGGACGCCGGAGACGCGCGCCCAGTTGTAGGACGCCGTGAGCCCGATCACGAACGCCGTCGCGCCGACGCCGAGCGCGGCGTTGATGTAGACCGGCGCCACGATGGCCAGCCGCAGGACCACCGTCGCGAGCGCGAACCCGGCGTTGCGGAAGACGACGGCGTAGGTGTCGCTGTAGCGGAGCGAGATCAGCACCACCAGCACGTCGGCGAAGATGAGCGCGGTGAAGAACGCCTCGAAGAGCGGGTACGGGTCGTCGTCGGCCACGAGGCGCCAGGCGTCGTCGATGGCGGCCACGACGAACGCGGCCAGCAGCGCCAGGGCCAGCACCTTCTTTGTCTGCACGAACCGGCGCTGCTCGCCCTCGTTGGCCGTGATGCGCTGGTGCCGCTGCAGCCGCGTGTAGGCGATCACGCCGACGAAGACGAGGAGCGCGCCCACGGCGTCGGCCAGCGCGTGCAGGATGGGGTCTTGCGCGTCGGCCCAGACGATCGGCTCGGGCAGCTTGCCCAGCTCCTTGAAGGCCTCCCGGAGGAGGATCAGCGAGAAGAGCTCGAACTGGGCGCCCACCGCCGTCGCCACCGACCGCGCGAGCGCGAGCACCAGCTCGACCACCTCGACGAGCAGCAGGGCCGTGAACACGAGGCTGATCGCGGCGAAGTGGCTCGTGCTGACGTACGGCGCCACCGAGGCGGGCAGCCACCCCTGGCGGTTCATCTCGACGGCGAGGAGCGCGCCGAGGAACAGGAGCACCAGCGCCGTGCCGGTTGCCCGGCGCGCCGGCGCCGAGCTCCAGGCCTGCTCGAAGCGGTCGAACAGCCGCTCGGTGTGGAGGAGGAAGCGGGCGATGGCTCGGTGGGGTGGACGCCCCAAGTAACGACTTCACCGCCGCCTCGGGGGTGGGTCCCAAGCCGTCTCAGGGCTTTCCCTGGGGGAATGGGGATGGCCGTTGGCGGTCTCAGGTCGCATCCGCGCGATACCTTCAAGCCGGCCGTTTGCAGCGCGACGCGCTGGAGCGGAGCATGCAACGGCTCTCGAGGCAGTTGCCAAGGCAATCGTGAGTGATCGTTACGGTAGCATCATGCTGAGGCTGGGTTCTCTGCCGCCGTCGAGGAGGGCTGGGCACTTACCGTTCGTATACTTGGATTGCCCGGTTGTAACCACAGTCGAGCGCTGGCCCGTCACTCCCTGCAACTCTCTCCTGATAGCATGAAGCGGTTGTTTCTCCTCTCGTCACTTCTCCTGATTGGTGTACATCCTGCAGAGGCCCAGAACGCCCTCTCTGGAGTTGTTATCAATGAGATTCTTGCGGACCCCAATGACAGTTCTCCAGGCGGGGGGTTTGATACAGACATGGACGGCACGGTAGAGGGGGCTGAGGAGTTCGTGGAGTTGTACAACACGACAGGCGCGGCCGTGGACATCTCCGGCTGGGAGCTCTGGGAGGATGGCAGCTCAGCCGTATTCACATTCCCGCCTGCGACATCGATTCCAGCAGGTGGCTACGTCGTTGTGCTCGACGATGGTGGTTCTAACAGCGGCCTCCCGTCGAACTATTACGTGTCAACTGCTCTGTCGCTCTCAAACGCGAGTGACAACGTTTATCTCGTTGACCCCTCGGATAATTTCATTGAGGTCCGATACGGATCTACAGATGAACCGGACTCGAACGATTTTCTAGTCTCGGAGCCCGGTTTCACGCAGGTCGGAACCAGAGAGTACGCAGGAGCTGAAGACGATGCGCTGTCGGTACAGCGTAGCCCCAACGGTGCCGCAACTTGGGAGCTTCAGACACCTACGCCAAGTGCTGAGGCTGCTGTAACCGTCTCGCAGACCGTCGACGACACCGAGGGCTGGCGCCTGCTCTCGGCGCCCGTCTCGGGCCTGACCGTGACCGACCTCGCAGAGATCAACCTCGTCCAGGGCATCGCCGCCGGCACGACCAACCCGGCGCAGTACGCGTCTGCCGACGCCAACCTCTTCACCACCTACACCGGCGGCGGCAGCAGCACCAGCTACACCGCCCCGGCCGATACGGACGAGGGCCTGATGCTGGGCCGCGGCTTCTGGTGGTACTGGTTCGACGCCGACGCCGGGCCGTTCCCCGGCGGCACGAGCCAGGGTTTTGAACTGTCGACGTTCGTGCTCTCCGCCTCGGGGCCGGCCGCGACGGCCGATGTTGCGGAGACGTTCTCGCCCAGCCTCGACCGCTTCTACATGATCGGCAACCCGTTCGCGACCGACTTCGACCTTGGCGGCCTCTCGACGACCGTCGGCTCGTTCTCGACGTCGTTCTTCGCCTACGACCCCAGCGCGGCTTCGGGCGCCGGGGCCTACGTGACGCTCGCCGACACGGACGCGCTCGCGCCGTGGCAGGGCGCGTTCGGCCAAATCAACGAGTCGGGGATCCCCTCCTCTCCCCGCACGATCACCTACGCCGTCGCCTCGGCCGGCGGCAGCGGGGCGACGTTCTACGGGCGCGAGGCGGCCGCCGAGCAGATCGACCTCCGCCTCGACGGCACGCTCGCCTCCGGCGCCCCCGTCGGCGACCGCACGGCCCGCCTGCGCCTCCTCGGCGACGCGGAGATCGGGTGGGACCGCCACGACCTCTCGGAGCTGGCCCCGCCGACCACCGAGGTGGCCCTGCTCGCCCTCGTCGGCGAGCGTGACGGCGAGGCCGAGCGCCAGGGCGTCCTCTCGCTCCCGACGACGCTCTCGGGCACCCAGACCGTCCCGGTCGCCTTCACCGCCTCGGGCGACGGTGCGTTCGTGATCTCGTGGGACGCCGCCACGCTGCCGAGCGGCTGGACGGCCACGCTCCGCGACACCGAGACCGGCACCGAGGCCGACCTCGCCGCCGAGGGCACGCTCGCCTTCGACGCCGACGCGACCGACTGGGTCAACCGCTTCGAGATCCTCCTCGCCGCCGCGTCCGTCTCCACCGAGGGTGGGGCCGATGCCGAGACCGTCGTCGGCGACGTGTTTCCGAACCCGACGGCCGGCGCCGCCCGCCTCGGGGTCCGCCTCGGGGAGGCGCAGCGCGTGACGGCGACCGTCTACGACGCCATCGGCCGGCAGGTGGCGGTGGCCTTCGACGGCGACCTCGGCGCGGGTGCGCAGAGCCTCGCGCTCGACACCGAGGCGTTCACGCCGGGCGTGTACGTCGTCCGCGTCGCCGGCGAGACGTTCACCGAGTCGCGCCGCCTCGTGGTGACCCGGTAGAGTCGTGCTCGTTTGATCGTCGGCGACCTCCTCACCCCACCGCGTCCTCCCACGCCCTCGTTCCGCTCGATGGAATGGGAGGAGAGGAGGGAATGGGGAGGGAGCCCGCGCACGGGCAACCTGCCTGGGCAGGAGCCGCTCCGAACAGATCCGGCCGCGGGGGCGCGGGGCGTAGGCGCCGCGCCCCCCGGGGGATTAGGGCACACAAGGCCAGGCCCCCCGGC
>JBCCQJ010000311.1:0-4991 GCA_039024395.1 Bacteroidota bacterium | reverse complement strand
GTTGAGCGGCCATCCGAGCGGGCGTGCCGGCGACGAAGTGCTCGATGAGGCGGAGTTGGGTGCGGCGTGGGAGCCGGCTACGTCGTCGTCTCTGGGTCATGGCGGTAGCTAAGCCACCGAGACCTTATCTAGGCCAGCCCCCTATTTTTTAGGCAGCTAAGCGTGCTCAACCACGGCCTAAGTTTATTAGCCGTAGGCTCAGTGAATCCAGACGTGGCGACACGCGGTCAAGCACGATCCTTTCACCTCCACCTTCGAGTCCCCAGCGTATCGTCTCGAATTCGCCCGCAGTCGAGTCCACTCCAGCCTCAGAGACGATCTGGCGAATCAGTGCTTCGTGCTCTGGAGTGTAGACAACAGGGCTCATCGGTGCCACCGGCTCTCGATATCGCCTCTCACCCGGTGGTCCCTCGTTCCATACGTTGACAATTCGACCGGCGCTGCCTTGCTCCGCGCGGACGGACCAGCTCAGATGCATGTTGTCGACCCAGAACGTGAAACGCTCCTGAGCGAGGATGTAATCGAGCGCTTGGCTTTGCGTTCGCTCTGGCTGGCAGCCAGATGCGATCAGAATCCAGAGTAGAGCAGAGAAATAACGCAAGATGCTGATCCGGCTCCCTACCGCCGCACCGTCACCAGGTCCGACACGAGGAACGCGTCCGGGTACTGCTGGCGGACGAGGGCGAGCGCCTGATCCGCCTCCTCGCGCGTGGCGAAGCCGCCCATCCGGACCCGGTAGTATGGCTGCTGATACGCGATCCGAAGGTCCATGTCGCGCGGCGCCCCCGAGGCGGGGCGGGCGCTCTGCCACCACGCGTCCGCCTCGGAGCGGACGCGCTCGGCCGCGTCGCGGCTGGCCGTGTTGAAGATCTGGACGCGGTAGCCGTCGACCTGCCGCTCGACCGGCTCGTCGGGCGGAGGCGCCGGGGCGGCCTGGCCCGTCTGGCCGGGCACGTTCACCGTCCCCTCCATCACGCGCGCCGGCACGTCGTGGTCGATCGACGTCACGACCTCCTCGGGGTCGGCGTCGTAGCCCGACGGATCGAACGTCTCGTAGGCCGGGAAGCCCTCGACGGGGCGCTCGGCGTCGGGGTCAACGAGCGGGCTCTCCGGGCCGGCGCCGGTGCAGGCAGCGAGCGACACCGAGGCGGCGACGAGGAGCGCGGGGCGAAGAAGAGAGGGCATGAGGAGGAGAGGACGGGAGCGCCCTTCGGTCGCTCCGAGGAATGGAGGACGCGCGCTCCGCGCGCGGAGGAATGGAGGGACGAACCAGGGCACGTACCCCGGACCGTGCCTAGTACGAGGCGTCTGAGGTGAGGCCCTTCAGAATAGCCACGCCGGCGCTGGCCCCGAGGCGGGTCGCGCCGGCCTCGACCATCGCGTAGGCGTCCTCGGCCGAGCGGACCCCGCCGGAGGCCTTGACGCCCATCGTGTCGCCCACCACGCGGCGCATCAGGGCCACGTCCTGGGGCGAGGCGCCCCCCGAGGCGAAGCCGGTCGACGTCTTGACGAAGTCGGCCCCGGCGTTCTGCGACAGCACGCACGCGATCACCTTCTCCTCGTCGGTCAGGAGCGCGGTTTCGAGGATCACCTTGACCGTCTGCCCCTGCGCCGCGTCGACGACGGCCCGGATGTCGGCCTCGACGTCGGCGTAGCGCTCGCTCTTGAGGAGGCCGATCGCCAGCACCATGTCGATCTCCTCGGCCCCGTCGCGGACCGCCCGCTCGGTCTCGAACGCCTTGACGGCTGTCCGGTTGGCCCCGTGCGGGAAGCCGATCACGGTGCAGACCATCGGCGTGCGCCCGGCCAGCTCCTCGGCGGCCGTCGGCACCCAGACGGGGCTCACGCAGACGCTCGCGAAGCAGTACTCGCGCGCCTCGCCGCAGAGCGCGCGGATCGCCGCCTCGGGGGTGTCGGGCTTGAGGACCGTGTGGTCGATCATTCGCGCCAGCGGCGGCGCGAGCGCGCACGCATCGCCCGGCCCCGTCCGGTCAGCGCGGAGGCCGAAGCGGGCTGCGCCGACGCTCGCCATCCGCTGGAGCGCCGCCGTGAGCGGATCCCCCGCCTCGGGGCCTGCTGCGGGAGGCGACGTGTCCGCCCCGAGGCGGGCGGCGAGGGCGGCCTTTTGCGATTCAGTCATTGGGGAGTTCAGAGTTCGGGGTTCAGAGTTCGGGGTTCGTGTCCAGACACCGAACTCTGAACCCCGAACCCCAGAACTCCGAACTCACGCCGTCATCTCCTCGACCTCCTCGTCGAGGTTGTAGCGCTTGCGCTTCTCCCAGAGCGTCTTCTTCGAGATCCCGAGAAGCTTGGCGACGTCGGCGTAGGACGAGTTGCGGTTGTTGGCGAGCGTGTGCTTGATGTACTCGTACTCGAGGTCTTCGAGCGTCGCGCCGGCGCGGAAGCGGAACGTGTCGGCGTCGGAGGCCGCGCCGTCGAACAGGTCCGACTTGAGGAGCACCAGGTCGCCGGCGTCGAGCGTGGGCGACTGCGCGAAGATCATGGCCCGCTCCAGCACGTTGCGCAGCTCGCGCACGTTGCCCGGCCAGGTGTGCCCGAGCATCTTCGCCTCGGCCGCCTCGGTGAAGCCCTCGAACGGCTTCCCGAACTCGTCAGCGTAGCCGGCCGCCACCTTCTCGGCGATCGCGATCGCGTCGTCGCCCATCCGGCGGAGCGGCGGCAGCTCGATCGACACCACGTTGATGCGGTAGAGGAGGTCCTTGCGGAACGCCTTCTCGGCCACCCGCTCCTGCAGGTTGGCGTTGGTGGCGCACACGATGCGCGTCGTCACCTTGATGTCGTCGGTGCCCCCGAGGCGGCGGAAGTGGCGGCTCTCGAGGAACGAGAGCAGCTTCGACTGGAGGCCGAGGCTCATCGAGTCGATCTCGTCGAGGAACAGCGTGCCGCCGTCGGCCACCTCGAGGAGGCCCGGCTTGGCGGCGCGGGCGTCGGTGAAGGCGCCCTTCTCGTAGCCGAACAGCTCCGACTCGAGGAGGTTGTCGGGCAGGGCCGCGCAGTTGATCTCCATGAACCGCCCGCCCGACCACTGGCTGGCGTAGTGGAGCGTCTGGGCGACGAGGTTCTTGCCCGTCCCCGTCTCGCCGCGCACGAGCACGATCGTGTTGGGGATGTCCTTGAGCGTCTCGATGGTCTGGCGGACCGCCTGGACGGGCTCGCTGTCGCCGATGATCTTGGCCGTCGAGTGCTTCTTCCTGCGGGTCTGCTTGATCTCCTGCAGCTCCTTCTTGTCCTCGTAGAGCTCGAGCGCCTTGGCGAGCAGCGCCCGCATCTCCTCGAGGTTGACCGGCTTCTGGAGGTAGTGGAACGCCCCGAGGCGCATCGCCTCGACCGCCGTCTGCACCGACGAGTGGGCCGTCATCACGATCACCGGGATCGTCATGCCGCGCTCGCGGAGGGCCTCGATCAGCTCCATGCCCGACATGTCGGGCATCATGAGGTCGGTGAGGACGAGGTCGGGCGACTCGCCGTCGTCGATCGTCTGGAGGAGCGGCTCGGCCGAGGTGAAGCCCTTCGTCGCGTAGCCGTCGCGGTCGAGGACCTTCGCGAACAGATCGCCGATCTTGGGGTCGTCGTCGACGATGAAAATGCGCTTCTGGCTCATGTCCTGAGGGTGAGGGGCGCCAGGGACGAGCGCCCATGTTACGAATCGTAAACGCCCCCGACACGACCGAGTTCGGCCCCGAGGCGGCCGTTTGGGTCGTGCGCGTCTGACCGTACAAGGCCATTCCGGACCGTCGTCTTTTCCCATCCCCTCGCGCCGCTCGATAGAGTGGGGGGAATGGGGAGAGTGGAGGGAAGCTCAGGGGCAGCCTGCTCTCGCTCGAGATCGAACGGCAGTCTCCCGCCTCGACGTCCGGCCGGCCGCCGCTCTCCATTCCTCCTGTTCCCTCCGCGCGCGGAGTGCGCCCTCCCATTCCCGGGTCGACCGCGCCCTCAGGGCCGGCCGGGCATGAGCGCTCGGAGTGCGCCCGGGACGACCTCGACGGCCACGTGCGTCGCAGCCATCGTCAGCGCCTCGCCATCGGCCTGGAGCGCGACCACGCCGGCCTCGACATCCATCGCCATCCCCACGAGGCGGTCCATCGTCACCTCGGGCGCGCCCACGTGGGCGCCGGTGAACGACTTCGGCAGCAGGCCCAGCGCCCGCCTCGGGGAGAGGTGGCGGACGAGGCACACGTCGAGGCGGCCGTCGTCGGGCACGGCGTCGGGCGTGAGCAGGAAGCCGCCGCCGACCGAGTGCCCGTTGCCGACCTCGCACAGGAACAGCGGCCCCGCGAAGAGCGGCTCCGCCTCGGGAAGGGCGATCTCCGAGGCGGCCGGCACCGCGTCGCCGGCGTGCTGGGCGACGACGCGGACGCGCACGTCGGGCCGGCGCCACGCCCAGAGGGTCCGCAGCACAGCCGCGAGGTAGGCCGCCCGGCCGCCGAGCCACTTCGTCTCGCCGGCGATGCGCGCCGCGTCGGCGTCGAAGCCGGTCCCGAGGCAGTTGGCGAACAGCCGCTCGTGCTCGCCCGCGGCGTCGGTCCACCGCACGCGCCCGACGTCGAGGTCGCGGACCGGCGCGGCCAGCATCGCGCGGACCGCCTCAGGGAGCGGGTCCGGCATCCCGAGCGCGTGCGCGAAGTCGTTGCCGGTGCCGAGCGGGAGCACGCCGAGCGGCAGGCCCGTGCCCACGATCCCGTTGACCGCCTCGTGGATCGTCCCGTCGCCGCCGGCCACCACAACCGCGTCGACGCCCTCGGCGGTCCGGGCGAGCGTCTCGGCGTCGCCCGCGCGCCGCGTCTCGACGACTTCGGCCTCGGCGCCCGCCTCGGCGAGGGCGGCTTCGACGAGCGGGCGGGCGCGCCCCGTCCGGCCGTCGCGGGCGGCGGGGTTGAGCAGGACGAGGAGACGCATGCGGCGGGTGTGAGCCCCGGTAACTTACCCGCCGCATGCGAACGATTTACGCCCTCGCCCTCCTCGTCGCCCTC
>JBCCQJ010000310.1:0-5026 GCA_039024395.1 Bacteroidota bacterium | reverse complement strand
CTCCCCCACTCCCCCACTCCCCCACTCCTCCGTGACATTCGATGACAACCCGTGAGGCTGTTCTGACAGACCCCCGAGGCGGGTCGGGTAGCTTGATCCTGTGACCCGCTCCTCGCCCAACGCCCTGCGTCGGTTCGCCGGCGTGCTCCTCGCGCTCGCCGTCGTGCCCGCGCTCGCGTTCGCGGCGGCACAGCTCTACGTCCAGAGCGAGAGCGAGGCGCAGCTCGCCCAGATCCGCGACGAGCAGCTCGACGGGCTCCTGTTCTCGGTCAACCAGAACGCCTGGGACGTCGCCACGCGCTGGGCCGAGCGGCTGGCCCGGATCCGCGCCGAGGGCGGGCCGACCGGCCTGAGCCCGGACGCCGCGCGGGGCTTCCTGGCCGCGACCGCGCCCGTGCCGATGGTGCTCGTCTCCGACACGTCGTTCCAGGACGTCGCCGCGTTCGTGCGCGACCCGCGGTGGGTGCCCCAGGTGGACGCCCAGATGGACCGCGCCGACTTCCGCGCGCTCATCTCGCCGGCGACCGTGCGGACGCTCCTGTCGCAGCACGCGGCTGGGTACCGCAAGCTGGAGCCGGTCGAGCTCCCCGGCGGCCGCCTCGGGCTGGTGTTCGTCGCCGACGAGGCGGGCGGCCAGGACGCCAACGGCCCCGCCCGCGTGTTCTGCATGGTCGTCGAGCCCGAGCCGTTCGTGCAGGACGTCGTGATGCCCAAGCTGCGCGAGGTGGCCTCGGGCGGCGTCGAGCTGGGCGTGTTCCAGCGCGACCGGCCCGAGGCGATCGCCGCGACGGCCGCGCTCACCGTGGCCGACGTCGAGCGCGAGCGGCCGCTGTGGCTGCTGCCGGCCCACACGGTGGGCGCGCGCGGAGGCGAGGGCTCCGCCGAGGCGGTCCTGCGGCGCAAGATGCTCCAGAGCCTGTTCCTCCTCGGGGGCGTAACCGCGGTGCTGGCCGGCGGCGCCCTGTTCGCGTGGCGCGGCGTGCGCCGCGAGATCGAGGTGGCGCGGCTGCGCGAGGACTTCGTCTCGAACGTGAGCCACGAGCTGCGCACCCCGCTCGCGCTGATCCGGATGTACGGCGAGTCGCTGGCCCAGCACCGCGTGCCCGAAGACCGCAAGCCTCGCTACTACGACACCATCGTCGCCGAGACCGAGCGGCTGAGCCGCCTCGTGGGCAACATCCTGCACTTTAGCCG
The DNA here is from genome assembly GCA_039024395.1 of Bacteroidota bacterium. Classification (GTDB taxonomy): domain Bacteria; phylum Bacteroidota; class Rhodothermia; order Rhodothermales; family Rubricoccaceae; genus Rubrivirga. The sequence goes on along the minus strand of JBCCQJ010000310.1, from coordinate 3,832 downwards.
CTTCGAGCGCGGCACGGCGCAGCTCTCGCCCGTGCCGATGGACGTGAGCGCGGCCGTGGCCGAGGTGGCCGACCGCTACCGCGCCGTCGTCGAGCGCGCCGGCGGCCGCCTCGAGGTCGACGTCGCCGACGGCCTCCCCGAGGTGACGGCCGACCGCGACGCCCTCGCCGAGGCGGTCGTCAACCTGGTCGACAACGCCGTCAAGTACGGCGGCGAGGGCGGGGCGGTCGAGGTGCGCACGCACCGCCTCGGGGACGGCGTGGCCATTGACGTGGCCGACCGCGGGCCGGGCCTCCCCGAGGCGGAGCGCGAGCGCGTGTTCGCCCCGTTCGTCCGCATCCAGCCCGAGAGCGCCGACGGGCTCGTGCACACGGCCAAGGGCACCGGCCTCGGGCTGGCCCTCGTCCGCCGCATCGCCGAGGCCCACGGCGGGACGGCCGTCGCCCTGCCGCGCGACGGCGGCGGCAGCGTCTTCCGCCTCACCCTCCCGACCCATGCCTGACCTCCCCATCCTGATCGTCGAGGACGAGCGCGCGATGCGCGAGGGGCTGCGCGACAACCTCGAGTTCGAGGGCTACGCGGTCGACGAGGCGCCCGACGGCGAGGCCGGGCTCGAGAAGCTGCTCGCCGGCGCGTACCGGCTGGCGCTGCTCGACGTGATGATGCCCAAGCGGTCGGGGTTCGACGTGCTCCGCGAGGCGCGCAAGGCCGGCGTCCGCACGCCGATCATCATGCTGACGGCCAAGGGCGAGGAGATCGACGCCGTCCGCGGCCTCGAGTTCGGGGCCGACGACTACGTGACCAAGCCGTTCGGGCTGGGCGAGCTGATGGCGCGCGTGAAAGCCGTCCTCCGCCGCACCGAGGCGGCCTCGACGGCGCCCGAGGGCCTCATCGAGGTGGGCCGGCTTCGCCTCGACGTCTCGACCTACGAGGCGACCGTTGACGGCGAGGCGGTGCCGATGACGCACCTCGAGGCGGAGGTGCTGCGCTACTTCGCCGCGCACCCCGGAGCCATCGTCTCGCGCGACGAGCTGCTGGCGGAGGTCTGGGGCTACGACGCCGCGCCGACCACGCGGACGGTCGACAACTTCATCCTCAAGCTGCGCCAGAAGGCCGAGGCCGACCCCGCTCGGCCGCGTCACTTCCTGACGGTCCACGGGGTGGGCTACAAGTTTCTCCCGTGAGGCGCCTGCTCGTCTTCGTCCTCCTCGGAGTGGCCTTCTGGGGCCTCTACGTCCTGATCGAGCCGGCCCTCGGCGCGTGGGGCGGCTGGGCGCTGCCCGGCACCGACCGGCCCATCTGGACCGAGGCGGCCGGCCCGCCCGACCTGCGCGACTGGGACGTGCTGGTCGACCTCCGGGGCCGGTGGGACTTCCGGATCGGCGACGACGCCTCGGGGACGGGCGTCACGCCCCCCGAGGCGCGGTTCGATGGCGGCGATGCCAGGCCAGCGCCTCCGGCGGACGTCCCCGGTGGCCCCGAGGTGGCATGGGACGACATCTTCGTGCCGGCGGCCTGGGAAGACGAGGGCTACTTCGGCTACGACGGCTTCGCGTGGTACCGGACCGCGTTCGCCCTCGACGACGACGCCCGCAAACGCGCCGAGGACCAGCCGGCGTTCCTGCTCCTCGGTCGCATCGACGACACCGACGAGGTGTGGCTCAACGGGACCTACCTCGGCCGGGGCGGCCGGATGCCGCCGCTCTACAAGACAGCCTCGTACGCCTTCCGGACCTACCGCGTCCCGCCCGACCTCCTCCGCCTCGACGGCCCGAACACGCTCGCGATCCGGGTCTACGACGAGGGCCTCGAGGGCGGCATTCTCGAAGGACCGGTCGCGCTCGTCGTGCCGACGGCGCAGAACCCGCTGGGCGCCCCGCTCGTGGCCGACCTCGCCGGGACGTGGCGGTTCCACCTCGGGGACGATCTCGGCTGGGCCGAGCCCGACGCCGACGTGTCGCGGTGGGACAGCCTCCGCGTGCCGGCCATGTGGGACGCGCAGGGCTACAACGACTACGACGGCTTCGCGTGGTACCGCACCACGGTCGCGCTCGGCCCCGAGGCGGCGCGCCAGGACCTCGTGCTCGTGCTCGGGACCATCGACGACCTCGACCAGACGTTCGTCAACGGCGTGGAGGTAGGGCGGACGGGCGACCTCGACGGGATGGAGGTCGAGGGCACCGAGTGGCTCGTCGAGCGGGCCTACCCGGTTCCGGCGGGCCTGCTGCGCGCGGGCGACAACACGGTCGCGGTCCGCGTCTTCGACGTCATGTTCGACGGCGGGATCTACCGCGGGCCGGTGGGCCTGATGACGCCCGAGGCGTACGCGCGCCGAGGCCGCCGCACGGCCGGTGACATGTGATGACGAGGACGTGGCGCCCCGTGACCGACGGTCACGACCCCGTGACGACCTGAGCCCGCGGGCTCCGTAGCGTGGTCTCACCACCCGCCCAGAGCCCCATGCCCGCCCGTCCCGTCTCCCTCAGCGCTCTCGTCCTGACCGCCCTCTTCGGCCTCGCCGCCTCGGCGCAGACGCCCGTCCTCCTCGCTCAGAACACCGCACCGGCCGTCGGCACGACGCCGTCGCTGACGGCCTACACGGGCCACTACACGTCTGACGGCGGCCTCGTCCAGGTCGACGCCACCGCGGACGGCCTCGTCCTCACGGCGCATGGTGCGACGGTGGCCGCTCGCCTCGCAGGCCTCGCCACGAGCGACGACCGCCTCGACGCCCACGCCGCCGACCTCCTCGACGCATGGGTCGCGGGCGACCTCCGCCCGCTCGTCGCCTCCGTCGCGCCGGAGCGCACCGAGGCGGCCGACGCCGACTTCGCCACGTATCGCACGGCGCTGGTCCGTGGGCACGGCGAGGCCGTCGCTGGCAACGTCATCGCCACGTTCCGCCAGGTCGACGGCCGGCGCGCCACGCTCGCGCAGATTCTGTTCGAGCACGGCACCGAGTTCGTCTCGTTCGTCTGGGCCGACGACGGCGCCCTGTCGACGCTGACGCGCGGCCTCAGCCCCGTCGTCCTCGGCGAGGTGCGCCCGATCGGGCCGGACGCGTTCGAGGGCGCAGGCACCGTCCTCCGCTTCGAGCGCGCCGACGACGGCCGCATCGCCAGCGTCTCGGTGGGCGACCGCCTCGTGGCGGCCCGCTAACGGTCCTCGCGTCGGCTCGTCAGCCACCGGGTGAACGCGTCGAGCGCGCGTCCCCGGTGGCTGATCTCGTTTTTGGCCGCGGCGGACATCTCGGCGAACGTCCGGCCGTCGCCGTCGTCGGGGCGGAAGAGAGCGTCGTAGCCGAAGCCGCCGTCGCCGGCCTCCGCCTCGGTGATGACGCCCTCGCAGACACCGTCGAAGAACTGGACGCCCGCGTCGTCGGCGAACGCGAGGACGGTGCGGAAGCGGGCGGTTCGGTCGGTCTGCCCCCCGAGGCGGTCGAGGAGGAGCCGGCGGTTGGCCGCGTCGTCCGCCTCGGGGCCGGCGAAGCGGGCGCTGTGGACGCCCGGCGCGCCGCCGAGGGCGTCGACCTCGAGGCCGGTGTCGTCGGCGAGGGCGGGCAGGCCGGTGTGGGCGTGGAGGGCGCGGGCCTTCTTCTCGGCGTTGCCGCGGAGCGTGTCGGCGTCCTCGACGACATCGGGCGCGTCAGGCAAGTCGGCGGCCGAGACGAGGTCGGCGGCGTCCCCGAGGCGGGCGGCCAGCTCGGCGACCTTGCCGGCGTTGCGGGTGGCGAGGACGAGGCGCATGGGGCTGTGGGCTGTGGGCTGTAGGCTGTGGGCTGTGGGCTGTGGGCTGTGGGCTGTGGGCTGTGGGCTGTGGGCTGTGGGCTGTG
>JBCCQJ010000309.1:0-5055 GCA_039024395.1 Bacteroidota bacterium | reverse complement strand
CGACCCCGAGGCGGTGCCCCAGGCCCGTGCCCTCGTCGACACGCTCGCCGCGCCGGGGTCGCTGCGCCACCTCGGGGATGCCCTCCGCCTCGCGGGCCTCGACGCCGAGGCGGACCGCGCGTATTCCGTCGCCGCCGACTCCCTGGCGCCCGTCGACGCGCTGGGCCGCCTCGCCCTTGGCCGCCGCGCCCGCCTCGGGGGCGACGCGCTGGCGCGCCTTGCGGCCGCCGACTCGTCCGACGCGGCCCTGCGGCGCGACGCCCCCGTGCTGGCGGTCCTCCTCGACCTCCGCGCCGACCGCCCCGAGGCGGCATGGGACGGTGCCCAGCGATGGTGCGTCGATGAGATGGTGCCCGACGAGGACGTCGAGGCCCGGGCGATGTTGCGGTTGCTCCAGGCGCAGGCGGCCCACCGGGCCGGCGCCCTCCCCGAGGCGGAGCGCCTGGCGCGAGAGGCCGCCTCGGGGTTTGCCGAGGCGGGGCCGCAGAGCCTGGTTGCCGTCGCCGAGGACCGGGCGGCGCGTGCTCGATGGCGCGTCGCCACGGAAGCCCGAGCCTCGCCCGAGGTCCGGTCTATCTTGACGCCCCGGTCGTCCTCTCCCGATGGTCTTCGCCCCGCGTGTCGCAGTTAGCCTCGCCCTCGTGGCCCTCGCGGCGGGCTGCGCGCTCCCCGAGGAGGCCCTCGACGCGCCCGACGGCCCGCCGCCCCGCGCCGCCGCCCCCGGCGAGTGGGTCGTGGCCGACGACCGCCTCGGGGCGGTGCAGCTCCACCGGACGGGCGAGGAGGCGTCGCTCCCGATCCTCCCGCTCGAGGGCGCCGAGTCGCTCACGCTCTCGGTCGACCTGCTGGGGCAGGAGGCCGGCGAGCCGCTCGACGTCACGTTCGTCCACACCGACCGGCTCGGCCGCGAGACGCTGCTCCCGCCGGAGTACCTCACGGGCTTCGAGCGCGACGACATCCGCGACTGGGAGCGGTCGAGCAGCGTCTCGGCGCAGCCGTACGTCCACTACGAGTACGTCTTCCCCAACTCGGTGGTGGGCTTCAGCGTGAGCGGCAATTACCGCGTCGTGGTGTCCCGCAGCGACGGGACGACCCTTCTGGAGGCGCCGTTCTACATCACCGAGCAGGCGGCCGACGTGGAGCTGCTGTTCGGGAGTGCCATCCAGGGTGGGTCGGTGGGCACGTCGATCCAGCCCGCCGCACGCCTCCGGCCCGACGCCCGCCTCGGGGACTTCGACGCCTCGTTCTACACGGTCTGCTTCGCCCGCGACGGCCTGCTGGAGGGGCTCCGCTGCGCGCCCGAGCCGTCGGTCGTGGACCTGGCGCTCTTCCAGTTCTACCTCCCCCGAGAGGACGTCTTCGGGCCCGGGGCGCCGCTCTTCGAGGTCGACCTCGGGTTCCTCGGGCTCAACACCGAGGTGGTCGACGTCGACCGCTCGGCGCGCCCGCCGACGGCCACGCTCGACCTCGACTACGCCGAGTTCGGCGGCGACGTGCGCGACCCCGTGCTCGCCTCGGTGCCGCTCATCGAGGCGGCGTACGACGACGTGGGCCAGGCGAACGTCGACGCCCAGTACGTGTCGGTGCGCTTCCGCTATGTGCCGCCCAACGGCCGTCCGGCCGGGCAGAGCGTCCACGTCCGCGGCAGCTTCAACGGGTGGCGCGCGACGCCCGCCTCGGAGCTGACGTGGGTGCCCGCCGAGCGGCGCTACGAGGGCGAGGTGCTCATCAAGCAGGGGCGCTACGTCTACGGCTTCACCCCGCCGCCCGACCGGGCCACGACGTTCGGCCAGCCGTCGCTGTTCACCGCGTTCGTATATCTCTCCGACCCCCAGCGCTTCACCGACCGCCTCGTGGCGGTCCAGAGCGGCATCGCACGCTAGCACACACACCACCATGACTCGTTTCGCCACGCTTCTCGCGGCGCTCCTTTTCGTCGCCGGGTGCTCCGCCTCGGGGCCGGTGACGACGCCCCCGGCCTCTGCCGGTGGCCCGTCCGACGACGACGCCTTCAAGCCCTTCTCCGAGGTGGTCTCCGACGACGCTGAGACCGACGAGGGGCTCTTCGACGTCCACCTCGAGGAGGACGGCCAGAAGCTCCTCATGCAGATCCCGGACTCGCTCTTCGGCCGCGAGATGCTGATCGTGAGCCGCGTCGCGCGGACGACCGAGGGCTACCAGTACGGCGGCATCAAGGTTAACACGCAGGCGGTCCGGTGGGAGCGCCAGGGCGACCACGTGCTGCTGCGGACGGTGCGCTACGCGAGCGTGGCCGCCGACAGCCTGCCGATCTACCAGGCCGTCCGCGACGCGCAGTTCGAGCCGATCGTGGCGCGCGTCGAGGTCGAGGCCATCGGCGACGACTCGACCTCCGTGGTGATCGACATGACCGACACGTTCACGAAGGACGTGCCCGTCTTCGGCCTGCCCCGCGGCACCCGCGAGCGGTTCAGGGTGCGCCGCCTCGACGGCGACCGCTCCTTCCTGGCCCGAGCCGCGTCGTACCCGCTCAACGTGGAGGTCCGCTCGGTGCTGACCTACGAGGCCTCCGAGCCGCCGGCGAACGCGTCCACGGGCACGCTCTCGGTCGAGATGGCCCACTCGATGATCCTGCTCCCCGAGGAGCCGATGCGGCCGCGTCGCTACGACCCGCGCGTGGGCTACTTCACGATCGGCCAGATCGACTACGGCCTCGACGCGCAGCGCGCCGAGCCGCGCCGCTACGTCACCCGCTGGCGCATGGAGCCCTCCGACCCCGAGGCGTACGCCCGCGGCGAGCTGGTCGACCCCGTCAAGCCGATCGTCTACTACGTCGACCCGGCGACGCCGGTCGAGTGGCGCGAGTACCTCCGCCAGGGCGTCGACGACTGGCAGGTGGCCTTCGAGGCGGCCGGCTTCTCGAACGCCATCCGCGGTGAGTTCGCGCCCGAGGACGACCCCGACTTCAGCCCCGAGGACGTCCGCTACTCGGTCATCCGCTACTTCCCGTCGGACATCCAGAACGCCTTCGGGCCGCACGTCCACGACCCGCGCTCGGGCGAGATCATCGAGTCGGACATCGGGTGGTTCCACAACGTGATGAACCTGCTCCGCAACTGGTACTTCGTCCAGACGGCCGCCGTCAACCCGGACGCCCGCGCGCCGGAGTTCCGCGAGGAGGTGATGGGCGAGCTGATCCGGTTCGTCTCGGCCCACGAGGTGGGCCACACGCTGGGCCTGCCGCACAACTTCATCTCATCGGCCGCCTACCCGGTCGACAGCCTCCGCAGCCGCACGTTCACCGACGCCCACGGCACGGCCCCGTCGATCATGGACTACGCGCGGTTCAACTACATCGCGCAGCCTGAGGACGGCGTCCGCCAGTTCATGCCGCGCGTCGGCGAGTACGACATCTGGTCGGTCAAGTGGGGCTACACCTACTTCCCCGAGGCGACGTCGGAGGAGGAGGAGCGGGCGCTGCTCCAGGACATGGTCGCCGAGGTCCGCGACGACCCGGCGCTCCGGTTCGGGGCGCAGACGTTCGACCCGGTCGACCCGCGCTCGCAGAGCGAGGACCTCGGCGACGACGCGGTCTACGCCTCGGAGCTGGGCCTGGCCAACCTCGAGCGGATCGTGCCGCAGCTCCAGACCTGGCTCAACCAGGAAGGCGAGACCTACGCCTCGCTCGACGAACTCTACGGGCAGGTGGTGAGTCAGTGGGCGCGCTACCTCGGCCACGTCGGCCGCGTCGTCGGAGGCGTGATGATCGACCCGAAGATGACCGAGGAGGAGGGGCCGGTCTACGTGCCCGTCGCCGCCGACAAGCAGCGGGCGGCCGTGGCCTTCCTCGTCGAGGAGGGCTTCACAACGCCGACGTGGCTCCTCGACACCGACGTGCTGAGCCGCATCGAGGCGGGCGGCGTCGCCGACCGCGTGCAGCGGCTCCAGGAGACAGCCCTCAACCGGCTGCTCGACCCGGTCCGCCTGGGCCGCCTCGCCGAGGCGGAGTGGCTCCAGGGCGACGCCTACCCGGCGGCCGAGCTGATGGACGACCTCCAGGCCGGCCTCTGGGCCGAGATCGCGGGCGGCGCGCCCATCGACCCGGCGCGGCGCTCGCTCCAGCGGGCCTACGTCGACCGCCTCGGGGAGATGATGACTGGCAACCCGGCGAGCCTGCCGCCGCAGTTCGTGCAGGTCGCCTACGGGTACCGCCCGCAGAGCATCGAGCGCTCCGACGTGCGGCCGCTCGCCCGCGGCGCGCTGACGTCGCTCCTGGACGACGTCGAGGACGCCCTCGGTCGGTACCGCGCCGACGACGAGCTGGCCGAGCGGTACCACCTCCTCGACATCCAGGCCCGGATCGACCACATCCTCGATCCCGAAGACTAAACCGGTCCGGGGTACCGGGTACGGGGTACGGCTGCTTCGCGGTGCCCCGTACCTCGTACCCCGTACCTCGTACCTGTGTTGGATCTCTCCGCCGCCCAGCCCGACGTCCTCGTCCTCGTGGGCACGCAGACCGGCAACTCCGAGGTGGTGGCCGACGCCGTCGCCGAGCGCCTCGGAGACCTCGGCTTCGCCGCGCACCTGCTCGACATGGCCGAGGCCTACCCCGAGGTGCTCGCCGACTACGCGCAGCTCGTCGCCGTCACCTGCACGTGGTCGGAGGGCACCTTCCCCGACAACGCGGTCGACTTCGTCGACGCCACCGAGGCGGTGCGCCCCGACCTCTCGGGTCTGGCCTTCGGCGTGATCGGCCTCGGCGACCGCGACTACGACCCCTACTACCAGACGGCTGCGATCCGCCTTGGGGGCTTGCTGCGCGACCTCGGCGCCACCGAGGCGGCCCCGCTCCACGACATCGACGGCGGCCCGTCGCCGGCCGACATCGAGGCCGCGCTGGCGTGGGCCGAGACCTGCGCCGAGGCGTTCGCGAGGAACGTGAGGCAGTGAGGCAGTGAGGCAGTGAGGCAGTGAGGCAGTGAGGCAGTGAGGCAGTGAGGCAGTGAGGCAGTGAGGCAGTGAGGCAGTGAGGCAGTGAGGCAGTGAGGCAGTGAGGCAGTGAGGCGCCCGTGG
>JBCCQJ010000308.1:0-5074 GCA_039024395.1 Bacteroidota bacterium | reverse complement strand
GGGGGGGGGCCGTGGCGGTCCGCTTCCCGGGGGCCCCCCGCGCGCGGGCCCACGGCCGCGCGGTTGGCCTCGCGGCGGACGGCGCCCTCCGGGTCGACACCGGGGCGGGCGAGGTCGCGGTGTACGCCGGCGAGGCGACCCTCTCCCCTGCTCTGCCCTGACGCTTGTCCCGGGACTGCGAGGATCACATCCCACGGCCCCGAGGCGGGCACGGGTCCGCGGACGCGGGTCCTACGGCGCGAACGCCACCGTCTACGGCGCGAACTGCATCGGGTAATCCGCCTCGATGTCGCCCTTGGCGATGGCGCGGAGGCGTCGCTGGAGCAGGCGCCGGCGCAGCGGCGACAGGTGGTCGAGGTAGAGGACGCCGTCGAGGTGGTCGTGCTCGTGCTGGATCACGCGCGCGAGCTGCCCTTCAGCGTCCATCTCCTGCGGCACGAAGTGGCGGTCGAGAAAGCGGACCGTCAGCCGGTCGGGGCGCCAGACGGTCTCGCGCAGCTCGGGGATCGACAGGCACCCCTCCTCGACGTCGACCTCGTCGCTCTCCTCGTCGAGGTGAAGCTCCGGGTTGATGAGCACGAGCGGACCGCGCGCATAGTCGGGCACGGCGCCGTCGTTGTCCTCGGCCAGGTCCTCGGCGTAGGGCGACAGGTCGGCCACGAAGAGGCGGAGCGAATGCCCCACCTGAGGCGCCGCCAGCCCAATGCCGCTGGCCGCGTGCATCGTCTCGATCATGTCGTCGATGAGCGCTTGCAGCTCGGGGCTGTCGCTCTCGATGTCGGCCGCGCGCTCGCGCAGGACGGGCTGGCCGTAGGCATAGATCGGGAGAACCATCGGGGTCGGGCGAGGGATGACAAGGATAGTCTTGGCACCGCCTCGGGGTCCGGCCCGGTGTCGTTTCCCCTGCGCCTTCACCCGCCCCGAGGCGGCGTCTCCGAGGCGGCGTCTCCGGGGTGCGTCCTCGAGACGATCAGGTGCGCTCGTCGATCCAGTCCTGGAGGATCACGCAGGCCGCCACGGCATCGAGCGTCGCTTTCTTGCGCCGCGCGCCGCGCGGCACGCCCGCCTCGACGAGGTTCGCCATCGCGCGCCGCGACGAGTCGCGCTCGTCCTGAAGCTCGACGCGCACGCCCGGGACTGCCTTCCGGAGGCGCCCGACGAAGGGCTTCACGCGGTCGACCGCCTGCCCCTCGGCCCCGTCGTCGAGCAGCGGCCACCCGACGATCACCGCCTCGATGCCCGCCTCGGCGCCGAGGCGGGCCAGCACGTCGAGCGCCTCGCCCGGCGCGTACGTCCCGAGCGGTCGCGCGAAGAGGCCGAGCGGGTCGGCGACGGCAAGTCCGACCCGGCGCGAGCCGTAGTCGACGCCCACGAGGCGGGGAGGGTCTGTCAGCGACACGCCGCAAGCTACCGAGCGCCGGCCCCGAGGCGGAGCGCTGGTACCTCGACCCACGGACTCCGTCATCCTGACCGCCGTGACGGATCCGGGCGCCCACGGCCAGGGCCGCAGCCGCCGGTTGCGACGGCCGCCACGCCGCGCGGAGATCCTTCGTCGCTGCGCTCCTCAGGATGACAACGTGGGCGGGTCGCAGTACCAGAGCCCCCTTCGGGTTGGTACGAGGTACTCGGTACGGCTCCCGCCTGGCGTCTCGCGTCCTGTACCTCGTACCGAGTACCCTGTACCAACCGGAGATCCGCTCTAGGCCGCCTTCGCGCGGCGCGCCGGGTGGTCGGCGCTCCCCTCCGGAATCTCGTAGCCCAGCTCCGCGAGGGGCTGCTGGAGCTCCTCGCGGAGCCGCTTGCCCGGCTTGAAGTGCGTCTTGCGACGGGCCGGGATGAACACCGTCTCGTTCGTCTTCGGGTTGCGCGCTTTCGGCTTCGCCTTGGTCTTCTTGACCTCGAAGACCCCGAACTCGCGCAGCTCGATGCGCACCTCGGGGTCGGCCGATGCCATCAGGTCGCGGAGCGCCTCGATGGTGGCCTGAACCCAGGGCTCGCACTTGTAGAGCGGCTCGCCAAGGGCGATGGAGACGTGGCGGGCGAGGTCCTTCTTGGTCAGCGTGGGGACACGGTCGCGTGTCGGTTCCATGGACGTGGTGGGTGAGCGTAGCCCCGTCGCATCACACATACTGCGACACGGCCTCACAGAGGGTGGAATCCCCTACCGTCTCTCGTCCCGCACAGACAAGACTTCGGGGCAACATTGAACCCAAAGCTAACACATCCAGGGGCGACGCCACGACTCTGAACCCATGTGAGTCTTATGAAGTCACCGAAACAGGAACGCACACGCTGCACATACTTCCGCGAGGCTCCTCTCCGGGTTAGTCGTCGCGGTAGACGCCGTAGATCCCGTCGAGGCGGCCGAGCCGCTTCATGATGCGCCGGAGCTGCTTCACGTCGCTCACGTAGAGCACGATCGTGCCCTCGAACATGCCGTCTTCGCTCGTCACAGTGATCGAGCGGATGTTCGTCTTGAGGCTCTTCGAGATCACGGCCGTCATGTCGCTCACGATCCCGACCCGGTCCTCGCCCACGAGGCGGAGCGTGGACAGGAACTGGACATCTTTCTGCCGGCTCCACTCGACGGGCACGACCCGCTCGCTGTGGTCGACGAGCAGGTGCGGGGCGTTCTTGCAGCTCTTGCGGTGGATCTTGACGACGCCGGTCTTGGAGAGGAAGCCGAACACGTCGTCGCCCGGGATGGGCGCGCAGCAGACGGCGTACTCGACGGCCAGGTCGGTGTGGCGCTCGCCCTCGATGACGAGCGCCGTGCGGCCGCCGCCGCGCTCGCGGGCGAACTCGCGGAACGTGTCCGCCGCCTCCTCCACCTCGAGGAGGGCCGGCGAGGCGGCGTCTCCGCCCGAGGCGGGATCGGGCGCGGGCTCCGCCTCGGGGTGGAGCCCCTTGCGGATCGCCTCGACGAAGTCGGCCGGGTCGTAGAGCCCCGACCCCACTTCGAAGAAGAGCTGCTGCGTGTTGGGGAACTTGAGCTTCGCCGCCGTCTTGTTGATCTCCTGCTCGTCGGGCGCCAGCTTGGCGCGAGCGAGCTTCTTGTCGATCAGCTCGCGACCGTGCGTGACGGCTTTGCGGCGGCGCTCGTTGATCCAGTGGCGGATCCGGCTCTGCGCCTTGTGCGTGACGACGAACGTGATCCAGTCGGGATTGGGCGTCTGGCGCTTCGAGGTCAGCACCTCGACCTGCTCGCCGCTCCGGAGCACGTACGAGAGCGGCACCATCTTGCCGTCGACCTTGGCGCCGATGCAGTGGAAGCCCACCTCGGAGTGGATCTGGAAGGCGAAGTCGACCGGTGTGGCGCCTCGGGGCAGCGTGACGAGGTCGCCGTTGGGCGTGAAGACGTAGATCTCCTCGTCGTAGAGGTTGAGCTGGAACTCGCGGACGAACTCTCCGGCGTCGTCGGCCGAGGGGTTTTCGAGGAGGTCGCGCACCCAGGCGTACATCTCCTCGATGCGGGCGTCCTTGGCGCCGGCCGGCGCCGCGCCGTCGCCGCCGGCGGGACTGCTCTCCTTGTACTTCCAGTGGGCCGCCACGCCGCGCTCGGCGATCTCGTGCATCTCGGCCGTCCGGATCTGGATCTCAACCGGGCGCCCCTGCGGCCCGATCACCGTCGTGTGGAGGCTCTGGTAGCCGTTCGACTTGGGGACCGAGATGAAGTCGCGGAAGCGGTCGGCGATGGGCGGGTAGAGCGCCGTCAGCGCCGAGTAGACGCGCCAGCAGTCCTCGCGCCCCTGCTTGCCGGTCGTGTTGAGGACGATCCGGATGGCGAACAGGTCGTAGATCTCGGCGAGGCCCTTCTCCTGCCGCCGCATCTTGTTGAAGATGGACGTGATGCTCTTGGGGCGCCCGTAGATCTCGAACTCGAAGCCGGCGTCCGCAAGCTCGGCCCGCACCGGCTCGATGAACCGCTCGATGTAGCGCTCGCGCTGGCGGCGCTTGGTGTTGAGGCCGTCGGCGATCTCGCGGTACGCCTCGGGCTGGAGGTACTTCAGCGACAGGTCTTCCAGCTCGGTCTTGACCTCGTGGAGCCCGAACCGGTGGGCGAGCGGCGCGAACAGGTCCTGCGTCTCGGCCGCGATTCGGAGCTGCTTCTCGGGCGGCATCGCGCCCAGCGTGCGCATGTTGTGGAGGCGGTCGGCAAACTTGACCAGGATCACGCGCACGTCGGACGCCATCGAGAGCATCAGCTTGCGCACGTTCTCGGCGCGCCCGAGGGCGCGGCTCTCGAACACGCTCCCGATCTTGGTCACGCCGTCGGTGATGGTCGCCACCTCGGCGCCGAACTCGCTCCGGATGAGGTCGAGCGAGAGGTCGGTGTCCTCGACGGTGTCGTGCAGCAGGGCCGCCGCGACCGTCACGTCGTCCATCCGGATGTCCTTGGCCGCGATGAGGGCCACCTCGAGGGGGTGCGAGATGTAGAGCTCGCCCGAGGCGCGGCGGTCGTCGCGGTGCGCCCAGTAGGCCACGCGGAACGCCCGCCGGATCAGCCCTTCGTCAACCGACGGCAGGTTGCGGCTGCAGTGCTCCAGCAGCACGCGCAGGCGGCGCTCGTACTCGGGCACGACGACGAGGTCGTCGAGGTGCTTGTGGAGGGTGGCAGAGGCCTGGATCATGGGCGGCGGAACGCTCTGGCGTCAACGCGCGAGCGCGGGACGTCGGGCCGCGCAATCTAGGAATTCGACGTGCGGACCGCCTCGGGGGGACCGCCTCGGGGGGACCGCCTCGGGGGCGGGACCACGGACGACAGACCGCGGACCGCCGCCTGAGCGGCTGGGGTGGGCGACACCGCCTCGGGGACGACCGCCTCGTGGAAGGACGACGGACGACAGACCGCAGACGACGGCCAGAGGACCTCGGGGTCGGACGCCTCAGTGAAGAACAGTCTCCTCCCCCCAGCGGGGGGCAGGGCCGTTAAGTTCTCACTCCTCGGCTCTGTTCTACCCACAGAGTCATCCCCGCGAACGCGGGGATCCATGCGAGGGTGGCCAGAATCGGCGCCGTATGGATTCCCGCCTGCGCGGGAATGACTGGATTTTGGGGATTGGCGGCAGAACTT
>JBCCQJ010000307.1:0-5130 GCA_039024395.1 Bacteroidota bacterium | reverse complement strand
TCTGACCCACTGACGTACTGAACCACGGCTCCACTGACCCTATACTCCAGTCCTCCCTGCCTCTGATTCCGATGCTGCTCGCGCCGCTCCGCCGCTTCTGGCGCCTCGTTCCCGCCCTCGCGCTCCTGCTCGCCGCCTCGGTGCAGGCGCAGGACGCCGCCCCCACCTACCAGAGCCCGTCGCCCACGCTGGCCGCGCTCGTCGACGCGCCGCGCACGCCGGCGGTCCGCCTGAGCCCGGACCGCGCGACGATGGCGCTGTTCACCGTGCCCGGCGCGCCGCCCGTGGCCGAGCTGGCCGAGCCCGAGCTGGGCCTGGCCGGCGTCCGCATCAACCCGCGCACGTTCGCGCCGAGCCGCTCCGGCGGCTTCACGGGCGTCTCGCTCAAGGCCGTCGACGGCGCCACCGAGCGGGCCGTGACCGGCTTCCCCGAGGCGGCCCGCCTCCGCAGCCCGTCGTGGAGCCCCGACGGCCGACACATGGCGCTCCTCGCCGACCGCGAGGGCCGCGTCGAGATGTGGATCGTCGACGTCGCCGCCGGGACGGCCCGCCTCGGGGTCGACGCCGCGGTGAACGACGCCGCGCCCGGCGCCGCCTTCGGGTGGCTGCCCTCCGGCGACGCGGTCGCCGTCCGCCTCGTGCCCGACAGCCGCAGGCCCGCCTCGATGGACGAGCCGCTGCCGACCGGCCCGGTCGTGCAGGAGACGACCGGCCGCGCCGCGCCGGCCCGCACCTACCAGGACCTCCTCGAGAGCCCGCGCGACGAGGACCTCTTCGACCACTACATGACGAGCGCCCTCGCGGTCGTCGGCCTCGACGGGGCGCAGCGCCGCCTCGGCCCCGAGGCGGTCTACGTGTCGATGGCGCCGTCGCCGGACGGCCGCTTCCTGCTCACGCAGGCCCTCGAGCGGCCGTACTCGTACCTCGTGCCGTGGTCGCGCTTCCCGCGCCGCGTCGAGGTGTGGGACGCCGCCTCGGGAGACCTCGTGCAGACGGTCGCCCAGACGCCGCTCGCCGAGAACGTGCCGATCGCCTTCGGGTCGGTCCCGACCGGCCCGCGCTCGCACGGCTGGCGCGCCGACGCGCCCGCGACGCTCGTGTGGGCCGAGGCGCAGGACGGCGGCGACGCGGCCGCCGAGGCCGACCTCCGCGACCGCCTCTTCACCCTCGACGCGCCCTTCTCGGGCGACGCCCGGACGCTCGCCGACCTCCCGCTTCGCTACAGCGGCGTCACGTGGGGCGACGGCGAGACGGCGCTCGTGACCGACTACTACTGGCAGACGCGCCAGGTCAACGTCTACCGCCTCCGCCCCGACGCCCCCGAGGCGGGCCTGGAGACGCTGCTGTCGTACTCGTTCGAGGACCGCTACAACGACCCCGGCCGGCCGATGCTGACCTCGAACGAGGCCGGCTACTCGGTGCTCCTGCTCGACGACGGGGCCGTCTACATGACCGGCGCCGGCGCCTCGCCCGAGGGCAACCGGCCGTTCGTGCGGCGCGTCGACCTCGAATCGGGCGAGGCGACGGAGCTGTTCCGCTCCGAGGCGCCGTTCTACGAGATGCCGATCACCTTCCTCGACGACGACGCCGAGGTGCTGATGACGCGCCGCGAGACCGTCTCCGAGCCGGCCAACTTCTTCGCCCGCCGCCTCGGGGGCGAGGCGCGCCCGCTGACGGCGTTCCCGCACCCCTACCCCGAGTTGGCCGACGTGCAGAAGGAGACCGTCGAGTACGAGCGCGCCGACGGCGTGCCGCTCTCGGCCACGCTCTACCTCCCGGCCGGCTACGACGCCGAGCGCGACGGGCCGCTGCCGACGCTCGTCTGGGCCTACCCGACCGAGTTCAAGAGCGCCGCCGCCGCCGGCCAGCGGACCGACAGCCCCTACCAGTTCACGCGCGTGAGCTACTGGGGCGCCGTCCCGTTCGTGACGCAAGGCTTCGCCGTGCTCGACGACGCCTCGTTCCCGATCGTCGGCGAGGGCGACGCCGAGCCGAACGACAGCTTCCGCGAGCAGCTCGTGATGAACGCCGAGGCGGCCATCGCGGCCGGCGCCGCGCGCGGCGTGACCGACCCCGACCGCGTCGCCATCGGCGGCCACAGCTACGGCGCGTTCATGGTCGGCAACCTGCTGGCTCACTCGGACCTCTTCCGCGCCGGCATCGCCCGCTCGGGCGCCTACAACCGGACGCTCACGCCGTTCGGCTTCCAGCGCGAGGAGCGCACCTTCTGGGACGACCCGATGCTCTACTTCGGCATGAGCCCGTTCATGCACGCCGACAAGATCGACGAGCCGATCCTGCTCGTCCACGGCGACGCGGACAACAACCCGGGCACGTTCACGCTCCAGTCCGAGCGGCTCTACGGCGCGCTGAAGGGCCTCGGCGGGACCGCCCGCCTGGTCCTGCTGCCGGCCGAGAGCCACGGCTACCGTGCCCGCGAGTCGCTGCTGCACATGCTGTGGGAGGAGGAGCAGTGGCTCGACACGTACGTCAAGAACGCCGGCCCGCGCGAGGCGACCTCGGCCGTCGAGACCGACCCCGAGGCGGCCGGCGGGCGCTGATGCGTCCGCTCCACGCCGTCGTCGACGCCGTGGCCTCGGAGGTGGTCGCCGTCGCCAGCCTCGTGCCGGTCGAGGTCCCGGCGGCGGTCGGCGGCCCGACCGAGGGCGGCGACCTCAGAGCCGGCGCGCTCCGCGACGTGGCCGACCGGGCGGCTGTCGCGGCGGGCTGCATCGGGATCGGCGACGCGTGGACACCGCTCGACGCCTCCGAGGCGCGGTCCCGCCTCGGGGTCCACGTTGGGCACGACCTGGCATACCCCGGCACAGCACGGCGCACGCCCGAGGCGTGCGAGGCGCTCGTCGACGACCTCCTCGGCCACGTCGAGGACGGCGCGCAGTGGCTCACGAACGCCACGAGGCGGTCGGGGGGAGCGAGGACGTGGATGCCTGTGGCGCCCGACTGGACGTTCGACGTGGCCTATGTGGCGGTCGGGAAGAAGGGAGCGCTGTTCATCGCCTTCCTCGCCGAGGACTGACCTCCCTGAGGCGGTCCGACCTCGCCAGGGCTCATCTCATGCGTCCCCGCCCATGTCCCTCTCGCGCCGCCGTTTCATGATCCAGGCCAGCCTCGGGGCGGCCGGGCTGGTCGTTGGCGGCTGCCGGGCGGCTCGTCCGGTCGGGGGCACCGGGCACGTGGCGTACGTCGGCACCTACACCTCGGGGGCGAGCGAGGGCGAGGGCATCTACCAGATCCGCCTCAATGCGGACGGGTCTTTGTGCCGCCTCGATGTGACGCCGGATGTCCCCGACCCGTCGTTCCTCACCCTCAGCGCCTCGGGCCGCGTGCTGTACGCGGTCAACGAGGTGACCGAGTTCGAGGGCGCAGAGAGCGGATCGGTGAGCGCATTCGCCGTCGATCCGCAGACCGGTGGCCTCTCGCTCCTCAACCGCCGGGCCTCGCGGGGCGGAGCCTCATGCCACCTCTCGCTCGATGCCTCCGGCCGCTTCCTGTTCGTCGCCAACTATGGGGGCGGGAACGTGGCGGTGCTCCCGGTCGAGGCCGACGGCCGGCTCGGGGAGGCCGTCGAGGAGGTCGCCTTCGAGGGATCCGGCCCGGACCCTGACCGGCAGGCCTCGCCGCACGCCCACATGATCGTCCCCGACGCCTCGGGGAGGCGCGTGATCGTCACGGACCTCGGGGCCGATCGGCTTGCCGCCTACGACGTCGATGCGGGTACCGGCGGCCTCCGGCACATGTCCGAGGCATCGGTCCCGGCCGGCGCCGGGCCGCGCCACGTCGCCCTCAGCCCTGACGGTTCGCAGGTCTATGTGCTCTACGAGCTGACGTCGCGCCTCGGGGTCTTCGCCTACGATCGGGACACGGGCGGCTTCGCCGAGATGCAGGTGCTCGAGGCGGCGCCGGCCACGGAGGGGCGCAACTATCCGGCCCACATCGTCGCCTCGCCGGACGGGCGCCACGTCTACGTGTCGAACCGCGGGGCTGACTGCCTCGCCGTGTTCGAGGTGGATCCGGAGACCGGTCGACTCGCACTCGCGCAGTCCGTGCCGACCGGGGGGGCGTGGCCGCGTCACTTCGCGCTCGACCCCTCGGGGCGCTTCGTGCTCGTCGCGAACCAGAACAGCGGAACGGTGACCTCGTTCGAAATCGACGCAGGACAGCTGAGGCCGACCGGCCACACCCTGGGCGTCCCGTCTCCCGCTTGCATCGCGTTTGCCCCGACTCCCGCATGAGACGCGTCCTCGCCGACCGCTCCCCGAGGCGGAGTAGACCATGACCGTCCTCACCCGCGCCCAGAAGGTCTACGTCGTCTGCGCGGCCGTCTTCCTGACGGCCCTCGTGATCGCCGAGGCGACGGCGGGCAAGTTCTTCACCGCCTTCGACCTTCCGTTCACGCTCACGATCCTCGGGGTCGAGTTCGACAGCGTGGTGATGACGGCCGGCGTGATCGCGTTCCCGGTCACGTTCATCGTGACCGACGTAATGAACGAGTACTTCGGGAAGGCGGGCATCCGGTTCGTGACGTACGTCGGGCTGGCGATGGTGGTGTTTGCGTTCGTCCTGCTGAAGGTCGCGCTCGCGGTGCCGACCGCGCCGAACTCGCCGGTCCCGGACGCGGCCTTCGCGGCGGTCTTCGGGACGACCACGCGGGTCATCATCGGCAGCCTGATCGCCTACCTCGTGGGGCAGCTCGTCGACATCGCGCTGTTCCACCGGCTGCGGCGGTGGACCGAGGGCCGCCACCTCTGGCTCCGCGCGACCGGCTCGACGCTCGGCTCGCAGTTCATCGACACGTTCGTCGTGCTGACGGTCGCCTTCTGGGGCCAGCTCGCGTGGGCCGACATCGTCGCGATCACGCTGTTCAACTACGGCTACAAGGTGGTGATCGCCATCGGCATCACGCCGCTGATCTACCTCGCGCACGCGGCCATCGACCGATACCTCGGGCACGAGCGCGCCGCCGCCCTCACCGAGGCGGCGGAAGGCTGACCGCCTCGGGGTCTGGAGAGCAAACCCTACAACCAAGTCATACCGTTTCGGCTCTACGATGTCAGGATCGAGCCGGTCGCTGCCGTCCACCACCCGTAGCCCGTCAGCCGAGCCAGCCGC
>JBCCQJ010000306.1:0-5152 GCA_039024395.1 Bacteroidota bacterium | reverse complement strand
GCTTAGTAGCAAGCATTGTACAGTAGGGTTTTTTAATAGTTAAACCATACTTTTTAATGCTGCTCGTATCAAATTTTAAGTTATGCCCGACAATGGTATTTTGGCGAGGAACCGAGCGATCAGACGGCGGTCCCCCCGCCTTCGCGGGGGCAGGCTCTGTCCGTGGTCCCTATTCCCCGAGGCGGGATGCCGGCCGTCAAACGGTGTCTGCGATCAGGTCGTCGAGCGTGAACAGGCCCGTCCGCCCGTGCACCCACTCGGCCGCGCGGACGGCGCCGACGGCGAACGCCCGCCGGTCCTTCGCCCGGTGGACGATCTCGATCTGCTCGACCGCGCTGTCGAGCGAGACCGTGTGCTCGCCGAACACCGTCCCGAGGCGCTGGCTCGTCACGTGGAGCGCCTCGGGGTCGAGGGCGCCATGCTGGGTCTCCGCCTCGAGGCGGGTCTTGCGGGCGAGCCCGCCCAAGAGCACCTCGGCAAGCCGGAGGGCGGTGCCGCTCGGGCTGTCGAGCTTGCCCGTGTGGTGGACCTCGTGGACGGCCACGTCGACCTCGCCGAGGCGGTCGAGCAGCGGCAGCATCCCCCGCAGCGCCCGCTCGACGAGCGCGAGGCCGAGCGAGAAGTTGGGCGCCCACAGCATCCCGTTCTGGCCCTCGTCGACCCACGCCTGGACCTGGTCGAGGCGGTCCGTCCAGCCCGTCGTGCCGACCACGGCGTCGACGCCCCAGAAGGCGTAGCGGTGGATCTGGTCGAGCGCCACGTCGGGCACCGAGAAGTCGATGCACACGTCGGCGCTGTTCAGCTCCGCAGCATCGCGGGCGTCGAGGAGGGGCGAATCAGCGTCGAAGCGGGCGACGACGGCGTGCCCCCGCTCGGCGGCGACCGCCTCGACGGCCTGCCCCATGCGTCCGGTCCCAACGAGGGCGAGGGTCATACGATTTGTCGGTGGACGGTGGACGGTGGACGGTGGACGGTGGACGGTGGACGGAGCTTAGCCCTTCGATCGACACCAAGACGAGGCATCGCGAATCATCGCGCCGACCTGTTTTCCGATCACGTTCGCATCGCGGAGCAAGGCCTGATGTGCCTCCGCCCCGATGTAGCCACACGCACGTGCCGTGTCAATCCAGTGACGGGTCTCGTTGAGTTCGGCATCGGCGTCCGTCAGCTTGCTGACGAAGTGCGCCTCGTACCTCCGCTTCTGCCACGCCTCCGCAAGATTGGCACCGACAGACCGGGAGGCTCGACGCACCTGATCCGTCAGCGCGTAGCGCTCCTCACGGGGCCACAGCTTCGACGCACTGTAGATCTCCTGCTGAAGCCGGAAGGCGGCTCGATACACGTCGAGGTCGCGGTAGGAGACAATGGCTGCCATCGCTCACAGTGTAGCGCTCACCTGTTGGACCGTCGCTTCGCTGTCTACCGTCTACTGCCTACCGTCCACCACCCACCGTCTCACCGCATCGCCTCGGCCGCCCGCACCACGTCGGCGAGCAGCACCGAGGCGGTCACGTCGATGTCGGCGCCGGGGCCCTGGAGGAAGAACGGGTGGTCGCCGGTGCGGTCGGTGTGGAAGACGACGGCGATCTCGTTGTCGCGGAGAGCCGCCAGCAGCGACCCCGCCTCGGTGCGGACCGCCTCGACGCGCGCCCGGATCGACCCGTCGGCCCGGAGGCGGGCGACGTACTGGAACTCGGCGCCCGGCGCCTCCCCGAGGCGGTCGGTCCAGGCGACGTCCGCCTCGGGGAGGCGGGTCCAAAACGTTTCGAGGTCGACATCTTCAAGCCCCTCGGGGACGAGGCTTTCGACGTCTGCATCTCCAGGATCGACAGACCGCCCCATCTCGCGGGCGAGCAACGCCAGCTTGCGCGCCACATCGCGGCCCGAGAGGTCGTCGCGCACGTCCGGCTCGGTGAGCCCGGCGTCGCGGGCCTGCGCGACCGCCTCGGAGAACGGGACGCCGGCGCGGAGGCGGCTGAACACGAACGCCAGCGTGCCCGAGAGCACGCCCTCGATCTCGCGCACCGTGTCGCCGGTCCGCACGAGGTCGCGGAGCCGGGCGACGACGCCGAGCCCCGCCCCCACCGAGGCGTCGTACAGGTAGGGCGCCTCGCCGGCACGGGCCGCCGCCTCGGCCTGCCGCCACGCCGCGACCGGCCGGCCCGTGGCCTCCTTGTTCGGGGTGACGACGGCGATGCCGGCGCCGAGGAGGTCGGCGTGGCGGGCGGCCACCTCGGGGCTGGCGGTGGCGTCGACCACGACGAGCCGTTCGAGACGTGCGTCGGTCGCCCACGCGACCACCTCGTCGAGGACCCCGCGGATCGCGTGCGGCGCCTCCCCGAGGCGGGCCAGCGCATCGGCCGGCAGCATGCCTGCCGCGTCGTGCACGAACCGGGTGGACGTGGCGAGGCCCACGAACTGGAGGTTGAGACCGGCATCGCGGAGCGGGCCGGCGCGCTCCCCGAGGAGGTCGAGGAACCGGCGGCCGAGGGTGCCCGCGCCGACGACCACGACGTGGGCGCGCACGCGGCCCCGCGCGAACGCCTCGTGGAGGGCGCGGACGGCCTGCGTCGCGTCGGCGTCGGGGACGAGGGCCGAGATCGTGTGCGTGCCTCCGCCCTGGGCGAGCGCCCGGACGTCGATGTCCGACTGCCCGAGCGTCACGAAGTAGCGGCCGGCGAGGCCCGGCGTGTCGCGCGGGAACGTGCCCACGGCGGCGACGACCGACATGCCGGCCTCGGCCTCGACGCTCGCCACATCGCCGCGCTCGATCTCGCGGACGAGCGCCTTGCGGAGGACCGCCACCGCCCGGTCGGCGTCGGCCGCGCGGACGGCCAGCCCGAGGCTCCCCTCCGACGACGCCTGCGCCACCAGCAGGACCGGCACGCCCGCCTCGGCGAGCGGCCCGAAGACGCGCGCGGCCAGGTCCGAGACCTCCAGCACGGCGGCGCCGGCCACGCGCACGAGCGCCGCGTCGCGGACCGCCGTGACCGCCCGGATGCCCGTATCGCCCCCCTCCGGCCCGATCTCCGTCCCGGCCGCCTCGGGGCGGAGCGTGTTCTTGATGCGGAGCGGGATGCCGCGCGCCTGGAGCGGGCGCATCGTGCGCGGGTGCAGCACCTTGGCCCCGAAGTGGGCCAACTCGGCCGCCTCGGCGTAGCTCAGCCGGTCGAGCGAGAACGCGTCCGGGACGACGCGTGGATCGGCCGAGAGGACACCGTCGACGTCGGTCCAGATGACGCATTCGGCCGCATCGAGGGCGCCCGCGAGGATCGTGGCCGTGTAGTCGGAGCCCGAGCGCCCGAGCGTGGTCGTGACGCCGTTGGCGGTCGAGGCCACGAAGCCGGTCACGACCGCGATAGCCGCCTCGGGGAGGGCCGCGATCGCCTCGCGCACCAGGCGCTCCGTCGTCACGAAATCGACCGCCGCCTCGCCAAACGCATCGTCGGTGCGCACCAAGGCCGTCGCGTCGAGGGCGACGGCCTCGTGGCCGGCCGCGCGGAACGCCGCCGCGACGAGCGGCACCGAGGCGCGCTCGCCGGCCGAGAGGATGGCGTCGCGGAAGCGGGCGTTGCACTCGCGCAGGAGGTAGACGCCGTAGAGCAGCTCGCCGATCTCGGTGAAGAGCGCTTCGAGGCGGTCGCGGAGGCCGGCCTGCTCGCCCTCGGGCGCCAGCTCCCGCAGGGCGGCGTCGTGGCGCTCGCGGATCTCGCGGAGGACCGTCCGGTGGTCGCCGGTCCGCTCGACGGCCGCCTCGATGGCGTCGAGCAGCCGGTCGGTGACGCCCCCGAACGCCGACGACACCACGACGCGCCGGTGCGAGGCGTCGGTCGCCGCCGCCAGCTCGACGACGCGCCGCACGCGCGCGGGCGTGCCGACAGAGGTGCCGCCGAACTTGGCGACGTGGACAGGGCGGTCGGGCACGGGCAGCGACGGAGGGCTGCGCGAAGCTACCCCGACCGCAGACCGAACATGTCTGCCCGCCGCCTCGGGGGAGGACGACGGACCACGGGCAACGCACCGCCTCGGGGTCGGCCGCCCCGGTGGGAAAACACTCTCCTTCCCCCAGCGGGGGGAGGCCACCCCCGCCTTCGCGGGGGCAGGGTCCGGGGGGCGACGAATCGAATGCCGCGCCCGGCACCGAGGCGGTCTGCCGACCCACGCCCACCTCGGGGTGCGCGAACCGCCTCGGTGCCGGGCGTGGTAGGGGTCGGGGCATCCCGAGACGGGAGGGCGTACTCCGGTACGACGAGCACCGCCCCGATCCGACCGAGTACCAGTCCCGAGGCGCCGGCACCTTCCGTCCGCCGATGCGCGGTCGCCGGCAGACGCCCGCCGCCTGCCGTCGGTGGCCCCGCCCCGAGGCGGCCCGCGTCTTCGCCCGCGCTCCATTGACCGCCGCGCGGGCGGCCCCCTATCTTGGCCGCCTGTCGGAGCACCGGCACCGTTCTCCGGGGCATTAGCTCAGTTGGTAGAGCACTTCGCTGGCAGCGAAGGGGTCAGCGGTTCGAATCCGCTATGCTCCACGATCAAACGTCGCCGTGCCACACTGTTGGCACGGCGGCGTTTTACGTTCGGACGCATGCCCAATGCCTCCCTCTCTACGAACGCAAAGGGAGCCATTGCATGCGCCGTGTTCGATCAGCACGCGCTCGAACGTGGCGGCGTCGTCAGCATCCCACTCGTCGAGGCGAGGTATGACCGCGTGCTAGATCTTGATGGCAAGGTCTATCGGGTCCAGGTCAAGTACTGCGATCGGCTCTCGTCGCGGAGCAGTGGGTCAATTCTGGTGGATCTTGCCTCATACGGGAGCGGCCGGCAACTCTCCGCGGGTTATGACGGCTGCGAAGTGGACACAGTGGTGGTGTACCTTCCATCCGTCAATGCGCTTTGTTGGTTCGACCCTGCGGATTACGAGGGCAAAAGCACGCTGACACTAAGGCTTACTCCGCCCAAGAACCGTCAGCGCCACGGAATTCGACTCTACTCGGACTACGTGTGGTCCTGAGCCCGACTTTGGCCTTTTCGATCAGACCGACCTGCGATTGCTCCCAGCTTGGTCGGATGACCCTTGTCTTTTTCCCATGTCGGGGTCAGAACCCAGACCTTGGAAATACTTCGTTGCCCGTTTCCACACCGCAGGAGGCGATAT
>JBCCQJ010000305.1:0-5160 GCA_039024395.1 Bacteroidota bacterium | reverse complement strand
CTGCTGCGCGGCATCGACAAGGACGCGGTCGAGCGGGGGATGGTGATCACGAAGCCGGGTGCGGTGACGCCGCACCGGAAGTTCGAGTGCGAGGTGTACATCCTGTCGAAGGACGAGGGGGGCCGTCACACGCCGTTCTTCAAGGGGTACCGTCCGCAGTTCTACTTCCGGACGACGGACGTGACGGGAGACATCGAGCTGGCCGAGGGCGTCGAGATGGTGATGCCCGGCGACAACACGCAGTTCACGGTGGACCTGATCGTGCCGGTGGCGATGGAGGAGGGTCTGCGGTTCGCGATCCGGGAGGGGGGCCGGACGGTGGGTGCCGGCGTCGTGTCCAAGATCCTCGACTAACAATCCTGGCCCGCCTCGGAGCCCCCGAGGCGGGCCGCTACGTTCTCTGAGCCAAGCACATGGCCAACCAGAAGATCCGGATCAAGCTCAAGTCGTTCGACCACACGCTGGTCGACAAGAGCGCCGAAAAGATCATCCGCACCGTCAAGTCGACGGGCGCCGTCGTCAGCGGGCCGATCCCGCTCCCGACGCGCAAGACGATCTACACCGTCCTGAAGGGGCCGCACGTCGACAAGAAGGCGCGCGACCAGTTCGAGACGCGCTCGCACAAGCGGCTGATCGACATCCTCTCGACCTCGTCCAAGACCGTCGACGCGCTCATGAAGCTCGAGCTTCCGAGCGGCGTCGACGTCGAGATCAAGGTCTGATTTAAGGCTGTCGGCTTCCGGCTGTGGGCTTTCTGCGACGAGAGCCGATGGCCGACAGCCCACAGCCGCATTCTCTCGCTTAACTAAACCCAGAGGTTTCAATGAGCGCCATTCTCGGCCGCAAGGTCGGCATGACGAGCGTCTCCGACGACAGCGGTCGCCAGACCGTCGTCACCGTCATCGAGGCGGGCCCCTGCGCCGTCACGCAGGTGAAGACGCCCGAGACCGACGGCTACAGCGCCGTCCAGATCGGCTACCAGAACAAGAAGGCCAAGCACACCACGAAAGCTCTCGCGGGCCACTTCGAGGCGGCCGGCGTCGAGCCGAAGCGGCACGTCGTCGAGTTCCGCGACCTCGACCTCGACGTGACCCTCGGCGACGAGATCACGGTCGGGCAGTTCGAGGAGGGCGACGTGGTCGCCGTCTCGGGCACGTCGAAGGGCAAGGGCTTCCAGGGCGTCGTCAAGCGCCACAACTTCGGCGGCGTCGGCGACGCCACGCACGGCCAGCACAACCGCCAGCGGGCGCCCGGCTCGATCGGCCAGGCCTCAAGCCCGTCGCGCGTGTTTAAGGGAACCAAAATGGCCGGCCGGACGGGCGGCGAGCGCGTGACGCTCAAGAACGTCCGCGTCGTCCGCACCTTCCCGGACAACAATCTGATCCTGGTCAAGGGCGCCGTGCCCGGCCACAAGAACGGGATCGTCGAAATTCGGAAAGCCTAGTCCGTCGGGCGTAGAGCGTAGGGGGAGTGCCCCCCACGACCGACGCACCACGACCCACGATTATGAAACTGACTGTCTACACTCGCGACGGCGCCGAGGCGGGCCGCTCGGTCGACCTCGACGACGCCGTCTTCGGGATCGAGCCGAACGACCACGCCATCTGGCTCGACGTCCGGGCGATCCAGGCGCACAAGCGCCAGGGCACGCACAAGACCAAGGAGCGGAGCGAGGTCGCCAAGTCGCGCCGCAAGCTGTACCGCCAGAAGGGGACCGGCAACGCCCGCGCAGGTGACGCCAAGAGCCCGCTCCGCAAGGGCGGCGGCACCATCTTCGGGCCGCGTCCGCACGAGTACAAGCTCCAGGTCAACCGCAAGACGAAGCAGCTCGCCCGGCGCAGCGCGCTCGCCCACAAGCTGAGCGCCGAGGCGCTCCGCGTGGTCGAAGACCTCCGCCTCGAGGCGCCCAAGACCCGCGAGGTCGCCGGCATGCTGACGTCGAACGGCGCCGAGGGCAAGACGCTCGTGCTGACCAACGGCCTCGACGACGTGTTCTACCGCTCGGCGCGCAACATCCCCGGCGTGTCGGTGCTCGCGGCCGAGCAGGCCTCGACGCTCGACCTGATGGGGGCCAAGACCGTCCTCCTCCAGGAGGGCGCCGTCGAGGCGCTCACCGAGGCGCTCCGCCCGAGCGGCAAGGCCACCGCCGCCGACGTCCCTGCACCGTCCACCCCGCCTGCCGACGAGGCCCCTGCCGACGATGCCCCCGCCTCGGAGCCCGAGTCCGCCTCGGAGCCGGAGGCCGAGGAGACGCCCGCCCCCGAGGCGGAGGTCGCCGAGACGACCGCCGAAGACGAGGCGCCCGCCGACGAGGCCCCGACTGCCGAGGAGCCGACCGCCGAGGCCGACGACGCGGCGGAGGCCGACGACACCGAGGCCGCCGACGACACCGAGGCCGACGAGGCCAACGCCTAGAGACTCCCATGAGCGACATCATCATCGAGCCCGTCCTCACCGAGAAGTCGACGCGCCTGGCCGAAGAGGGCCGGCACTACGTCTTCCACGTGGCGAAGGACGCCAACAAGCTCCAGATCCGCAAGGCCGTCGAGGACCGGTACCCCGGCATCGACGTCAAGGAGGTCCGCACGATGGTCGTGCGCGGCAAGCGGAAGCGCCAGTTCACGCGGCGCGGGCTGCTCCAGGGCCGCCAGGCGGCCTGGAAGAAGGCCATCGTGACGCTGAACTCCGGCGAGATCGACTTCTACGAGACCGTTTAACCCACAGGGCGCAAAGCCCCGGTTCGGCCGGGGCACGTAGGCCCTCACTCTCATGCCCATTCGCAAGCTCAACCCCACCACGCCGGGGCAGCGCCACCGCTCGGTCTCGGGCTTCGACACGATCACGACGTCGACGCCCGAGAAGAGCCTGCTCGACACGCGCAAGCGCACCGGCGGCCGCAACAACAAGGGCCGCATCACCAGCCGTCACCGCGGCGGCGGCCACAAGCGGCGCTACCGGATCATCGACTTCAAGCGCAACAAGCACGGCATCCCCGCGCGCGTCGCCTCGATCGAGTACGACCCGAACCGGACGGCGCGCATCGCCCTGTTGGTCTACGCCGACGGCGAGAAGCGCTACATCATCGCCCCGGACAAGATCGAGGTCGGCCAGACGGTCGTCTCCGGCCCCGAGGCGGCGCCCGAGGTGGGCAACTGCCTGCCGCTGGCCAACATCCCGCTGGGCACCAACGTGCACGCGATCGAGATGAAGCCGGGCAAGGGCGCCCAGCTCGCCCGCAGCGCCGGCACGTACGCGCAGCTCACCGCTCGGGAGGGCAAGTACGCCAACCTCAAGCTCCCCTCCGGCGAGGTCCGCCGCGTCTCGGTCGACTGCCTCGCGACGATCGGCACGACGTCGAACCCGGACCACATGAACATCCAGATCGGCAAGGCCGGTCGGAGCCGCTGGCTGGGCATCCGCCCGCAGACGCGCGGCGTCGCGATGAACCCGGTCGACCACCCGATGGGTGGCGGCGAGGGCAAGTCGTCCGGCGGCCACCCGAAGAGCCCGACCGGCGTCTACGCCAAGGGCTTCAAGACGCGCAAGAAGAAGAAGGCGTCGAACAAGTTCATCGTCCGCCGCCGCAAAGCTAAAAAGTGAAAATGGAGAGTTGAAAATTGAGAATGACTGCGACCAACGCAGAGCCCAATTTTCAATTCTCAATTCCCCATTCTCAATTCAGACTATGGCACGCTCGCTCAAGAAAGGACCCTTCGTCCACTACAAGCTCCGCCGCAAGGTCGAGGAGATGAACGAGGGCGGCAAGAAGCGCGTCGTCAAGACGTGGAGCCGCGGCTCGATGATCACGCCCGACATGCTGGGCCACACGTTCGCCGTCCACAACGGGAAGCAGTTCATCCCGGTGTACGTGACCGAGAACATGATCGGCCACCGCCTCGGGGAGTTCTCGCCCACGCGCACCTTCCGCGGCCACGCCGGCGGCAAGAAGGACCGCCGCCGATAACCCAAGTAGGGCGTAGGACGTGGAGCGTGGGGGAGCCCTCGCGCGACCTCGCCTCCCTACGACCCACGCACTACGAACCACGCACTAGACATGGAAGCACGCGCCAAGCGGAAGTACCTCCGCATCAGCCCGCGCAAGATGCGGATCGTGGCCGACGTCGTCCGCGGCAAGAACGCCCAGGCGGCCATCACGACGCTCGAGTTCATGCCCCAGAAGGCCGCCGCGCACGTCCGCCGGGCCATCCAGGACGCCTACGGCAACCTCGTCGACCAGAACCAGGACGAGCGGATCGACGACGACGCCCTGATCGTGAAGACGATCATGGTCGACCAGGCGCCGGTCCTCAAGCGGTACCAGCCCGTCTCGCGGGGCCGCGCCCACCCGATCCTCAAGCGCTCCAGCCACCTCACCGTCGTTGTCGGCACGCCCGACGCCGCCGAGGAGGAGGCGTAACCCACACCCAGACCAACTCATGGGCCAGAAAACCAACCCCATCGGCTTCCGTCTCGGTGTGATCCGAGGCTGGGACTCCAACTGGTACACCGACGGCAGCTACGCCGAGATGCTGGTCGAGGACCAGGAGATCCGGACGTACCTCCACGCGCGCCTCAAGCGGGCCGGCCTCAGCCGGGTCGTCATCGAGCGCACGCCGAAGCGCGTCATCCTCACGCTCCACACCTCGCGCCCGGGCGTCATCATTGGCCGCGGCGGCACCGAGGTCGAGAAGCTCCGCGAGGAGCTCAAGACGCTGACCGACAAGGACATCCAGATCAACATCAACGAGATCAAGCGGCCCTGGCTGGACGCCTCGCTGGTGGCGCAGAACATCGCGCAGCAGCTCGAGGGCCGCGTGTCCTACCGCCGCGCGATGAAGCAGGCGCTCGGCGCCGCGATGCGCATGGGCGCCCAGGGCATCCGCATCAAGCTGGCCGGCCGCCTCGGGGGCTCCGAGATGGGCCGCGTCGAGCAGTACCTCGAAGGCCGCGTCCCCCTCCACACGATGCGCGCCGACATCGACTACGCCGAGGCGACCGCGTTCACCGTCCAGGGGACGGCCGGCGTGAAGGTGTGGATCTTCCCCGGCGAGGTGATGGGCACGCCCGACCTGAGCCCCAACGCCACCGCCCAGCGCCAGCAGAACGCCGCGCCGAACGTGCCCGAGCGCCGTCGCCGCGACGGCCGGGGCGGGCGCGACG
>JBCCQJ010000304.1:0-5217 GCA_039024395.1 Bacteroidota bacterium | reverse complement strand
CGCGCGCGGAGGAATGGAGGGGAAATCCGAGAGGCCGCCTCGAGGCGGGGTTGTCCACGTCGTGGACGGGGGGTGGACAACGGGCTACCGGACCAGCGGAGCAGCCTGCGGTTCGCGGAGCGTCAGGCGCGGCGCGGCGTCGGCGTCGCGGTGGCCCATCAGGACGGCGTCGAGCGCGGCGATGTAGGCCGCGTAGGGCGTCGCGCGGTGGGCCTGGAGCGCGACGCGCGGATCGGCCGCCTCGGTGGCGAACGCGGCGACCTCGGCGCGGGCCGCCTCGGGGCCGAGCACGCGGTCGCCGACGAGGATCTCGCCGCGGGCGCTCACCCGCACGTCGAGCAACGCCGGTACCGAGGCGGTGCCGGTCGCGCCCGCCGGCGGCAGCACCGTCGGGATGCCCGCGTCGTCGCGGATGGCGGTCGCCACGAGGAAGAACACCAGCATCAGGAAGGCGATGTCGGACATCGAGGCGGTCGGAATCGAGGCGGCGAGGCGGCGGGCGGGCATCGGGCGGAAGGAGTGTGCAGGAGAGACACGCGCCCCGCCTCGGGGTTGCTCGGCATGCGGCCCAGATCCTCGCGTCCCGAGGCGACGCGCAGATGTCATGCCCGGGGCGTAGGCTGAGAGAGACCTTCGCCTCGTGCCATGTCCGACCTCAAGACCCAGCCCACCCCAGCCTCGGTAGAGGCCTTCATCGACGACCTCGAGAGCGAGCGCCGCCGCGACGAGTCCCGCCGCCTCGTGGCGCTGATGCAGGACGTCACCGGCGAGCCGCCCGCGATGTGGGGCAAAAAGATCATCGGGTTCGGGAGCTACCCCTACCGCTACGCCTCGGGCCGCGAGGGCGACTGGATGCGCGTCGGGTTCGCGCCCGGCACGCGCCAGCTCTCGCTCCACCTGATGAGCGGCACCGCCGAGGCGCACGCCGACATCCTGGGGCGCCTGGGTCCGCACCGGACCGGCGCGGGGTGCGTCTACCTCACCCGCCTCGATGCCGTCGACGAGGACGTCCTGCGGGAGCTGATCGAGGCCAGCCTCGCCCGCCTCGACGCCACCTACGGCGACTAGCCACCTACGGCGCCGGACCCCGAGGCGCCTCCGCCACGAGCACCGCCCCCACCAGGGCTTGCACCCGGTCGCGGTCGGCCGCGAGCGTGCGGAGCGGCCCGTCGACGAGGAGCGCCGCCAGCCCGTGGGCGGTGCTCCACGCCCCGATCGCCGTCGGGGCCTGCCGGTCCGGGTCCGGCTCGACCTCACGCACGACGCGCACGAGCTGGCGGAACCCGACGAGGTCCTCAGGCAGGCCTTCGTCGGCCATGTCGTCGAACGGGCTGCCCATCTCGGGGCGGAAGGCGAGGCGGAACCGCTCCGGGTGGTCGACGGCGAAGAGGACGTAGGCCACGCCGATCGCGCAGAGCCGCTTGCCCGGCGTCGCGCCGGCGGCGGCCGCCTCGGCGTCGGCACGCGCCAAGGCCGCGTCGAGGTCGGCGAGGGCGTCGTCGGCGAGGGCCGTCACGAGGTCGGCCTTGCCCTTGAAATGGTGGTACGGCGCGGTCGCGCTGACGCCGGCGCGGCGCGCGAGGTCGCGGAGCGAGAGCGCGCCGACGCCCTGGACGTCGAGCACGTGCGCCGCCTCGTCGAGGAGGGTGCGGCGGAGGTCGCCGTGGTGGTAGGCGTCGGCCACGGAAAAAAAGATGCCGGTGAAACTTGACAGTGCTTAGATGGTACCCAATCTTAGCACCCGTCAGTTCTGCTTCGCGATCCCCGCCATGACCCGACTCCAGACCGCCCTGCTCCTCGTCCTCGTCGCCCTCGGGTCGCTGCTGCTGGGCCGCGCCGTGTGGAGCGTCCTCGCTCCCGTCGCCGCCTCGGGGGCTGGCGCCCTCGCTCACGCCTTGCGCTCTGTCCCCGAGGCGGCGTGGTGGATCGCCCTCAGCGCGGTCTGGTGGGTCCCGTGCGCGCTCGGCACGCGCTCGGGGTGCCGCTCGTCCTGCTCGATCTCATCCGCCGCCTCGACCCATGTCTGACCTTCGCTCTCGCTACGGCTCCTGGGCCGTCGTCACCGGTGCCTCCTCAGGAATCGGGCTCGCCTTCGCCGAAGCGCTCGCCCGGCAGGGCCTGAAGCTCGTCCTCGTCGCCCGCCGCGAGGCGGCGCTGGCGGACCTCGCCGGCCGCCTCGGGGTCGAGACGCGCATCGTCCCGGCCGACCTGGGCACCGAGGCGGGGCTCGCGGCCGTCGAGCAGGCGACGGCCGATCTCGAGGTGGGCCTCCTCGTGGCGTCGGCCGGGTTCGGGACGTCCGGCCCGTTCGCCGAGGCGGACCTCGACGCCGAAGTGGCGATGCTCGACGTCAACGTTCGCGCCGTGCTGCGCCAGGCGCACCACTTCGGACAGCGGTTCGCGGCGCGGGGCCGAGGCGGGATCGTCCTGCTGGGCTCGCTGGTGGGCTTCCAGGGCACCCCGTTCGCCGCGCACTACGCGGCGACCAAGGCGTACGTGCAGACGCTCGGCGAGGCGCTCTGCGTCGAGCTGGCCCCGCGCGGTGTCGACGTGGTGGTGTCGGCGCCCGGCCCGGTCCGCACCGGCTTCGCCGAGGCGGCCGACATGGAGATGGGCGCGGCGCTGGCCCCCGAGGCGGTCGTCGGGCCGACGCTGGCGGGGCTGGGGCGGCGGCAGACGGTCCGGCCGGGCTGGCTCACGAAGGTGCTCGGCGCCGGGCTGGCGACGGTGCCGCGGTGGGGCAAGGTGCGCATCATGGAGCGCGTGATGGGCGGCATGACGGCCCACCAGAGAACACCTGCGCCGTGACGCCGGACCGCCTCGCCGCCCGCATCGAGGGCGACTTCGTCGTGTTCCTCATCGGGATGCGCATCAACGCGCTCCACCGCCCCGACAAGTGGGTGCCGGTCGCGCGCGCGATGGGCCGAGCGATGGTTGAGCTGCGGGCAAACCCGGACCTCGGCCTTCTCGGCTCGCGCACGCTCCGCGCCGGCCGGCACATCGACGTCGTCCAGTACTGGCGCTCGTTCGAGCACCTCCACGCCTACGCCCGCGCCCGCGACGCGGCGCACCTGCCGGCGTGGCGCGCCTACAACCGGGCCGTGCGAGGCAACGACGCCGTGGGCGTGTGGCACGAGACGTTCCTCGTCCGCGCGGGCGACTACGAGGCGGTCTACCGCTCGATGCCGCCCTACGGGCTCGCCGCCGCCTCGGGGCACGCCGAGGCGGTGGGCAACCTGCACAGCGCGGCCGGCCGCCTCGGGCGGGGCGTCGAGCCAGACCTAATCTGACCTCCACCTTCCTTTGATTCCATGAACGTCCTCGTGATCGGATCGACCGGCGGCACGGGCCGTGCGCTGGTCCAGGCCCTCCTCGATGCCGGCCACGGCGTGACCGCGTTCGCGCGTGCCGCCTCGCCGGAGCCGCCGTTCCCCGACGGCGTCCGCCTCGTCCAGGGCAACGCGCTCGCTCCGGCCGACCTCGACCGGGCCGTGCCCGGCCACGACGCCGTGGTGGTGTCGCTCGGGCTCGGGCCGAACCCGCTCGTGATCCGGTTCGGCATCGGGCGGACGTCGCCGCTCGACGTCGCCTCGCGGGGCACCGCGAACGTGCTCGCGGCGATGGAGCGCCACGGCGTGCGCCGCCTCGCGGTCGTCTCGGCGTTCGGCACGGCCGAGTCGTGGGCGACTCTGCCGGCCGCCGTCAAGGCGTTCATGTGGCTCTTCCTCAAGCCCTCGTTCGACGACAAGGCGGTCCAGGAGGCCGCGGTGCGTCAGTCCGACACCGACTGGACGATCCTCCGCCCCGTGCAACTCACCAACGGTCCGGCGACCGGGCGCGTCTCGGCGAGCCTCGACGGCGAGGTCACGGGAGCGCCGATCTCTCGCGCCGACGTGGCCGCCTATGCGGTCCGGACGCTCGCAGATGCGGGCGTGGAAGGTCAGACGGTCGCTCTCTCCGGCCCGGCGTAGAGCGCCCTTCGGGCCGCTCGGAGGAATGGAGAGAATGGAGGGCGCGCTCCGCGCGCGGAGGAATGGGGGGCGACCGCTGGTGGCGCTCCCCGGGCCAGGTGCTACCCCCGAACCAACCTGCGGCCAGCTCTACGCCGGCCTCGGAGTCCTGCAGGCCGCCCCGAACCCGACGCCGTCCACCGACACGATCCGGTCGGCGCGGACCTCGGTCCCGTCCCCGAGGCGGATCCAGTCGGCGCCGTCGCGGGCGAACACGTCGGCGACGCGATCGGTCTGCGTGTGCTCCGCCTCGGGGCCGCGCCAGACGACCTCGACGGTGGCGCCGCGCACGGCGTGGTGCTCCAGGTGGTCGTGGAGGGCGCAGGCGATGGGCGTGTCGTCGGTCATGGCGAACGGTCCGGTCCGGCGAAAGACGCCCCCGAGGCGGCTCGGCTTACCCCGAGGTGGCATGCGCGGTCGGCCACGGCGAGTGGCGCCGGGCGCCCGCAACCGTCGCCGCGACCACGGCCAGGGCACCGAGGCCGAGCACGGCCGCCAGCGCCCCGTTGTCGCCGTGGGCGGCGTAGATCGCGGCGTAGGCCCAGAGGAAGACGAGCGCTGCCGCCACGTCGCCGGTCCGCAGCAGGAGCGCCGCGCTGACCCCGACCACGACGAGCACGAGCGCGGCCGGCCACAGCGGGCTCGCCGAGGTCCAGCCGATGGACTGGAGCCAGATCGTCACGTTCAGCGGCGTGGCGACGGTGAGCCACGCCAGAAACAGCGACACCGGCACACCGAGCGCCCACCGCTCGACCCCGCGCAGCGCCATCGCGTCGAGGCGGACGTAGAGCCACGCGAGCGCTCCCAGAATCCCAACGATCACGAGGGCCGCGAGGCCGAACCGCTCCAGCATCCACGGGATCTGCCACAGCCCGTTCAGGAGGTTCGCGGCCACGAATGGGACCCCGAGGCGGTCGTAGCGTGCGCCTCGGCGGGAGGGCGTCGCCTGCCACGCGGCGAATGCGACCACGCCCATGAAGATGACCGACCAGATCGAGAACGCCCACCCGGCCGGCGTCAGGCCTGTGGGGTTGGCGTCCGAGACGGCGCCGGTCTGGGCATCGAACAGCACGCCTGCGCCGGCGAGCCCGTTGAGCCCGACGTTGAACACGACCGCGACGACCACGGCGACCTGACGGAGGAGACCACGCACGGGCAGAGGGATGGGGGATGGGGGATGGGGGATGGGGGATGGGGGATGGGGGAT
>JBCCQJ010000303.1:0-5221 GCA_039024395.1 Bacteroidota bacterium | reverse complement strand
TCGCGCCGAGGTCGAGGCGCTCCTCGCCGCTGACGCCGCCGCCTCGGGGCTGGACGCGCCGGCGGCCGACCGCGCGGCGGGCCTCGTCGAGGACGCGCCCGAGGACCGCGCCGGCGAGCGCGTGGGGCCGTGGGTGATCGAGCGCGAGATCGGGCGCGGCGGCATGGGCGCCGTCTACCTCGTCGCCCGCGCCGACGGCGCGTTCAAGCAGACGGCCGCCCTCAAGCGAGTCTCGATGGCCGGGCCGGGCCGGACGCGGCGCTTCGTGCAGGAGCGCCAGATCCTGGCCGGCCTCGACCACGAGGGCATCGCGCGCCTGATCGACGGCGGCGTGGCCGACGACGGCACGCCGTACCTCGTGATGGAGCACGTCGAGGGCGAGCCGATCACGGCCTACGCCGATCGGCACCGCCTCGGGGTGGAGGACCGCGTGCGGCTGTTCGCGCAGGTCTGCGACGCCGTCGGCCACGCGCACCGGCACCTGGTGGTCCACCGCGACCTCAAGCCGTCCAATGTGTTCGTGGGGGGTGGGGAGAAGGGCTTGGGGGTTGGGGCCTCGGGGGATCGGCAGGCGCCCGATCCGAGACCCCAATCCCCAATCCCCAAACCCCAGGCCTCCCGCGTCAAGCTGCTCGACTTTGGGATTGCCAAGCTCCTCGACGAGGCGGAGGGGCCGGAGACGACCCGGACGGGCCTCCCCAACCTCACGCCCGAGTACGCCGCGCCCGAGCAGGTGACCGGTGCGCCCGTGACGACGGCGACCGACGTCTACGCCCTCGGCGTGCTGCTCTACGAGCTGCTGGCCGGCAGGCGCCCCTACGCCATCGAGCGCCCCACGCTGGCCGGCATCGTCGACACGCTGCGGACCGCCCAGCCCGGGCCGCCGTCGGCCGCCGCCCCCGAGGCGGGCCGCCGGGCCCTCCGCGGCGACCTCGACACGATCACGCTCAAGGCGCTCGCCAAGGAGCCCGAGCGGCGCTACCGCTCGGCCGACGAGCTGGGCGACGACCTGCGGCGCCACCTCGGGGGGCTGCCCGTCGAGGCGCGCGCGCCGACGCCGGCCTACCGGATCGGGCGCTTCGTGCGGCGCCACACGGCCGGCGTGGCCGCGACGGCGATCGGCGTGCTGCTGCTCGTGGCCGGCGCCTCGTTCTACACCGTCCGCCTCGCCGCCGAGCGCGACCGGGCCACGCTGGCCGCCACGCGCGCCGAGCGCACGGCCGACTTCCTGGAGCTCATCTTCGCCGGCTCCGACCCGACGGGCCAGACGGATCCGGGCGAGACGACCGCGCGCACGCTCCTCGACCTCGGCGCGGCGCAGGCCCGCGAGGAGCTGGCCGAGGAGCCGGTCGTGCTCGCCGGGATGCTGGCCACGATTGGCCGCGTCTACCGCGCCGTCGGCCTCTACCCCGACGCCGAGCCCGCCCTCCGCGACGCTCTCGCGCTCTACGACTCGACGGGCGCCGACCCGCTCGGCCAGCGCGACGCGCTCCTCCAGCTCGCCAACCTCCAGTACCGCACCGAGGCCTACGACGAGTCGGGGCGTCTGGCGCGCGAGGCCCTCCGCCTCGACTCGCTCCACGCCCGCCCCGAGGAGAGCAGCCGCCTCGAGATCCTCAACACGGTCGCGCTCGTCCACTCCGACCTCGGCGACATCCACGACGACCCGGCCGAGCTCGAGACGGCCGCCCGCATCCTCGAGGAGGTCGTCGCCGGGCGGCGCGCCCTCGACACCGAGGAGGCGCGCGTCGACCTGGGCGTCAACCTGAGCAACCTCGGGCTGATCTACATGGACCTCGGGCGCTACGACGAGGCCGAACCGCTCCTCGACGAGTCGATCGTGATCACCGAGGCGGTCCGCGGGCCGGAGCACCCCTACGTGGCGTTCGCGCTCAACTCGCGCGCCGGCGTCTACGAGGTGCGCCGCGACTTCGCGCGCGCCGTCGCCGACATGGAGCAGGCGGTCGAGATCGGCGAGGCGTCGCTCGGGCCGGAGCACCCGTTCACGCTCTACGCCCGGGGCAACCTCGGCGAGCTGATCGCCAAGCGCGACTCGCTGGGGTCGTAGCCCCCCTCGGGGCGGGAGCGAACGAACGCGGGTCGTAAGCCGCGCTCGTCTTGGGCCACGTCCCCTCTCCCTCGGGGAGAGGGACAGGGTGAGGGGGAGAGCCTGCGAGAAAGCCGCCTCGGGGCTAGTCCGCCGAGGCGGTGGCCGTGAGCGCGTCGAGGCGGCGGGTGAGGAGATCGATCTGGGCCTGCTGCGTGTCGAGCCGATCCTGCTGCGTGTCGAGCCGTGCCGCTTGCGTCTCGATGGTCGCAGCCTGCCGGGCGACGACCGCCCGCAGCGCCGCCGCCTCGTCGACGCCGACCAGCGCCACCGCCCGCCCCGCCTCGGGGAGAGCGACCACCCGGCCCGCGACGGGGCCGTCCGCCTCGGGGCGGTACGCCTCGGGCGCGACCGCCCGCGCCGTCCCGTCGTCCAGCCCGCTCGCCACCAGCAGGTCGCCCACCGAGGCGGCGCCCGTGATGCGCACCTCCGCCTGGCCCACCAGCGCCACCAGCGCCCCGCCCGCCTCGGCGTCCGGGTTGCCCACGAATGCCGGGTTGCTGGAGGCGATCATGACCTGCTCGGCCGCCTCGGTGCGGAGTGATACCTCCCCGCCTCGGAGCCCGACCAGGTCGCCCGGCGCCACCGAGGCGGCAGACTCCGAGGCGGAGCCGGTCCCCGAGGCGGCCAGCGGGAAGAACTCCGCGAAGTCGGCCCCGCCGCCGGTGAACGCCCCGTCGGCGGTGACGTCGCCGTTGTTCTGGACCCGGAAGCGCAGGTTGCCCGAGGCGAACGTCTGCACCAGGTCGCCCGCCCCGCTCTGGCCCACCACGAAGGCGGCGTCGGTGCCGTTGGCCTCGAAGTAGCCCGCGATGCCCCCGCCGGTCGACGTGTTCTCGGCGCGCACGGTCGCCGTCGAGAGCCCCGAGCCGGCCTCGTTGACGATGCGGAGTTGGCCGTCGGTGGGCGCGTTGATGCCAATGCCGACGCCGCCCGCGGCACGGATGAGGAACTGGTCCTCGCCGGTCGAGACGAGCGAGTCGGCGTCGGGCTGGGAGTCGTCGGACCAGACGAAGGTGCCGTCGTGGGCGGCGCGGGCGTAGAAGCCGGCGGCGAAGCTGTGGCTCCCGCGAGCCTCGTTGCTTCTGCCCCCCGGTATCGTGCTGCGGAAGCCGCTGGCCGTGTTGAATGCGCCGCCGCTGACGGTGCCCCCAAAGCCGCTGGCCGTGTTGGTGCTGCCGCCGCCGATCGTGCTGCCGCTGCTGCTGGCCGTGTTGAACGATCCCCCAGCGATCGTGTTGGTGTCGCCGCTGGC
Organism: Bacteroidota bacterium; assembly: GCA_039024395.1. GTDB lineage: Bacteria > Bacteroidota > Rhodothermia > Rhodothermales > Rubricoccaceae > Rubrivirga. Next base: position 1,859 of record JBCCQJ010000303.1, on the reverse strand, counting down.
CGTGTTGGACTGACCGCCGCCGACCGTGCTGGTAAAGCCGCTGGTCGTGTTGTCACGGCCGCCGCCGATCGTCCCATAGTCTTCCGTGACCGTGTTCGGGTTGTTCGTTCCTCCTCCCCCCGAGATCGTCGCGCCGCCGACGTTCGGGCCAACCGTGTTGACCGGCGAGCCGCCCACGAGGTTCGGGCCGTACCCGCTGAACGGGGACGTGCTGGGCGTGATGGTGAGCCTGTGGAGCCCGAGCGCGTACGGCGCCGCCCCGAACGGCGTCCGCGGACCGAGCACCTGGGTGCTGCCGCCCGAGGGCACGGCCACCTCCAGCCACAGCGGCCGGCCCAGGTTGTCGGGCAAGTCGGTCACCGCCCCGAGTCGGATCGCGAACGCGCCGTCGGCGTCCGGCGTGACGGCCTGGGTCTCGGTCCAGATCGCGGTCCCGCCCGTCGCCACGTCGAAGAGGGCGAACGTGACGTCGGTGGCTGCGGTGACGGGCGTGCCGCTGTCCTGAAGACGTCCCTGGAAGGGAATCTCGCGGGGGAGGGGCGTCTGCGCCGAGGCCGTCGCGACGGCAGGGAGGAGGACGGCGAGAGCGAGGAGCCGGAGCATAGAGAGGGAGGGAAGACGGGCGGTTACGCGATGGGGCCGACCTGGAGATCCTCCTCCAACTCGGCTGCTGGCCTCGGGGCCTACTCCGGCACGGCGCCGGACGCACCGGCCGCGGCGTTCGTGCTGAACAGGTTGAAATCCGGCGCCGTCACGAGGCCGTCGAGCGTGTAGTCGGCCGCCGCGTAGCCGCTCGCGCCGGCCCCCGAGGCGGTCGAGAACACGTTGAAGTCGGGCGCCGTGACGAGCCCGTCGAACGTCGCGTCGGCGGCCCAGAGCGCCCGCACGCCCGACGCCACCTCGACCGTGCCGCCCGACCCGAACGCCGCGCCCGGCGCGGTGAGGTCGAGCGTACCGGGCCCCGAGGTGAAGTCGACGGCCGCCGCGCTCATCGCCGGCGCGTGGTTCCGGTGCCGCACGACGACGAAGTAGCTGCCCACCGCGAGTCGCGGCAGGACCGGCAGCCCGCTCCCCGAGGCGGCCACCACCGACCCGTCGGCCAGCAGGAGTGCCGCGACGGCCGAGGCTGAGTCGGCGGCGGCCGACGACCGCCGCGCCTCGATCACGACCCAGTCGACGGCGTTGGCCGGCGGCATCGCGTTCGCCTCGGGGCCGGTGTAGAACGCCGGCGTGCCCGCGAACGCCGCGTCGCCGTAGGGCTGCGCCGCGGGCAGGTCGCCGCCCGTGCGGAGGCTCGTCCGCATGGCGCCGGCGCTGGCGTCGTAGGCGCCCTGAAGAACGACCGTCACGTCGACCGGGACGCCAGGGTCGCCGGGCAGGCCGGGCTGGGCGAGGGCTGCGAGGGGCGCGAGGGCGAAGGCGGCGCAGAGCGCGAGGCGGACAGGCATCGGGGCGTGGTGGAGGTCGACGCCGACAGCATACGGACGCCCTGGCCCGCCTCGGGGTCAGCGCGCGGCGGCGGCCGGCTCCGAGGCGGTGAGCGCGTCGAGACGCCGGGCGAGGGCGTCGACCTGAGAGCGCAGCGCGTCGATCTCGGCCCGGTCGTCGGCCCGGTCCTGCCGCATCGCTGCGACGACGGTCCGCAGCGCCGCCGCCTCGTCGACACCCACCAGCGCGACCGCCCGCCCCGCCTCGGGGAGCGCGATGACGCGGCCTGCGACGGGGCCGTCCGCCTCGGGGCGGTAGTTGCTCGGCGCGATGGCCCGGGCGGTCCCGTCGTCCTGCCCCGAGGCGACCAAGAGATCCCCCACCGAGGCGGTCCCGGTGATCCACACCTCCGCCTGCCCGACCAGCGCCAC
>JBCCQJ010000302.1:0-5237 GCA_039024395.1 Bacteroidota bacterium | reverse complement strand
GCGAAACAGTGCGGGCCAGAATAACACGCGAAGGGAAATTTAGATCAACCGCGGTGGCTTGTTTCGCAATCTGCTTATTGTGTTTTACTATTTGGTACTTGAGGGCTGCTTCCGGACCGCCTTCGGCACCGCCTCGGGGCAGGGCGCGATGGGGCGCGCGCTGATGCGGCTGTGGCAGGCGCGGCTCTGGATGGGGTGGCACCGGCTCGCGTTCGGCGACCGCGGCCTCTTCTTCCGACGGTCCGCGTTCGAGGCCATCGGCGGCTTCCCCGACCAGCCGATCTTCGAGGACCTCGACGCGGTCCGGGCGGTGCGCCGCCTCGGGGCGTTTGTGTTCCTGCCCCAGCGCGTGACGACGTCCCCGAGGCGATTTGAGAAGAACGGGGCGCTCGGTCAGCAGCTCCGCAACCTCGGCCTGTGGACGGCCTGGACGGCCGGCGTCCCCCCGAGGCGGCTCAAGCGGTTCTACGGCGACGGGGCAGCACGGGGGTAGGGTTGATGTGCTCGCTGGGTGACGGTGGTGGCCGCCCGTCCGTTACCTACGCCCGTCCCCTCTTCGCGCTCGATGGAATGGGAGGAGTGGGGAGAATGGGGGGAGCGGAGAGAAACAGATGGTGAGAGACGCGACATCGACATCCGTGCGAGACGCTCCCTCTTCCTCCCCTCCATTCCTCCGCGCGCGGAGCGCGCCTTCCATTCCTCCCACTCCTTTTCACCCGCCCGAAGGGCGCTCTTCGTCGAGGATGTAGATGGCCCGGAGGTTCCGGGCGAGCTGGCCGTAGTCGAGGCCGTAGCCGATCACGAACAGGTTGTCGATGTCGAACCCGACGTAGTCGACCTGCACCTCGACCTTGGCCGCGTCGGGCTTGCGGAGGAGCGTCGCCGCACGAAGCGAGGCCGGGTTGCGGGCCGCGATCTGGTCGATCACGTACTTCATCGACAGGCCGGTGTCGACGATGTCCTCGACCACGATCACGTGCCGCCCCTCCAGCTTGGCGTCGACGTCCTTGAGCTCCGTCACCTGGCCGCTCGACACCTTCCGCTCGCCGTAGCTGGAGAGCTTGTAGAAGTCGACCTCGCAGTCGGCCGGGATGGCGCGCATGAGGTCGGCCGTGAAGATGAACGCGCCGTTCAGGACGCCGATCAGGATGGGCGGCCCCACCTCGGCGTAGTCCTCGGCGATCTGCTCGCCCAGCTCGCGGATCCGACCCAGGATGGCCTCTTCGCTCAGGTAGAGGCGGAACCGCTCGCCCTGGCAGGTGACGGTCTCGGGGACGGTAGCGAGAGCGGACATCGAGGCGGCGGTGGCGAGCCCGAAGCTACCCCGGCACGCAGTCACTCGCCACCGGTCGGCGTCCAGGTCCAGGCCAGCGCCGTCGTCGTCGCGGCGTCGGCGGCGATGCGACGCGACACCCGGTGGCCGACCACCCAGAGCACGTCGCCGTCCGCCTCGACGACCGGCACGCGGCGGCGCACCGAGGCGGGCACGTCGCGCTCGCGCAGGAGGTCGGAGACGCGCTTCGAGCCCTTCATCCCCACCGGCCGGATGCGGTCGCCGTCGGCCCAGAGCCGCAGGGTGCCCGCCTCGGGGAGGCGGTCGGCATCGACGAGGACGGTGTTGTCGGAGTGGTCCTCCCCCGAGGCGGGCGGCGCGGAATGGAGCACACCCGCCTCGGTGCGGAGAGCCCAGACAGACGAATCGAACAACAGCACATGCCAGAACGGACTGACCTGATCCGAGGCGGACGGCCCGACCGCCAGCGCGTCCCCCTCGCGCCACACCGCCACGCCGCCGGCTTCGACGCGCCGCCCGACCTTGGCCCCGAGGAGGGCATCGACCTGGGCCAGCGTCGCCATCGAGACCATCGCGCCGGGCGCCCACCGTCGTACGGCCTCGGCCCAGACCCCGAGGCGGACCGTCGCGGGGAGGCCGCGGACGCCCGGGAGAGCGACGGCTCCGCCCACGGCTCGGTCGCGTCCGTAGGCCTCGAGGACAGCGAGCGGCGCCGGACCGGCGAGGGCCGCACGGGCCGCGGCCGCCGCCTGGGCGATGCGCACGGCGGTGTCGGGTCCCCCCTCCTCCTCCAGCAGCGTCAGCACTCGGTGGCGAATGCGGTTGCGCCGGGAGGCGTCAGTCGCGTTCGAGGCGTCGTCTCGCCACGTCCACCCGTGCCTCGCCGCCTCGGCCTCGACCTCGGCGCGGGATGCCCAGAGCATGGGCCGCACGAGGGCGACCGGCGAGCCGGGGGCGATCGGCCGCCTCGGGGCCATGCCGCCGAGCCCTCGGAGGCCGGCGCCGCGCACGAGGTTCATCAGCACCGTCTCGGCCTGATCGGTCGCCGTGTGGCCCGTGACGACGGCTGTGCAACCGTGCCGCGCCGCCGCCTCGGCGAGGGCGGCGTAGCGCGCGCGGCGCGCCTCGGCCTGAAGGTTGCCCTTGGCCACCTCCACGTGCAGGACTTCGGCCTCGACGCCGATCTCGTCCCCGAGGCGGCGCACGAACCCAGCGTCGGCGTCCGCCTCGGGGCGCAGGCCGTGGTGGACGTGGAGGGCGACGAGGGGCCAGCCGGCCTCCGCGAGCGTGCGCAGCAGGACCGTCGAGTCGACGCCGCCGCTCGCGGCCACCCCGAGGCGGTCGGTCCGCGTCAGGCCGCATGCGTCGCGCGCCGAGGCGAGGAGGCGCTCGGCGAACGTCGCCACCGGCTAGGGGCGAAAGCGCCGCTCCAGTTCCTCGGTCGAGAGCCGCGTCATCGTCGGCCGTCCGGCAGGGTCGGTGAACGGATCCTGACAGGCGAAGAGCTGGTCGACGAGCGACCGGGCCTCGGCCGGGCCGAGCGCATGGCCGGGCCGGATCGCGCTGCGCGCCGCCATGCTCCGCGCGAGGTTCTCGCGTGCCCCGAGGCGGAAGCGCTGCGCGTTGCGGCGGTACTGCGAGAGGAGGTCGTCGAGCACCTCGCGCTCGTCGCCGAGCGTGACGTCGGTCGGCACGCCGCGCACGGTGACGGGGCCGGCCGCCTCGGGGACGATCATCTCGAAGCCGAGCGCTTGGAGGTCGGGCAGCACCTCGTCGAGGAGGGCGCGGTCGGCCGGCCCGAGGTCGACGGTGAACGGGAACAGGAGCTGCTGGCTGGGCGCCATGCCGCCTTCCATCGTGGTCAGCGCGCGCTCGTAGAGGATGCGTGCGTGCGCCGCGCACTGGTCGAAGACGAGGAGGCCCGACCGGACGGGCGACAGCAGGTAGCGGCCGTGAAGCTGCCAGAGCGTTCGGGCGGGGTCCGCCTCGGTGAGGTCGAGGTCGCCGGCGGTGTCGGGCGCCGGGCCGAGGCGCGACGGGATCGGTCCCCGCGGCGGAGGCGCGAGCACCTGGGGCGGAAGCGGCGGCCCCGAGAGGTCGAGGTCGTTGCCGCCGAAGGCCTCGACCGTCTCGCGGGCCGGAAGCGCGGGCGGCCCCGAGGCGGCCGGACGCGACGCGCCGTCGCCCCCCGAGGCGGGCGGCGGGGCAGGACGGACCGGGCCGGCAGAGAGCGTGGGCGCCGACAGGTCGGCGACGGGGCTCGCCGCGGCGTCGAACGTCAGGCCCAGGCCGCCCTCGGCCAGCGCGCGCTTGACGACGGCGCGGACGAAGCTGTAGACGCCCCGGTCGTCGTCGAACTTGACCTCCGTCTTGGTCGGGTGCACGTTGACGTCGACGTGGCGCGGGTCGACGTCGAGGAAGAGCGCGAAGAGCGGGTGCTGCTTCTCGGGCAGGAGCGCCCCGAACGCCTGCGCGACCGCGTGGTCGATCGATCGGCTCTTGACGAAACGGCCGTTGACGAACAGGTACTGGTCGCCCCGGCTCCGCCGCGACCGCTGCGGCCGCGCCACGACGCCCCGGATCGAGAGGTAGCTCGTCGTCTCCTCGACCGGCACGAGGTCCGCCTCGGCGTCGCCGCCGACGAGGTCACCGAGGCGGCGGGTCAGGGCGGTCTCGGGGTCGCCGGCGGCGAGGCGCCACACCTCCGTGCCGTCGTGGACGAGCGAGAAGGCGACCGTCGGGTGCGAGAGCGCGAGCGACTGGAACGTCTCGACGAGGTGCTTGAACTCGGTCGCCGGGCTCTTCAGGAAGGCGCGCCGCGCGGGCACGTTGTAGAACAGGTTGCGGACCGACACGCAGGTCCCCTCCGGCGCCGCGCACGGCCCCTCCTCTGCGACGTCGCCGCCGTCGACGCGGACGCACCACGCCGCCTCGTCCTGGCGCCGCCGCGTCTTCAGCTCGACCTGAGCCACGCTGGCGATCGACGCGAGGGCCTCGCCGCGGAAGCCGAGCGTGCGCAGGCGCTCGAGGTCCTCGAACTGGCGGAGCTTGCTCGTCGCGTGGCGCCCGAACGAGGCGACGGCGTCGGCCGGCCCCATGCCGCACCCGTCATCGACGACCTGGATCAGCTCGCTCCCGGCGCGCTTGAGCGTCACCTCGACGCGGGAGGCCCCGGCGTCGAGGGCGTTCTCGATCAGCTCCTTGAGCGCGTTCGCCGGCCGCTGCACCACCTCGCCGGCCGCGATCTTGCTCGCGAGCGTGTCGGAGAGCGGCCGGATGAGCCCGTCGGAAGCGGGCTCGGCCGCCTCGGGGGCGGAGGCAGGAAGGTCAGACACCAGGGTGTGAGCTATGGGCGAGGCCGCCCAACGGGCTACGCGCCCATGAACCACCCCCCGAACGTGAGCACACGCTCGACGATCGCCTCGATGTTCAGGAACAGGTAGAACGCGAGCACGAGGCCGAGACCGACCGCGATGAACGCCGGCTGCTTGGTCTGGCGCTGGCGCCGCTCGCTGGGCCGGACGAACCGGAGCTGGCGCTTGCGGCGCTCCTCCGCCTCGGGGTCGTAGAACCGGGGCTGGTAGTCGAACCCGCGCGGGCGGGCAAGGCGGCCGTTTCGGAGTCCCAGCATGGGATTGGGGGGAAGGATGGCAAGATAACGACGCCTGCGCCGGGTTAGGGTCCCCGAGGCGGAACGGTGGACGGTGGACGGTGGACGGTGGACGGTGGACGGTGGACGGAAGGTGCCCGCGCCTCGGGGACGGCGCAAGGCCGTGACCATGGCACCCGTAGAGACGCCTCGCCGAGCGTCTCCGGACGGGGCACCGCCTCGGGGACGTCGCGACGCGCACGCGAGGCGGAGACCGGGCCGGGCGCCTCGGAGCCGGACGTGGCGGGGGGCGCGTGGGGGGGGGGGGGGGGGGGCGGGCGCGCGCGGGGGGGG
>JBCCQJ010000301.1:0-5261 GCA_039024395.1 Bacteroidota bacterium | reverse complement strand
GATGAGTTGGTGGAAATTACCCCGGAGTCTGTGCGGTTGCGGAAACTGAGTAAGAAATTGGTGAAAAAGTAAGGCAGTTATCAGTTATCAGTTATCAGTTATCAGTTAACAGTTAGCAGTTAAAAAGAGAACGGGTAGAGGGGGTAGAGGGGGAAGAGGGGGTAGATTGTTATTATTTCATTTAACTTCTAACTCTTAACTTTTAACTTCTAACTTTTTCCAATCCCCAATCCCCAATCCCCAATACCCAATCCCCAATCCTCTGTGATCCCCACCGCTCTCACCATCGCCGGCTCCGACTCGGGCGGCGGCGCCGGCATCCAGGCCGACCTCAAGGCGTTCGAGGCCCACGCCGTCTTCGGGATGAGCGTCGTGACCGCCATCACGGCCCAGAACACGCAGGCCGTAACGGCCGTGCACGAGGTGCCCGTCGACGTGATCGCGGCCCAAATCGACGCCGTCGCCGAGGACCTGCCCGTCGGGGCCGTGAAGACCGGGATGCTGGGCTCGACGGCGATCGTCGAGGCGGTCGCCTCGGGGATCGAGCGGCACGCGCTCGGGCGGGTGGTGGTCGACCCGGTGATGGTCTCCAAGGGCGGACACCCGCTCCTGGCCGACGAGGCCGTCGCGGCCGTCGCCCGGCGGCTGCTGCCGCTGGCCGACCTCGCCACGCCGAACGCCCACGAGGCGGCCCGCCTGACCGGCATCGAGGTCGCAACGCTCGACGACGCCCGCCGCGCGGCCGCGATGATCCTCCGCCTCGGGCCGAAGGCGGTCCTCGTGAAAGGCGGCCATCTCGACGGCGAGGCCGACGCGGTCGACCTGCTGCTCACCGAGGCGGGCGAGACGCTCTTCCGCGAGGTGCGGATCGACACGCCGCACACGCACGGGACGGGCTGCACCTACGCGAGCGCCATCGCGGCCAACCTCGCGCGCGGGTACGCCCTTGTCGAGGCGGTCGGGCGGGCACGGGCCTACCTCCAGGAGGCGATCCGCCACGGGCTCGCTCTCGGCGGCGGCCACGGCCCGACGCGCCACTTCTGGTTCCTCGACGGCGCCGAGACGGCGACCACCGCCGCCTCGGGGTGACTCGCGGTGTCTTCACTTGAGCGCCCCGCCTCGGGGCCTCTATCTTGCCCGTCCTCGCGCAGCGAGATGCGCCGGTAGCTCAGCTGGATAGAGCGTCGCACTACGGATGCGAAGGTCGGGGGTTCGAATCCTCCCCGGCGTACGAAACGCCCTCCGCCCTCGTGGCGGAGGGCGTTTTTCGCTGGCGCCCGTTAGCCGGGCGTCGACGCCGAGGCGGGCTGGAGGTCGTTCCGCAGGGCCTGCACGACGACGTACAGGTTGACCGAGTTCGAGCCCTTCACGAACACGTAGTCGCCGTCGTCGAGGAGATCGGGGAGGGCGTCGGCGCAGGCCTCGCTCGTCTCGAACCAGTGGTCGGGGTCGTAGAGCCGGGCCATCTCGCCGACGCCGACCACCACGTCGGCGCTGGCGTGGGCGACGGGCGCCATCTCGCGGTGGTAGCGCTCTGCGGCGTCCCCGAGGGCGCCCATCCACCCGAGGATGGCGACGCGGCGCTGGCCGGGTCGTGCTCGCTCGGCGAGCGTCTCCAGCCCGTGTGCCATCGACATGGGGTTCGCGTTGAAGGCGTCGTTCATGACCGTCCCGCCGCGGAACGGGAACTCCTCTTGCCGGCTCCGCACCGTCACGCCGCGCGCGAGCGCTCGCTCGACGCGCGCCGCCGGTACCCCGAGGCGGGCCGCGACGACGCGGGCGATGCCGGCCGAGAGGGCGCGGCCCTTCCCGGGCACCTTCACGACCTCCGCCTCGGTGTCGCGGTCCATCCCTGCGGCGAGCGGGCTGTCGGCGCCCAGGACGACGAGACCCGAGGCAGGTACGGCACGGACGACGGCGCCCTTGACCTCCGCGATTCGCTCGACGGTGCCGTAGGCGTTCAGGTGGGCCGGCCCGATCGCGGTCACGACTCCGATCTCGGGCGGCGCGAGGGCGACGGTGCGCTCGATCTCGGTCCCCCGACCGACGGCGAACTCCAGCACGAGGACGCGCGGGTACGGGCCGACCGTCGCCAGCTTGAGCGCCTTGAGCGGGACGGTCAGGGCGCGGAGCAGCTCCGAGTTCCAGCGCGGGATCCAGTGCCGGTACCCGAGCAGCGTCAGCGGCACGCCCCAGTCGTGGTTCATGTTGCGCGGCGTGGCGCCCACCGGCCCGACCGCCTCGGGGGCCTCGCGGAGGACGGCGGCGACGAACTCGCGCGTGGTCGTCTTGCCCACCGAGCCTGTGATGCCGACCACGATGGGTTTGCGGCGCCGCACGACAAACCGCGCCCAGAGCGAGAGGTAGGCGAGGTAGAACGCCTCGAACGCTCCACGGGGCTCGCCTGCCCCGGCGGCTCCGCTCATGCGTTGGTGGGAGATCACATCGTCGGGGGAGGGCCGGCGCACAAGCTAGCCGAAGCCCCTTCGCCTCGGGGACGGGGCCACGATGCGTGGAGAGAGGGGAGGGGCCTCACGCGCCCCGAGGCGGCTCCGACCATGCGGGAACCCCGAGGCGCTGCTCGTCGGTAGGCCGGCGTGTCCGCGTGCCGCCCGATGATCGACCTCCCCCCGTACCGCCCGCCCTGGTGGCTCCGAGGCGGGCACCGCCAGTCGGTCCTCCCCACGCTCTTCCGGACCGTCGAGGGCGTCGACTACACCCGCGAGCGGCTGGAGCTGGCCGACGGCGACTTCCTCGACCTCGACTGGGCCGGCGAGGGCGACCGCGTGGCCCTCGTGGCGCACGGCCTGGAGGGCAACAGCGAGCGGGCCTACGTGCGCGGCATGGCGAAGGCGCTCGCCACCCGCGGCTGGCGGGTCTGCGCGTGGAACATGCGCGGGTGCTCCGGCGAGCCGAACCGGCTGCTCCGTGCCTACCACAGCGGCGCGAGCGAGGACCTCGACGCCGTCGTCCGCCACGTGCTCTCGGGGGGCCCCAAGGCGGTGGCCGTCGTGGGCTTCAGCCTCGGCGGCAACGTGACGCTGAAGTGGCTCGGCGAGCAGGGCGAGGCCGTCGACCCGCGCGTCGTGGGCGGCGTGGGCGTGTCGGTGCCGGTCGACCTCGCGGCCTCCTCGGTGACGATGGAGGGCCTCAGCCGGCGGATCTACATGCTCCGCTTCCTGCGCAAGCTCTCCGCCAAGGCCGAGGACAAGGCGGCGCGCTTCCCCGAGGCGCCCGACGCCTCGGGCGTGCGCGCGATGCGGACGTTCCGCGAGTTCGACGGCCACTTCACGGCGCCCGTCCACGGTTTCGCGAGCGCCGACGACTATTGGACCCGTGCCTCGTCGCGGCAATTCCTCCCATCGATCCGGGTCCCGACGCTGCTCCTCAACGCCCTCGACGACCCCTTCCTCGCGCCGTCCTGCTTCCCGCGCCCCGAGGCGGAGGCCAACCCGTGCCTCACGCTCGCCACGCCGCGGTGGGGCGGGCACGTCGGGTTCATGACAGGGAGCGACGAGTCGTACGCCGAGGCGGTCGCCGGCCGGTTCCTGGAGGCCGCCTACGCCGCCTCGGAGGCGAGACGCTCGGCGCCATCCTCGACGGCGTAGAGCAGCAGGAAGCGGCGCAGCAGGTCGTCAGCATCGGGCGTCTCGTAGAGCGCGTCGAGGGTCGCCTCGAAGATGGCGTCGTCCTGCATCTCGGGGTAGTGGGCGCGGTAGGCCACGAGGCGCAAGCGCTCGGTTTCGGCGTCCAGCTCCGAGTGGAACTGCGTCCCGTAGATCGGCACGCCCTCCAGCCGGAAGGCCTGATACGGGGCCACGTCGTTCGCGGCCAGCTCGACCGCGCCCGGCGGCAGCTCGGCCACGCGGTCGTGGTGGCCCATCTGCGTGCCGAACGCCTCGGGGAGGGTCGAGAACAGCGGGTCGGCCCGTCCCGCCTCGGTGAGGCGGACCCGGTGCGTGCCCATCTCGGCCCGCGTGGGATCGTTGACGACCGTCCCGCCGAAGGCGCGCGCGACGAACTGGTGGCCCCAGCACGACCCGAAGAGCGGCACCTCGCGGTCGGCACACGCCTGGCAGACGTCGACGAGGCCCTGCGTCCAGCCGAACGTGTCGACGACCGAGTAGGCGCCGGCCCCCCCGATCATGACCGCGTCGACGTCCTCGACGAGGTCGGCCCCGAGGCGGTCTTCGAGGGCATTCGTGACGACGAACCGGTCCGGACCGAGGCCGGTGCGGGCCTGAAAGCTCGCCTGCTCCTCGGCGATCACGGCCGGGCGCTCGCGGATCTGGATGAGGCGGATGCGGAGGGCGTCGACGTCGGGGGCCATGCGGGGGCGAGCAGGGGAGGGCGGACACTACGAACGCCCGTACGAAGACGCCATGACGTCGGTCCCCGAGGCGTACAGACGCGCGCCGGAGCCGCGTCCGCCGCGCGTCGTATACCTGCCTCCCCACTCCCATTCTGATGACAGAGACGATTGTTCTCGGCGGCGGCTGCTTCTGGTGCGTCGAGGCGGTGATGAAGCCCCTCCGCGGCGTCGAGCGCGTGGTCTCGGGCTACGCCCAGGGCCACGTCGCCAACCCGACCTACCGCGAGGTCTGCTCGGGCCGGACCGGCCACAACGAGGTGGTTGAGGTGACCTTCGACCCTGAGGTGATCTCGCTCCGCGACCTGCTGACGGTGTTCTTCGCCACCCACGACCCGACGACGCTCAACCGGCAGGGCAACGACCGCGGCACGCAGTACCGCTCGGGCGTCTACCCCGCCTCGGAGGCGCACCGCGAGGTCGCCGAGGCGGTCAAGGCGGATCTCGACGCGCAGGGCGTCTTCGCCGACCCCATCGTGACCGAGATCGAGCCGCTCGACACGTTCTATCCGGCCGAGGACTACCACCAGGACTACTTCGAGCGCAACCCGGCCCAGCCGTACTGCGCGGCGATCATCGCGCCCAAGGTGGCGAAGCTGCGCGCGGAGTACCTCGACAAGCTGGCCGCCTGATGCCGATTCTGGCGAATCGTCGGGCAGGGGGCAAGAGGGAAGGGGCAAGGGGGTCTCCGCCGGAGGCCTGCTGCCGCGTTCTCTCCGCCCTGCCAGCTTAGAGAGGTGGTGCGAGACAGCCTCGTCTGCCCGCTGCCTCGGCGCCGGCCCCGGGGGGGCGCACCCGGCCGGGAGAGGCGCCGGCGCCGGGGCCGCGCCGTGTCCCCCCCGCGGGCCCGGCGGGACCGTGGGGGGGCGTGCCAACCGGCCGCGGGCGCGGG
>JBCCQJ010000300.1:0-5283 GCA_039024395.1 Bacteroidota bacterium | reverse complement strand
GCCGGGAGGCCGCAGGGTGGCTGACGGGATTTGAACCCGCGACCTTCCGGACCACAACCGGACGCTCTAACCAACTGAGCTACAGCCACCGTGGTCGACCGCCGAGGCGGACAGGGCCATCAAAGTACATCGGGAGCGGGCGTGCGCCGGCGGTGCGCAGTTGAAAAACTGCGAAGCCTGGCGCGATGCACGTCTCGGCCCCGAGGCGGCGGACTACCGTAGGATGGCCACCTTGCCGAAGAGCGTCGAGCCATCGTCACCGGCGGCGGCCACGATGTAGACGCCCGACGACGCCGGCCGACCGGTTCGGATGTCGCGCCCGTCCCAGCGGAACGACCCGCCCGTCACGTCCGCCTCGTGGACGACCTCGCCCGAGACGGTCAGCACGCGGATCTGGGAGGTCGGCGCTGCGAGGCCGCTCACCACCACGCCGTCCGCCTCGGCGGGGCGGAACGGGCTCGGCGAGACGCGCAGCGCCTCCGAGGCGGGCTCCCGAATGGTCGCGTCGCCGGGCACGCTGAACAGGCCCTCCGAGGTCGCCATGAACACAAGCCCCGAGGTGGGATCGACGGCGATCGAGAGAATGTCGTCGCTGGGCAGCGGGCTGTCGGCGCTCGTGATCTCGCGGACGACCCCGTTCCCCTCGGCGTTGAGGAGGAAGGCCCCCGTCGTGGTCGCCACCCAGATCTGGCCGGCGGGGTCGACCTCGAGGTCGTTCACGGCCACGTCGCGCAGAAGGAACGACGTGCCATCCTCCGTGCGCGCCCACTGCGGCTGCACGAGGTCCCGGCTGCCCGAGAAGGCCGAACCCGGCGAGAACACGAAGGCCAGCCCTCGCTCGGTGCCGATCCACACGCGGCCCTCGCGGTCGATCACGACATCGCGCACGCGCGGGTCGGGCAGGCCCTGTCCGCTCGTCGGGCTGCCGCTGAAGTAGAGCGCCTGGTCGTCCGAGGGGTCGGTGGGGTCTTCGCCGGTGTCCCACACGCCGAGACCCCGATCCCCGAGGCCGAGCCACTTGTTGCCGAAGTCGTCGATGGCGATCTGGAAGATGTCGGCCGTCGCCGGGATGCGGTCGCCGCGCGTCGGGTAGGCGAGAGCGGTCCAGTTCCCGTCCTCGTCGAAGACGTGGAGCGGCGTCGCCGAGAGATTCGAGACCCACCGGATGCCGCCTTCGAAGGCCAGCTCGCGCACGACCTGGTAGGTCGGGTCGTCGGACGAGCCGATGAGCGACGAGTTGGCGCTGCTGTAGGTCGACACCGATCCGTCGGGCGTGAAGACCGTCATGCCCCGCCCCGTCGAGCCCGCGTAGAAGGTGCCGTCTGGCCCCACGGTGGCCGCCTCGAAGGGCGCCCGCGAGATGTCGAGGTCGAGGTCGGTCGTCTCGAAGACCGTCCACTCGCCTCCATCGAGGCGGTTGATCGTCGCGGCCGGATTCACCTCGAGGCGGGGCGTGGCGACCCACAGCACGCCGTCGGCGCCCACGTCGAGGGCCGCGATGTTGTTGGTGCCCGGCCCCGGAAACGAGACCGGCTCCGCCGAGAACTCGATCCGGTTGTCGACCGGCTCCTGCGACGGCGCGCGGAACAGCCCGACGGCGCCGTCGCCAAGCCAGACGCCGCCGTCCGGCCCGGCCGCGATGCCGCGGAGGACGTCCGCCTCGGGGGCGAAGTACGTCACGTACGGCTGGCCCGGACGGATCTCGAAGGCGAAGAACTGCGAGAGCGCAAACAGGCTCTCCCCGATCCGCCGGAGCTCGATCAGGGGCTGATTCGTGAACAGCACTCGTCTCCAGTCCCCCTCGTCTCCCCGCCGGTAGACGTCGCGCACGCCGTCGGGGCCGCCGCCCACGTAGACGGCCCCGTCGAACTGGGCGAGGCTGAACATCTCGCCGTCCAGGCCCGTGTCCCGCGTCCACGCCGAGGGTGTCTGAAGGTTCGTGCCGTCGCGAGGTGCGGTGTAGATCCCCCCGGCCGTGGCCGCCCACAGCCCCGGCGCCCCGTCTGCCAGAGGCGCCTCGATCACGTCGTTCACCGGCGTCCCCGCCTCGAGGTCCCCGAGGCGGGCGTACGAGTCAACCACCTGCCCGAGCGCCGCGTCGAAGACCACGATCCCAAAGTCGGTCGCGAGGTAGAGGAGGTCGCCGATGGCCCGGATCCGGCGGACGCCGCGCGACGGGTACTGGTCGGCGCGGGCGACGGCGAAGAACGGCGTGACCTCCCCGGTGACCGGGTCGAGGCGCTCGAAGAGGCCGTCCACATATCCGATCCAGAGCATCCCGCTCGCGTCGACGTCCATCGCCCCGACGGCTCCGCCTCGGAGCCCGTTCACGGTCGTGTACGTCACGATCTCGCCGTCGGGGACGCCGTAGAAGAGCACGCCTGCGCGGGTCGCCGCCCAGACGCCGTCCGGACCTCCGGCGATGGCCCCGACCTCGTTGTAGGCCGGGTAGGCCTGCCAGCCGGCGGTTTGGGCCAGGGCCGAGGGGGCTCCGGCGAGGAGCAGGACGAGGAGCGCGAGGCGCGACGGCGCAGGGTGCCGCATGGCAGCGGGAGGTGGTGCGGCGTAGCGGTCGTCGGGCGGGCGCAGGGGTCTCGTTACGCGGTCACGGCCCCGAGGCGGGCCTGGAGGTCGACCATCTCGATGGCGGCGGCGGCGGCCTCGGCGCCCTTGTTGCCGGCCTTCGTGCCGGCGCGCTCCCACGCCTGATCGAGCGTGTCGACGGTGAGCACGCCGAAGAGGACCGGCACGCCGGTCTGGAGCGCCGCCTGCTGGCACCCGCTCGTCACCCCCGAGGCGACATAGTCGAAGTGGGCCGTCGCCCCCCGGATCACGGCCCCGAGGCAGATCACGGCGTCGTACCGCTCCGAGGCGGCCAGCGTCTGCGCCACGAGCGGGATCTCGAACGCGCCCGGGCACCACGCGACGTGGACCGCCTCGGGGTCGGCGCCGTGGCGGGCGAGCGCGTCGAGGGCGCCCTCGAGGAGGCGCTGCGTGATGGCCTCGTTGAAGCGGCTCGCGACGACCGCGTAGCGGGCGCCCTCGGGCGAGACGAGATGGCCGTGGTAGGTCTGCGGCATGGGTGCGGAGGAGCCGTCCAAAGGTAACGCCCCCCGCGAACGCCGCCGCCCACGCCCGTGTGCCCCGAGGCGGTGGGCGAAGGTGCCGCCGCCTCGGGGCTAACGCCACTCCGAGGCGGGGGCGGCCGCAGGATAGGCTGAGGGGGGAGCTGGGAACGAGGAATGGGCAGACGTGAGCGGAGGCGATGGCGCCTGACGGCACCGTAGGCCGTAGGCCGTAGGCCGTAGGACAAGCTGCCCTGGCGCCGAGGCGGTGTGCCATCCAGACACCCGGAACGTTTCCACGGCCGCTCTCTCTCCGCACCTCCGCACCTCCGCCTCGGGGCCACCGGCCGGTCGCAGCCCCGAGGCGCCTCGGGGTAGCTTCGGGAGCGTGAGCGCCCCCGCTGTCCCACGCCTGCTTCCGCCCGAGGCGGTGCTGCCCGCCCTCCCGCCGTCCGTCCCGAGGCGGGCCTACCCGGCGTGGGTGCGCGCCCTCGGGCGGTTCACGATGCGCGTGATGGGCTGGCGGTTCGTCGGCGGCTTCCCCGACCGCGAGCGGTTCGTGCTCGTCGGGGCGCCCCACACGTCGAACTGGGACGGCGTCATCGGGTTCGCAGCCGCGGCCGTCGTGGGGGTGGGGTTCAACGTGTTCGCCAAGCGGCAGCTCTTCGTGGGGCCGCTCGCGTGGCTGCTTCGCCTCTTCGGCGGGGTCCCGGTCGACCGGGACGCACCCGGCGGGCTCGTCGGCGGCGCAGTCGAGCGCCTGACCGACGGCACGCCCCGCATCGTCGCCATCACGCCCGAGGGAACGCGCAGGGCCGTCGACCGCTGGAAGACGGGGTTCCACCGCATCGCCGTCGCCGCCGACGTGCCGATTGCCGTCGCCGCGCTCGACTGGGGGCGCCGGCAGATCGGCATCGTGGGCACCGTCGCGCCGTCGGGCGACCTCGACGCCGACCTGGCCGCGATCGGCACTCTCCTGGAGGGCGTGAACGGGAAGCACCCCGAGCGGCAGACGCTCCCCACCCCGGCCTCGTCTACCGAAGCGGCGGCTCCGCCTCGGGGCGCATAGCGGGGTCTCCGTCCCCCGAGGCGGCGAGGCGGGGCGGGCCGCCGGCGCCAGGCTTCCCCTCCTCGTTGTTGCGGTAGAAGCGCGTCGTCGGGTAGGCGAGGTCGATGTCGTCGCGCGCCGCGAAGCGGTCGAGGATCGCCTCCCACACGTCCTGCGCGCTGCCGCGCACCCGCCGCGGGGCCACCAGGTAGCGCATCGTGAGCTGGACGCCCTCGCCCACGACGCTCGTGTAGACGGTCGGCGTCAGCTTCGAGTAGAAGATGAAGTACTCCCGGGCCGCGCGGCGGATCGCCCGCTCGGCATCGGCCGAGAGATGGTCGGCGCACTCGTGCGCGACGTCGAGGACGATCTGCTTGGCCGCCCGCCAGTCGCTCTCGAACGTGACCACGACCGCCACCTCGTGCCACACGTAGGCGAACGCGCCGGTGTGGTTGACGACCGAGTCGGAGAAGACCCATCCGTTCGGGACGTGGACGATCCGTCCGGTCGACTGCCCCGCTCCGGTCGACGTGCCCACCTCGAGGAGCGTGAACT
Organism: Bacteroidota bacterium; assembly: GCA_039024395.1. Classification (GTDB taxonomy): domain Bacteria; phylum Bacteroidota; class Rhodothermia; order Rhodothermales; family Rubricoccaceae; genus Rubrivirga. Next base: position 615 of record JBCCQJ010000300.1, on the reverse strand, counting down.
GGAACAGCCGCTGGTCGATCACGTCGCCCGTGTGTCCACGAATTGCGATGCGGTCGCCCTGCGAGAACGGCCGCCGGCCGAGGATGAAGAGCCACCCGGCGAGGTTGACGAGCGGGTCGCGCAGCGCGATCGCGACGCCGGCTGAGAGGAGCCCCAGGAAGGTCCCCAGCGACCCCATGGTTCCCACCCAGATGTTGATGAGCGCCAGGACCACGACGACCGAGCCGACGTAGGTCGTCCCCTTGCGCCACTGGTACAGCCGGCGGATGTTGTCGGGCGCGCGGCGGCGGACGGCCGCGAGGACCAGCAGCCGGACCGCCCACACGACCACGAACAGCGCGGCGGTCTGGAGCAGGTGCTCAGTGAGGTCAGTGCCGAGGCGGGTGACGCTCGCGACCGCCTCGACGAGCTGGGTCCACAGGCTCCGGCTCGCTCCACTGACGGCCTCGGCCGCCCCCGGCGCCGAGGCGGAGGTGTCGGGCACCGAGGCGGAAGTCTGGAGGGGCATGGCGTACGGTACACCCCGCAGCGGCCTCCGGTCCACCCGAAACTGATGCCGTTCCCGCCGCGGGGCCGGCGCCCCCCCCCCCGAGGCGGCACCCAGAAACAGAGGCG
>JBCCQJ010000299.1:0-5313 GCA_039024395.1 Bacteroidota bacterium | reverse complement strand
GTGCGGCCGCCAGGGGGAAGCGTGGGCGTTCGCGTGCCAGGCGGCCCAGCCGGCTTGGCGGCCCCCGGCCCGGCCGGCTTTTTGGCACCCGGAGGTCCTGCTGGCTTAGCCGACGGCGGCCCGGCCGGCTTCTTGGCGCCCGCGGGCCCTGCCGGCTTGACGCCTCGGGGGCCTGCCGGCTTCTTCGCGCCGGGCGGCCCGGCGGGCTTTGTGGCACCTGGCGGTCCGGCCGGTTTCTTCACGCTCGACGGTCCTGCCGGCTTCACGCCAGTCGGCCCGGCCGGCTTCTTGGCCCCCGGCGGCCCCGCGGGCTTGACGCCCCGTGGCCCGGCCGGCTTTTTGACGCCGGGGGGGCCGGCAGGCTTGACCGCCTTGGGCGTGCCGCCCGTAGGCGCGGCCGCCTCGGGCCGTGCGGCCGCGTCGTCGGGGAGCGGGGTGTCAGGCATGGGTCGGCGTGGGCGCGGCGGCGAGGGCGCGGATCTCGGCCTCGACCTCGCGGGCCGTGAACGGCAGCCCCTGCACCTTGGCGAGGCTGCGGGCAGGAAGCAGGAACCGCTCGCGGAGGAGGCGGACGAGCTGGCCGTGGTTCAGCTCCGGCACGAGGACGTGGCGGTAGCGCCCGAGCGCCTCGCCGAGGTCTCTCGGGAGCGGGTTGATCCACCGCAGGTGAGCGTGGCCCACGCGGAGGCCGTCGGCCCGCGCCGTCTCGACGGCCTTTTTGATGGCCCCGTACGTCGAGCCCCACCCGACGACGAGCACGTCGCCCTCGGCGTCGCCCTCCACCTCGACCGGCGGGAAGCTCTGGGCGATCCGCGCCACCTTCTCGGCGCGCGTCTCGGTCATCCGCTGGTGGTTCTCCGGGTCGTAGGAGACGCCGCCGGTCCGGGCGTCCTTCTCGAGCCCGCCGATCCGGTGCTCCAGCCCGGCCGTGCCGGGGACGGCCCAGCCCCGGGCGAGCGTGCGGTCGTCGCGGACGTAGGGCAGGAAGGCGCCGTCCTCGGTAAGGGCACCCTCGCGGCGCGCCACGTCGACCGTCGCCATCTCGGGGACGAACGTCGGGAGGGCGTCGACGTCGGGCAGGCGCCACGGCTCGGAGCCGTTGCCGAGGTAGCCGTCGGAGAGCACGATGACCGGCGTCATGTACTCGAGCGCGATGCGCGCCGCGTGGAAGGCCGCGTCGAAGCAGTCGCCGGGCGTCCGCGCCGCCACGACCGGTGTGGGGGCGTCGCCGTTGCGGCCGTAGACGGCCATCAGGAGGTCCGACTGCTCCGTCTTGGTGGGCATGCCGGTCGACGGCCCGGCCCGCTGCACGTCGATCACGACCAGCGGCAGCTCGACCATCGTCACGAGACCCAGGAACTCGCCCTTGAGCGCCATGCCGGGCCCCGAGGTGCCGGTCACGCCGAGCGCGCCGCCGAAGCTGGCGCCGATCGCCGCGCCGATCGCCGCGATCTCGTCCTCGGCCTGGAACGTCTTGACGCCGTGCGCCTTGTAGCGCGCGAGCGCGTGGAGGAGGTCCGAGGCCGGCGTGATCGGGTAGGTGCCGTAGTAGACGTCGAGCCCCGACTTGTGCGAGGCCGCGACGAGCCCGAGCGCGAGCGCCTCGTTGCCCCGGATGGCGCGGTAGGTGCCCGGCGGGAGGTCGGCGGGCGCCACCTCGTAGCGGGCGACGAAGCTCTCCGAGATGTCGCCGTAGTGGTAGCCCTTGTCGAGCGCGCGCAGGTTGGCGTCGCGGATCTCGGGCTTGGCGGCGAACTTCTGGCGGATCCAGTCGCGGGCCGGCTCGACCGGGCGCGTGTAGAGCCACAGCGAGAGCCCGAGCGCGAACATGTTCTTGGCCCGGTCGACCTCCTGGTTGCTCAGGCCGGTCTCGGCGAGGGCCTCGCGCGTCAGCCGCGTCAGCTCCACGTCGTGACGCTCGTAGCCGTCGAGCGTGTCGTCCTCGAGCGGGTTCTGCTCGTAGCCGGCCAGGCCGAGGTCGCGGTCGTTGAACGCGTTCGTGTTGACGAGCACGGCCCCGCCGGCCTTGACGCGCGGCAGGTTCACCTTCAGCGCCGCCGGGTTCATCGCCACGAGGAGGTCCACCTCGTCGCCCGGCGTCAGGATGGCCGTCTTGCCGAAGTGGAGCTGGAAGCCCGAGACGCCGTAGAGGGTGCCGGCCGGCGCGCGGATCTCGGCCGGGAAGTCGGGCAGCGTCGCGAGGTCGTTGCGGGCGTGGGCCGTCGCGAGCGTGAACTGGCCGCCGGTCAGCTGCATCCCGTCGCCCGAGTCGCCGGCGAACAGCACCACGACGTCGTCGACGGCGTGCGTGGGAACAGGAAGAGGCGTGTCGCTCATGCGGCCGAGTACGCGCGGGCTGGAGCCGTGATTCGGACGGACGACGAAGGTAGGAGGGAGGTTGACCTCGACGCCCCCCATTCGCGCCCTTTTAACCCGGTTTGCCGCGGATCGGCCCGGTCCGCCTCGGAGGGTGCTACCCTCCGGACTCGCCCAGCCCCGCCTCGATGCCAATCTCCTCCTCGCCGACCCCGTCGGCCGCCTCCCCGAGGCGGCGCTGGCTGCGCATCGCCGGGTGGAGCGTCCTCGCCCTGGCGGCCGGGGTCGCCCTCCTGGTCGCCTCGATGTGGGAGGCGTTCGGTGCGGCCCCCGCCGGCGAGCGGCTCGACCGGATCGCCCAGTCGCCGCAGTACCGCGACGGGCAGTTCCAGAACACGATCCCCACCGTTGCCGACGGGGTCTCGTTCGAAACGGTGTGGGCGTACCTCACCGGCGGGAGCGACCACCGGACCCCCGAGGCGGCGCTGCCCGTCGCGGCGGCCGACGTGGCCGAGGCGCCGGCGGGCCTCCGCGTGACGTGGCTCGGCCACTCGACGCTGCTCGTCGAGATCGAGGGCGTGCGCGTGCTGGTCGACCCGATCTGGGGCGAGCGGGCGAGCCCGAGCCCGTGGTTCGGCGCGCCCCGGTTCGCGCCGCCGCCCCTGGCCCTGGCCGACCTGCCGCCCCTCGACGCCGTCGCGATCTCGCACGACCACTACGACCACCTCGACCTGCCGACCGTGCGGGCGCTCGCCGCCTCGGTGCCGCGCTGGGCCGTGCCGCTGGGCGTCGGCGCGCACCTCGAGGCGTGGGGCATCCCGGCGGAGCGAATCACCGAGGTCGACTGGTGGGGGGAGGTCCGCCTCGGGGGCGTCCGGCTGGTGAGCACGCCGGCGCGCCACTTCTCGGGGCGGTTCCTAGCGCGCGACGAGACCCTGTGGACCGGCTGGGCGCTCGTCGGGGATTCGTCGCGGGTGTGGTACTCGGGCGACACCGCGCTCACGCCGGAGTTCGCCGAGGTGGGGCGGCGGCTGGGGCCGTTCGACCTGACGCTCATCGAGGCGGGGGCCTACGACGCCGCCTGGGCCGACGTCCACCTCGGGCCGGAGCAGGCCGTCGCAGCCCACCGCATCGTGCAGGGCGGAACGGAGGGCCTGATGGTGCCGGTCCACTGGGGCATGTTCGACCTGGCGCTCCACGGGTGGACCGAGCCCGCCGAGCGGGTCCGCGCCGCCGCCGCGGCGGTGGGCGTGCGGACGGTGACCCCGCGGCCGGGCGAGAGCGTCACGCCCGCCTCGGAGCCGGCCGCGCCGTGGTGGCCGTCGCTCCCGTGGCGGACGGCGGCGGAGGCGCCCGCGGTCTCGACCGGTCTCCCGGACTCTGTCCTGGCGCTCATCCCCCGTCCCGAGGCGGGTGTCGCGCGGTAGCACCGGCAGGAGGGCGGAGGCAGATCGGCAGCCCCGAGGCGGATTCACGGAACAGGGCGCAGCGGGGGCCCCGTTAAACCATTCCCCGTCCTTGGGCTCCCTATGTCCTCCGCTGTCCTCGACCTGTTCCCGCGGCCGAAGCCGGTCGTCGCTGTGATTCACGCCGGGCCGTCGCCGGGCGTGCCGGGCTGCCGGGGGATGCAAGCCGCCATCGACCGCGCCGTCGCCGAGACGAAGCTCCTGGTCGACCTGGGCGTGGACGGGCTCCTGGTCGAGAACGCGCACGACCGGCCGGCGCTCTCGGCCGACGAGACCGGCCCCGAGGTGGTGGCCTACATGACGGGCGTGGCCGTCGCGGTGCGCCGCCATGCCGACCGCCTGCCGGTCGGGATCCGGCTCCTCCACGCCGATTGTGCCGCCCTCGCGGTCGCGCACGCCGCCCGGTGCCACTTCGTCCGCGTCGACGGGTGGACGGGCGACCCGCAGGCGGCGGGCCGCTTCCACCGCTACCGCGAGCAGATCGACGCGACGCCGATCCCCGTCATCGCCGACGTGCGGCCGTCCGACCCCGAGGCGATCGGTGCCCTCGTCGCAGCCGCCGAGCTTGCGCGGCCCGACGCCCTCGCCATCCTCGGCCCCGCCGTGGGCGAGAGCCCGGCCGCGGGCGTCGTCGAGGTGGCGAGCGAGGCGACCGACCTCGCGCTCTTCTGCGGCGGCGGCCTCACGGCCGACAACCTCCACACCTACGTCGACGACGCGGACGGCTTCCTGATCGGGAGCGGCCTCAAGGAGGAGGCGCGCTGGCAGGCGCCCGTCTGCGAGCCCCGCGTCCGCGCCCTCATCGGCGCCGTCGAATACGCCCGCGGACAGGAAGTCCGGTCCTAATCACTCGGGGCGGGTCCCCCCACGCCATGGTCTCCTACGACGCCACCACCGAGACGGTCACCGTCTCCGTCCGCCCGGTCTACCTCGACGACAAGTCCGACGTCGTCGAGCGCCGGTTTGTGTTCGCCTACTTCGTGCGGATCGAGAACCACGGTCCGGACGAGGTCCAGCTCCTGCGCCGCCGGTGGGTCATCACCGACGCCTCGGGGCACGTGCAGGAGGTCGAAGGAGCGGGCGTCATCGGACGGCAGCCGACGATCCACCCGGGAGAGACCCACGAGTACCACTCATTCTGCGTCCTCAAGACCTTCGAGGGCGCCATGGAGGGCACGTACCTGATGCAGCGCGAGGACGGCGCGCGGTTCCGGGCGCAGATCCCGCGCTTCCACCTCCGCGCGCTGGCGAACTGAGAGGAGCGGAGGCGTCGCGGCCGGGGAAACGTTCCGGGCATCCGATCCCCATACTGCCTCGGAGAGACCGCCGACCGCCGCCTCGGGGGAGCATTATCCCGGCGTCGTATCCGCCGACTCGGGGCACGACTCGTAGGGGCGCGGCACGCCGCGCCCCATACGCATCAGGTTAAGCGCGCTCTGCTCGACAGCATGGGGCCGTAGAGCCCCGACGGAAGGAAAGCCGCCTCGGCGGGTATCCGTGTAGCGACCAAGCTGCACATACCCCGCTCCGG
>JBCCQJ010000298.1:0-5323 GCA_039024395.1 Bacteroidota bacterium | reverse complement strand
GGAATGACTGAATGTGGGGGGATTGGTGTTAGCACGTAACGGCCCTGCCCCCCCAGCGGGGGAGGTCGGGAGGGGGGCGACGAATCGACCGCCATACCCGCCCCCCGAGGCGGCGGTTGATTCAGGCACGCCAGCAGCGTGCCCCTACGGTCATCGCTCCGGTTGGGGCACGCGCCAGCCCCGAGGCGGTGCCTGAACCGATCGCTCGGGCGGCGGTCCGCGGTCGGCCGTCGGCGGTCCCCGGCTACAGCGACATCGGCATCTCCTCGCCCTCCGGCGCCTTGGCGCCCGGCGGGTCGGTCCCCTGGATCGAGACCACGTAGGCCATCACCTCGGCCAGCTCCTGCGGCTCGAGCTGGAGGTTCATCGGCGGCATCCCCTGCGTGGGGAAGCCCTCGCCGATGGCGGCCCAGAGCTGCTCGGGGTCGTTGCCGTGGAGCCAGTGGGCGTCGGTCAGGTTCGGCCCGATGACGCCCTCGCCGAGCGACCCGTGGCAGGCCGCGCAGATGGCGGCGAAGTGGATCGCCCCCGCCTCGGCCATGGCCGCGTCGGTGGCGTAGGCGCGGAGCGCGCCGGCGTCGGTCTTGAAGTCCGGTCCGGTCGAGGCGTACTCCATCCGGATCTGCTCTAGGCGCTCGCCCGCCTCGGCGAAGTCGTCCTGGTAGTCGTCGATCCAGTCGAAGACGTGGATGCCGAGCACGTAGACGGGCGCGAACACGACGGTCGCCCAGAAGATGGCGACCCACCAGCCGGGCATCGGGTTGTCGTACTCGCGGATGCCGTCGTACGTGTGGCCCTGGATCACGCGGTCGACGGCGCCCTCGTCGCCGACGGCCGCCTCGGGGACCGCCTCGGGGGTGCGGGGCGGGGACTGCGGGGGGGCGACGGTCTGCGACGGACCGGGAGGCGTACCGTCGGAGGCGGCGCCGGGCGCGCGGGGGGGGAGGGTCGGCTCAGGCATGGCGGGCGCCGTTGCGGGGCGAGATCTCGGGGGCGTCGTCGAGCGGGAGGTGCTTGATCTCCTCGCGCGTGGCCTTCTTCATCGTGAAGGCGTAGGCGATGATGAGCAGGAAGGCCGCGACGAAGGCGACGACGGCGACCTCGGCGAGGGCGCCGGTCTGGAGGGCACGGACGGTCTCTTTCCACATGGGGCTAGCGGAGGGCGGCGGTAGGCGCAGCGGTGCGGGCCTCCAGCTCGGCCCGGTCGACGCCGAGGCGCTGGAGGTAGGCCACGAGGGCGGTGATCTCGCGGTCGGCGAGGCGGTCGGGCCCGCCCTGGGCGGCCACCTCGGCGGCGATCGAGTCGGCCTGGGCCTCGGCGATCGCGACGGCGCCCGCGATCTCGGCGTCGGTGTAGGGCACCCCGAGGCGGCGGAGGCCGCGCATCTTGGCCGGCAGGTCGCTCAGGTCGATCGGCGTCGAGAGCAGGTGCGGGTAGGGCGGCATGATCGAGTTGGGGCTCGTCGACGTCGGCTCCTCCATGTGGCGGACGTGCCACAGGTGGGGGTACTTGCCCCCGAGGCGGGCGAGGTCGGGGCCGGTCCGCTTCGAGCCCCACAGGTGCGGCGTCTCGTAGGCCCCCTCCTCCGGCGTCGAGTACGGCCCGTAGCGCAGCTCCTCGTCCTGGAACGGCCGCACCATCTGGCTGTGGCAACTGTTGCAGCCCTCGGCGATGTAGAGGTCGCGGCCGGCCAGCTCGAGCGGCGTGTACGGCTCGAGGGTCTCCATCGGCTCGACGGCGCCGGTGACGAGGAAGATGGGCGCGAACTCGACGACGGTGCCGACCAGCACGGCGACGGTCGTGAGGACGGTGAACACGAGGGGCCAGCCCTCGAGGTGGCGGTGGGCGCCGTTGGCCCGGAGAAATCGCGGCATGGGTGTGGGGCTAGGCGACGACGGGGGCAGCGGAGACGTGGCCGTCGCCACCGTGGCCGTCACCGCCAGCGGCGGCGGCGCCGTGGCGGGCGGGCCCGAGGCGGGGCATCGCGACGGCCGGGTCGGGGAGCTGCCTCGGTGCGCGGCGGATCGTCATCCACAGGTTGACCATCATGAAGACCACGCCGACGAGGTACATCGTGCCGCCGATCAGGCGCACCCAGTACATCGGGCGGACCTGGATGACGGTCTCGACGAAGTCGGGGTAGAGCAGCCGGCCGGCGTCGTCGAAGGCGCGCCACATCAGGCCCTGCGTGATGCCCGACGTGTACATCGCCAGCACGTAGAGCAGGATGCCGATCGTGCCGATCCAGAAGTGCCAGTTGGCCAGCTTCTGGCTCCACAGCGGCGTCCGCCACAGCCGCGGCGCAAGCCAGTAGATCATCCCGAAGGTCATGAAGTCGTTCCAGCCGAGGGCGCCCGAGTGGACGTGGGCGATGTTCCAGTCGGTGTAGTGGCTCAGCGCGTTGACCGTCTTGATGCTCAGCGCCGGCCCCTCGAAGGTGGCCATCCCGTAGAACGTGATGCCGACGACGAACATCTTGAGCACCACGCTGTCGCGCAGCTTGTGCCAGGCCCCCCGCAGCGTGAACAGGCCGTTGATCATGCCGCCCCACGACGGCATCCACAGCATCACCGAGAACACCATCCCGAGCGTGGCCGCCCACTCGGGCACGGCCGTGTACTGGAGGTGGTGCGGCCCGGCCCAGATGTAGATGAAGACGAGGCTCCAGAAGTGGACGATCGAGAGCCGGTACGAGAACACCGGGCGCTCGGCCGCCTTCGGGAGGAAGTAGTACATCAGCCCCAGGAAGGGCGTCGTGAGAAAGAAGGCGACCGCGTTGTGGCCGTACCACCACTGCACGAGCGCGTCCTGGACGCCCTTGTAGATCGGGTAGCTCTTCGTCATCGAGACCGGCAGCGCCATGCTGTTGCCCAGGTGCAGCACGGCGACGGTCACGATGGTGGCGATGTAGAACCACAGCGCCACGTACATGTGCTTCTCGCGGCGCTTCCAGAGCGTCCCGAAGAAGTTGACCGCGAACACGACCCAGACGACCGTGATTGCAATGTCGATGGGCCACTCCAGCTCGGCGTACTCCTTGGACGTCGTGATGCCGAGCGGCAGCGTGATCGCGGCGGCGACGATGATGGCCTGCCAGCCCCAGAAGTGGAAGCGGCTCATCCCGTCCGAGAACATCCGCGCCTTGCACAGCCGCTGCGTGCTGTAGTAGATGGCGGCGAAGATGCCGTTGCCCGCGAAGGCGAAGATGACCGCGTTCGTGTGCAGCGGGCGCAGCCGGCCGAACGAGAGGTACTCGCCGAGGTTGGCCTCGGGGAACGGGAGCTGGAGCGCCAGCAGCGCCCCGACGAGCATCCCGATGAAGCCCCAGATGATGGTGGCGACCACGAACCAGCGGACCACCTGGTCGTCGTAGGAGAACACCTCGAATCGCGAGGCGTCCTCGGTGGGGGCGGCGGTCGCCGCGGCGGCGATCGTGTCGGCCATGTGGGGGTGGGTGAACGGACGGCCGCAAGAGACGCCGCCCTCCATAACGGCGCTGACGGTGCCCCCCCGCCCGCCGGGCCGGGCGCCCCCGGGCCCGCGTGTGGGGGCGACCCCTACACCGTTCCGCCTCGGTGAGGGACCGCCTCGCCCGCTCGGCCGCTGCCTCCCGCTCGCCCCGAGGCAGGCTGCGCCCGAGGTTGATGGCTCCTCTCATCCCCCGCCTCCTGCCATGATGCTCAACATGGGCCGTACCGACCGCACCGTCCGCCTCGGCGCCGCGGTCGCTCTCCTCCTTCTGGTCGTGTTCGTCGTCGACGGTGTTCTTGCGGGCGTGCTCGGCCTCGTCGCGACGGTCTTCGCGGCGACGGCGTTCGTCGGCACGTGCCCGGCCTACCTGCCGTTCGGCCTCAGCACGCGCAAGGCCGACGCGGTTCAGAGTTAGCCTTGTGCCGACCTGACCGGAGGCCGGCCTCCTCACACCCATGTGCGTCCCGGCCCCCATTCGAGAGAATGGGGAGAAGCCCGCCGCGTAGGCGATCGGACCCGCCAGCAGGTGCACGTCGGCCCCGAGGCGGCAGCGTCCACGTCCCGGACCGCCTCACGTCCCGGACCGCCTCACGTCCCGGACCGCCTCGGGGTGTCGCGCTGCGCGTGGAGGCGGCTTGCCCTGGGCGGGCGTGCCCTGAGGCGTCCGACCCAGGCGTCCGGCGCCGCTACGAGGCCAGCGACAGGTCTGGGGCCGGAAACAGGAGGTCGCGGACCGTCCGGGCGACATGGACCTCCGAGGCGGTCGACCCCCGGGTGCCGTCCCACCCGGGCACGGCGGTCGCGACCGTCCACAGCGTTCGGCCGTCGCCGAGCGACCGGCGCGCGGTCTCGGCGCGGTGCCCGCGCTCGACGAGCACGAGCGGTGTGCCCGGTGCCGTCGCCTCGGCGATGGCGTCGACGCGCAGCGACGGCGGCGGCGTCACCAGGACGACGCCGAACCCGCTCGGCAGCAGCCGCCGGGCCGAGCGGACCAGGCCCGCCGGGTCCTCCGCGACGACCAGCGCCGGCAGGTCGTCGCGGCCGTAGAGCAGCCGCACGCGGTCGGCCTCGGCGAGGGCCGGCGCGAGGTCGCCCGGGTCGACCTCGCCGATCGCCACGCGCGTGACGGCGGCCAGGCGGGCGACGACGGCGCGTCCCAGCGGGCTGCCGCCACCGACGACGAGGGCGGCGGCGGCCATCGCTAGGCCTCCGAGGTGGCGAGGTCGCGGACCGCCGGGCTGGCGGCGAACAGGGCCACGGCCGCGGCGAGCTGCTCGGCGGTTTCCGCCTCGACGTGGGCTACGAGCGACCCCTGGACGGCCTCGACGAAGGTCACCGCGAGGGCCGTTTGGCGGAGCAGGTTGACGGCGACGACGGGGCTGGCGTCGGGGAGCAGGTCGACGGCGAGGGCAGCGGTCACGGCATACGGAGGCAAGGTGCCCAAGGCTAGGCGCCCGCGCGACCGCCCTGCGAACGGCGCCCCCCGACCTCCGTGCGGGGGATGCCCCTACAACGCCGCCAGATGGCGGGGGAATCCCCGGTGCGGACGACGACGCCTCGGGGAGGGACGACGGACCGCGGACGAGAGACTGCCGCCTCGGGGCGGAGGACCGCGGACGACGGACTGCGGACGACAGACCGCCGCCTGAGCGCTCGGCTCGGACAGCACCGCCTCGGGGCCGACCGCCTCGGTGCAAGACGACCGCCTCGGTGAGTGCGAGTCCCCCCCCCCAGCGGGCAGGGCCGTTACGTGCGAACACCAATCCCCCACATTCAGTCATTCCCGCGCAGGCGGGAATCCATACGGCGCCAATTCTGGCCACCGTTGCATGGATCCCCGCGTTCGCGGGG
>JBCCQJ010000297.1:0-5336 GCA_039024395.1 Bacteroidota bacterium | reverse complement strand
GCCGCCGCGAGCGTGCCCGCGCCGCCGCCCGCAGTCGTACCGAGGCGGGTGCGCGCGAGGCCCCGCGCGCCGACCGCCCCAGCGTGCCCGCCCAGGAGACGCCCGAGACGCGCCACCGCGCGACGCTCGAGCTGCCGCCCGGCACGCTCACGATGGACACCGTGCGGAGCCACTACCGCCGCCTCGTGGCCGGCTACCACCCCGACCGCGTCGTCGGCCTCGGGGCCAAGCTGCAGCGACTGGCCGAGGAGGAGACGAAGGCCATCAACGAGGCGTACGCCTTCTTCAAGCAGCACCTCGGGGGGTGACGGCTGTCGGCTGTCGGCTGTCGGCTGTCGGCTGTCGGCTGTCGGCTGTCGGCTGTCGGCTGTCGGCTAACGTGCTCCCGCCTCGGGGTCGGCGCAAGCCGAAACGGTGGCGCCCGCGTCGGTGCGCGGTGCGTCCGTCACCGAGGCGGACGATGCGTGGAATCGAACGGGGCACGCTGCCTCGTGGGGTGGCAGGCGGGTCGGTCCGGCACGCGACCCTGAGGCGGTGCCATCCGGGCACGGGGGAGACGCCTCGGCGAGGCGTCTCTACAACGCGCCACGGGCGGGCGATGGCGGAACTTTCCTCCCGCGCGCCGTCCACTCTCCCCACTCTCCCCTTGTCCCGGGCCGCCCCGAGGCGGTACCCTTTCGGCTGCCCTTCTCCGCACGCATGGTCTCCGCCACCCTGGTCCGCCCTGTCCGCGTCCGCCGCTTCGCCGCGGCGTTTCTCGACGGGAGCCTCGCGCTCCTGCTCGCCCTGATCCCGGCCGCACTTACGCCGGGCGTGCTGAAGGGCCGGATGTTCGGCGTCGGGCTCGTGCTGGGGGCCGTGTACCTGCTGCTGCGCGACGGGCTGCCGTACGGCGAGTGGGGCGCGCGGTCGCTCGGCAAGCGCTGGCTCGGCATCCGCCCGTACCGTCCCCGAGGCGGCGATCTCGGCGTGGCGACCTCGCTCCGGCGCAACGCCACGGTCGCGGTGGCGGCCCTGATCCCGGCCGTCATGTTTCTGGTCGGCGGCTACAAGCTGGTCCCGTTCGGCGACGTCATCATCTGGGCGTCGGTGGCGCTGCTCGCCGCCGAGGCGGTGCTGGTGGCCATCGACCCGGTCGGCCGCCGCCTCGGGGACCGCATCGCGGGGACGCGCGTGGTCGAGGCGCGGGCGTGAGGGATGGTTTCGGGGCGGTGTGATCTGTGTTTGGTCGGGATTGCGTAAGTAGAGGTGAACCCACTGCTTCCCTTGCCATGCACCCCAAGGCCGACCTCGTCAAGCGCTTCCTCGCCGTCCTCATCGACGGGCTCCTCGCCGGAGTCGTCGTCTACGTGTTCGGGCTCTTCGGGACGTTCATGAGCGGCGTCGGCACCCTCATTGGGGCCGGCTACATCCTCAGCCGCGACGGTCTCGAGACGCCGTACACCGACGGACGCTCGTTCGGCAAGAAGGTGATCGGCCTGCGGGCGGTCACGCTCGACGGGAGCCCGATGACCCTCCAGACCTCGATCCGCCGCAACTGGCCGCTCGCCATCGGGTCGATCGTCTCGGGCGTCGGGTCGCTCGTGTCGGGGCTGGGACTCGGGATCCTCGCCTGGCCGATCATCGCCCTCGGCGGATTCGTCGGGCTGCTCGGCCTCGTCGAGGGCATCCTGGTCATCACCGACGACAAGGGCCGGCGGATCGGCGACAAGAGCGGCAACACGCAGGTCGTCGAGGAGGCCAGCGTCGAGGTGTAGAGCCAACGGCAGGTGCGTGGTTCGTAGGACGTGGGACGGAGGTCCCGGCTACCGGACACGCCCCCACGCCCAACGGCCTACGTCCCAGACGGGGACCGATAACCGCCCTGTCCGTTGCTCTGGACGACCCGCCCTGGAGGCCCGCCTCGGGGGGTGGGTGACTTGTCCACACCGCCCCCGAGGCAGGGCCGCTGACGCTACCTTGACGGTGCCGGGGAGGATCTTGCCACGGTCCTCCCGGATCTCCCCCGGACCCGTCCCGATGGCCGATTCTGCCCCGCGCTACACCGTCACCGCCCGGAAGTACCGGCCGCAGACGTTCGGCGACCTCGTGGCGCAGGAGCACGTCGCCGAGACGCTCCGCAACGCGATCACGAGCGAGCGGCTGGCCCACGCCTACCTCTTCAGCGGGCCGCGCGGCGTGGGCAAGACGACCGCCGCGCGGATCCTGGCGAAGGCCGTCAACTGCCAGACGCCGCTCTCCGAGCGCGAGGGCGCCGAGCCGTGCCGCACGTGCGACTCGTGCCGGGCCTTCGAGGAGGGCCGCTCGCTCAACATCATCGAGATCGACGCGGCCTCGAACAACCGGGTCGAGGACATCCGCGAGCTGCGCGACACCGTCCGCGTGCCGCCGCAGGGGGCCAAGAAGAAGGTCTACATCCTCGACGAGGTCCACATGCTCTCGGCGAGTGCGTTCAACGCGCTCCTGAAGACGCTCGAGGAGCCGCCGCCGTACGCCCTCTTCATCTTCGCCACGACCGAGCCGCACAAGGTCCTGCCGACGATCCTGAGCCGGACCCAGCGGTTCGACTTCCGCCGGATCGCCGTGCCCGAGATCGTCGGGCGGCTGCGCGCGATCTGCGTCGAGGAGGGCGTCTCGGCCGACGACGAGAGCCTGGTGCTGCTCGCCCGCAAGGCCGACGGGGCGCTCCGCGACGCGCTCTCGCTCTTCGACCAGGCGCTCTCGCTCTGCGGCGACACGATCGCCATCGGCCCGCTGCGCGAGGCGCTCGGCGTGGTCGGCGCCGACCTGTTCTTCGAGACCACCGAGAAGGCCCGCCTCGGAGACCGCGCCGGGATTCTCGACCTCGTCGACCGGGTCGTCCGCAGCGGCCACGACCTGAACGAGTTCGTGCTGGGGCTGGCCGACCACGTCCGCAACCTGCTCGTGGCCCGCACGATGCGCGCGGGCGACCTGATCGAGGGCACCGAGGCGACGCGCGAGCGCTACCTCGCCGCGGCCGGCGCCACGCCCGAGGCGGACCTGCTCCACCTGCTGATGCTGGCCGACGGGGCGGCCTCCGACCTGCGCGAGAGCCGCCAGCCGCGGCTGACGCTGGAGCTGGCGCTGCTCAAGATGGCGAGCCTCGCCCCGTCGGCCGACCTCGACCGCCTGATCGCCCGCCTCGACGGGCTGGAGCAGACCGCGAAGGAGGGCCGCCTGCCGGCCGCCGCCCAATCTCCCGCCCCGTCCGCTCCCGCGTCGCCGGCTCCTGCAGCATCTGCCCCCCCGGCACCGACTGCCTCGGCACCGACCGCCTCGGGGGGGAGCCCCACCGCCTCGTCGGCGCCCCCTCCGGCCATGCCAGCGGCGACCGCCGAGCCCACCTCGGGGTACAGCGCCCCGCCCCGCCCCGAGGCGGAGACGCCGGAGGTCGCTCCCGATCCTCACGCGCCCGCCTCGCACGCCCCCGAGGCGACCCCAGCCGACACGCCGCCAGTCGAGACGCCGCCGGTCGAGCCTCCGCCAGTGGAGCCTCCGCCGGTCGAGATGCCGACCGACGACGCCGGCGCGGGCGACGACGGCGGCCTGCCGGTCCCCACCCCGCCCGCACCTCCGGCTCCGGCCCCCGAGGCGGAAACGCCGTCCGCGCCGTCGTCTCCGGGGAGGGTCTTCGGGGCGCCCGCCCTCAAGCGCTCGTCGGGCGGCGACGGCAGCGCCAGCACGGCCACGCTCGACCCGGCGGGCGGCGACGGGCAGAGCGGCCCGGCGCCTGGCGCCCCGGCCGACCCGCTCGGCCCGGCCCTCGGGCAGCTCACCGACGCCTGGCCGCGCTACGTCGAGGCGGTGCGCGAGGCGCTCGGCGTGCGCGTCCACGCCATCGTGCGGGCGAGCCGGCCGCTGCGCGTCGCGCGCGGCGCCGTCGAGGTGGGGCTCGACAACGACTTCGGCGTCCGCGTGGCCGACGACAACGCCGAGGCGCTCCGCGACGTGCTGACGGGCCTCCTCGGGGCGGGCGCCCCGCCGGTCCGCTACGTCGTCGCGCCCGACGAGGCGTCCGAAACCGGGGCGCCGGCCGACCCGTTCGAGGCGCTCAAGCAGATGCGCCAGGAGCACCCGGTCGTCCGCGCGCTCTTCGAGACGTTCGGCGCCGAGATCGTCTGGCAGTAGCGGTTGGAAGGTTCGCAGGTCTACAGGTCGGAAGGTCTCTCCGCTGTCTGGCCTCACGCTCGACCTTCCGACGTTCCGACCTTCTAACCTTCCGACCCCACCCATGGACGGACAACCCAACATGGCCGACCTGTTCGGCAAGATGGCCGACATGCAGCAGCGCGTGGCCGACGCGCAGGCGAAGCTCGCCGAGGAGCGCGTGACCGCCGAGGCCGGCGGCGGCATGGTCACGGTGACCGCGAACGGCGCCGGCCGCGTCGTCTCGATCAAGATCGAGCCGGACGCCGTCGACCCGAGCGACCTCGAGCTGCTCGAAGACCTCGTCGTGGCCGGCGTCAACAAGGCCATCGAGGAGGCCGAGGCCGTCAAGGCGCGCAAGATGCAGGAGGCCGCCTCGTCGATGCTCCCCCCGGGCCTCGACCTGGGCAACATGGGGCTCTAGCGTCGTGCTCGTTTGACCGCACGTCTCTGCCCTCCCAGATCACGTCCCTTCTCCCTCGGCGAGAGGAACAACCGACAGGTCGACGCAGCCAGGGTGAAGGGACCCGCCTCGGAGTCGGGTGTTGCGCTCGATTCGTCGCCCCCCTCCCGACCTCCCCCCGCTGGGGGGAGGAGACTTCTCTTCACCGAGGCGGGCGGCCCCGAGGCGGGCGGGTGTGACCAGCCGTTGGCGCTCGCCCGGGCGATCTTGGCCTGCTGACCCCACCCCCTCGCGATGCACCTGACGTCCGAGACCGTCGACGCGCTCGTCGACCAGCTCTCGAAGCTCCCGACGATCGGTCGCAAGACGGCCCAGCGCCTCGCGGCCTACATCCTCAAGATGCCCCGCGAGGAGGTCGTCGAGATCGCGCGGGCGCTCGTCGCGGCCAAGGACCGCGTCAAGACGTGCTCGGTGTGCTTCAACGTCACCGACGCCGACCCCTGCCCGGTCTGCCAGTCGGCCAAGCGCGACCGGGGGGTGATCTGCGTCGTCGAGGAGCCCTCCGACGTGCTGGCCCTCGAGCGGACGGGCGAGTACCGCGGCCTCTACCACGTGCTCGGCGGCGTGATCTCGCCGCTCGACGGCGTCGGGCCCGACGACCTCCACATCGGCGCGCTCGTCGGCCGGGTCACCGGCGCCGCCTCGGGGCCGGCGTCCACCGAGGCGGAGGACGTCGCCGAGTCCGAGGCCGCCGACGCCCCCGAGG
>JBCCQJ010000296.1:0-5345 GCA_039024395.1 Bacteroidota bacterium | reverse complement strand
GCGAGGGGCCCCGCCCCGACGCCCTGGTTGGGGCCCAGCTCCAGCACGCGCCGCGGCCGGTGGGCTCGCGCGAGCCCGAAGAGGAAGCGTCCCCACGCCGGGCCTGTCGCGGCCCACCGGTACACGTCGGCCACGCGACGGACCGGTGCGTTGGGCCCGCGCGACCCGGCCCCGTGGTCGACGATCTCGACCGTCGCGTCGGACGCCCGGAGCCGCCTCCGAAGGGCGTCGATGCCCGCCTCGGCGCGGCGCTCGCCGCCCCCGAGGCGGAGCCGCGCGGCCCGCGCGACGAGCGCCGCCTCGGGGGCGGGCAGCCGCTGCCTGCGCCGGAGGACGGCGAGGCCGAGGCGAAGCGGCAGGAGCGTCAGGGCGTGGGCCACGAGAGGGAGGGCTGGCGCCGAAGCTACGGGAGGCCGCACGGCGCTGTGGGGGAATCCCTAGTCCGGCGCGGGCGCTGGAACGGGCAGTCGTGGTTCCGGTATGGCACCATGCCCCTCTCTCCGGCCCCCATCTCGTGCGGCCTCGGCGACACTGGGCGTCCTCCTCCTCGACCGCCACTCCAGGTCGACACGCCGAGACGTTCCCTCCTCGTTTCGCCCAGCAGCACCGGCCGCCGCTTGCGGCAGCCCCGGCCAATGCCTGAGGCCCGGCCGCCCACCCGCGGTCGGGCCTCGCTATGCCGTCGCGGCCGACCGCCTCGGGGCCGCGCAGAGCCGACCGCGTTCGCCCCGGTCACCCGACCAGGTCGAGGGCCTCCCCGAGGCGGCGCACCGGCAGAAGCTCCAGCCCCTCGGGCGCCGTAACGCCTTTCAGGTTGGCCTTCGGGACGAGCGCGCGCTCGAAGCCGAGCTGCCGGATCTCGGCCAGCCGCGCCTCGATGCGGCTCACCGCCCGGACCTCGCCGCCGAGCCCCACCTCGCCCACGATCGCCGTGCCCGAGTCGAGCGGCACGTCGCGGAAGCTCGACGCCACGGCCAGCGCCACGCCGAGGTCGACCGCCGGCTCCTCGAGGCGGACGCCGCCGGCCACGTTCAGGAACACGTCGTTCTGCGAGAACCGCAGCCCCTCGCGCTTCTCGAGGACCGCGAGCAGCACCTGGAGCCGCTTCGCGTCGAAGCCCGTCGCCGTCCGCTGGGGGGTGTTGTAGGACGTGCTCGCCACGAGCGCCTGCACCTCGACGAGCAGCGGGCGCGTGCCTTCGAGCGCGCACACGACCGCCGACCCCGAGGCGCCGAACTGCCGCTCGGAGAGGAAGAGCGCGCTCGGGTTGCCCACCTCGGTGAGGCCCGACTCGCGCATCTCGAACACGCCCAGCTCGTTGGCCGCGCCGAAGCGGTTCTTGACCGCCCGGAGGATGCGGTAGGCGTGGTGGCGGTCGCCCTCGAAGTGGATCACCGTGTCGACCATGTGCTCGAGCACGCGCGGGCCGGCGATCGAGCCCTGCTTGGTCACGTGGCCGACGAGGAACGTGGTCGTGGGCAGCGTCTTGGTGACGTCGAGGAGCGCGGCCGTCGACTCGCGCACCTGGGCCACCGAGCCCGGCGCGCTCGTGAGGTCGGGCCGGTAGACGGTCTGGATCGAGTCGACCACCATCACGTCGGGCCGGAGATCGGTCGCCGCGGCCAGGATGGCCTCGACGTTGGTCTCGGGGAAGAGGAAGAAGGCGTCGGCGTCGACGCCCATGCGCTGGGCGCGGAGCTTGACCTGCTGCGCGCTCTCCTCGCCGGTCACGTACAGGATGGTGCTCTCCCCGAGGCGGCGCCCCAGCTCCGTCATCAGCGTCGACTTGCCGATGCCGGGGTCGCCGGCGACGAGCGTGAGGCTGCCCACCATGACGCCGCCGCCCATCACGCGGTCGAACTCGCCGAGGCCGGTCGGGAGGCGGTGCCGCTCGGCGACGGCCACGTCGGCCAGCCGCTGCGGCCGCGCGCTGCCGTACGCGCCCCCGAGGCGGGGCGCCGTGCCCGAGCCGCCGTCGCCGACCGCGCGCCCGCTCCGGAGCACGGGGGCCTTGACCTTGGTGGGCACGGCCTCCTCGACGAGCGAGTTCCACGCCCCGCAGCCGGCGCACTGGCCGGTCCAGCGCGGCGTCGTGTGCCCGCACTCCTGGCAGACGTACTGGGTCTTGGACTTGGCCATCGGGGAAACGTCGTGCGCGGTGGGGCATACGGCCCCGAGGCGGACCACGTAGCTTCTGGCCGCCTCGGGGCGTCGAAGAAAGATCGCTCGTCCCGCTGCCAGCCGTCCGTCACCGCATGGAGATCGCCCGTCCCCCCGACCCGCCGAGCGCTGCGGCCCGCCTCCGCGAGGGCGTCGCGCCGCTGTGGACGATCCCGGCCGGGTTGCTTCAGAGCTTCGGGTCGTACTGTATGCTTATGGCGCGGGCGTTCAACCTGCCGCGCGACCTCAGCCCGTCGCTCTACGGCCGCAACCTGGCCGAGCAGATGGTGCGCATCGGGATCGAGTCGATGCCGATTGTGGCGATGGCGACGGCGTTCTCGGGCGGCGTGGTGGTGGTCCAGGCGATCTACCAGCTCGAGAACCCGCTCTTGCCGCTCACGATCGTGGGCACGTTCACCGAGCAGTCGATCATCCTGGAGCTGGCGACGCTGGTGACGGCGTTCGTGCTGTGCGGCCGCGTCGGGGCCGGGATCGCGGCCGAGCTGGGCACGATGCGCGTCAAGGAGCAGATCGACGCGCTCGAGGCGATGGGCCTCAACTCGGTCAGCTACCTCGTCGTGCCGCGCGTGACGGCGGGCGTGCTCATGTTCCCGGTCCTCTACGTCGTCGCCGCCTCGGTGGGCATGGCGACGGCGGCGTTCGTGGCCGAGCTGTCGGGCGCGCTCACGGTGCAGACCTTCTGGGAGGGCGCGCGGCTGTTCTTCCGGCCCTACGGCGTGTTCTTCGGGTTCGTGAAGTCGCTCGTGTTCGGCTTCGTCATCACGTCGATCGCCTGCTGGACGGGCTACAACGCCAAGGGCGGCGCCGAAGGGGTGGGCACGGCGACGACGCGGGCGGCCGTCCTCGGCTGCGTCTTCGTGCTCCTCGCCGACTACGTCTGCGCAGCGGTTCTGCTATGACGGGGGTGAAACGTGCGGGGTGGAAAGTGGAAGGTGTGTCTTCGCATCGGCCTACGTCTCACCTTTCACCCCTTCACCTCGCACCTTCCACCGAGACGTGATCGAAGTCCGCGACCTGTCCAAAGGCTTCGACGGCGTGCCGGTGTTGCACGACGTCGACCTCGTGATCCCCGACGGCGAGGTGACGTGCATCATCGGGCGCTCGGGCTCGGGCAAGAGCGTGCTCATGCGCCACCTCGTGGGGCTGCTCCAGCCCGACACGGGCCGCGTGATCGTCGACGGCGCCCCGCTCGACGAGCTGACGTACTCGGAGCTGCGGACGGTCCGCCGCAAGTTCGGCGTCCTCTTCCAGGGCGGCGCCCTGTTCGACTCGATGACCGCCCGCGAGAACGTCGAGTTTCCGCTGCGCACCTTCACCGACCTCTCGAAGGCCGAGGTGCGCGCCCGCGCCGACGAGTGCCTCGAGCTGGTCGAGCTCCCCGAGGCGGGGGCCAAGAAGCCGGCCGAGCTGTCGGGCGGCCAGCAGAAGCGCGTGGCGCTCGCGCGGGCCATCGCCATCGAGCCGCAGTACATCCTCTACGACGAGCCCACCTCGGGGCTCGACCCCGAGACCTCGAACACCATCGACGAGCTGATCCACCGCCTCGGGACGACGATGGGGACGACGAGCGTGGTCGTGACCCACGACATGCACTCGGTGCTGTCGGTGGCCGACCGGATCGCGTTCGTCCACGACGGCACCATCCCGTGGACCGGCTCCGTCGACGACCTCCACACGGCGACCGACGAGACGCTGCTCGCCTTCGTCCGCGCCAACGAGTACAAGATCGGCGTGCCCTCCAGTACTGCGTAGGACGTGGATCGTGGGGCTCCTCCCACGCCCCACGCCCTACGACCAACGTCTTCGCCCATGACCAACGAGATCAAGGTCGCCCTGGCCGTCCTCCTGTCCGCCGCGCTGCTGTTCGTGGGCGTCCGGTTCCTCTCCGGGCAGTCGCTCTTCGGGGGCGGCTACGAGGTGGTGAGCGTCTTCGACGACGCGCAGGGCCTCACGCCGGGCTCGCTGGTGCGCCTCAACGGCGTGCAGGTGGGCGACGTGCGGGCGGTGCGCCTCGGGCCGAGCGCCCGCGAGGTGTTCGTCACGATGGCGATCGACGGGGGCGTCGAGATCCCGCGCGGGTCGACCGTCCAGACGTCGGGCCTGAGTGCGCTCGGCGAGGTCAACGTCGAGATCACGCCGCCGAGCGGCGCCGGCGCCGGGCGGCCGCTCGCCTCGGGGGACACCCTCGTCGCGAGCACCACGCCCGACATCTTCGACATCATCGCCGGCGAGTCGAACAGCCTGACGGCCCGCGCTGACACGGCCCTCCAGGGCGCGGTCAACACGTTCACGACGCTCGACGAGATCCTCCAGAACTCGGGCGGAGACATCCAGCCGATCCTCTCGCAGGTCCGCTTCCTCACCCAGAACCTGACGACGCTGATCCTCGAGGAGCAGGATCGGATCGACCGCACCATCGCGTCGCTCGAGGAGGCGGCGGCCAACGCGGGCGGCTCGCTCACCGAGGTGGGCCGCAACGTCGAGGACCTCTCCGTCGTCGTCGGCAACGACGTGGTCGCCACCTCGGGGACCGTCCGCGCCCTCGCCGAGACCAACGCCGACTCGGTGACGGCGGCGGTCAACAACCTGTCGGCCACCCTCCGCCAGGCCGACGCCCAGCTCCAGGCGCTGACTACGCTGACGGCCAACCTCGACTCGACGCTCAACTCGCCCAACAGCACGATGGGGCTCCTCCTCAGTGACCCGTCGCTGTATCACAACGCGAACGCGGCCGTCGCGAGCCTCCAGCAGCTCCTCCAGGACTTCCAGGCCGACCCGAGCCGCTACCTCAAGGACCTCGACCTCGTACGGGTGTTTTGACGACGTGGGACGTAGGTCGTAGAACGTGGGGCGTGGGTTCGATGCGTCATGCGTGGGCTCGATACGTGATTGGCTGCGCCGTCGCTGCGCGGTCGTGATGCGTGGTTCTCTCGCGGAAGAGTCACGCATCACGAATCACGCATCGTCACGTGGCACGCCGCCCCCCGCAGCACGTCGGCCCCAGCGCACCGCTACGTCCCCGAGGCGGGAAGGGGAGAACGGCGTGCCCAGGTGGGGCGGCGGATCGTGCGCCGTTACCCTGTGAGAGCATCTCTCGGCTCATCCATGCGCTTTGCTCTCCTCGCCGGCGCGCTTCTGTTCGTGATCCCCGCCTCGGGGCAGGG
>JBCCQJ010000295.1:0-5356 GCA_039024395.1 Bacteroidota bacterium | reverse complement strand
CGCGCAGGCGCTCCCGCCTCGGGGTCCAGCGGTGCGCATTCCTCTCGGCGACCGCGCCGTGTCTCTCCCCGAGGCGATCCCCGCGGCGACGCCCGGCCCTGAGGCCGTCCCAGACGAGCCGACCACGCGGCCCGCTCCGGCGCCGATGGAGCTGCTGGCCACGCGCCCCCCGACGCCGCTGGAGACAGCGACGGCAGCGGCCGCTCGCGACGTGGCCGGCATTCCGACCCGCCTCGGGGTGATGGCACCCGCGCCCGAGGCCGAGGGCGTCCGCCTCGTGGTCGCCTCGGGGGCGGTGGGGACCGAGGCCGACGTCGCCGACGGCGCGAGCGTCGCCGCGGGCGTCTCGCGCGAGTGGGCCGTCGGCCGTGCCGTCTCGGTGTCGGGGGGCGCCCTGCTGGCCTACGGCCGCGTCCGCCCCGAGGCGGACGACGTGGACGTGTCGGCGGTCCTCGGGAACCTGAGGAACAACCCGGGCGAGACCGCCGAGATCGAGGAGCGCCAGGTCGTGACGACCGTCGCCGTCGAGATTCCCGTCGACGTGACCGTCGACGTGGTCCGGACGCCCCAGGGCCGGCTGCGCGCGTCGGTGGGGCTGACGTCGGCGCTCTACCTCGACCAGCGATTCGAGGACGAGGGCACGCGATACGCCTCCGAGTCGATCGCGACCGACACCGACGGGTCGTTCGTGGCCCTGTCGTCGGACCCCTTCGCCTCGGAGGAATCGGTCGGGGCGCTGGGGCGGCTGGACCTCGGCCGGCAGCTCAACCTCGGCGTCGGCCTCGCGGGCGACGGGCCGAATGCCCTCGGGGTCGACGTCTACGTGCGCCTGCCGCTGGGCGGGGTCACGAGCCGCGACCTGCCGCTCACGGTCGCCGGCGTGCAGCTCCGCGTGCCCCTCCGGTAGAGCGCCCTTCGGGTCGCATGGAGGAGTGGACGAGCGCGCTTCGCGCGCGGAGGAATGGAGGAACGACCGCGAACGGGATTTTGGAGCGACGCGGCATCCTCACACCAGCCTGCTGTCCACTCTGGAGCTGCACCTGGTTGATTGCAGACTGACCCTCCCTGTTGTCTCGCCTCGTCCCGCTGGGCGGAGGGGTGGAGGAGGGTGAGCCGTCCCAGAGACGTTCCGCGTCTTCGGGAGCGCATCGCCTCGGGGCCGAGGCAGGGTGGACGACGGCATACAGCGTGCGCCGGCGCGTGCGGTCACGTCTGCCCGTTCCCAGTTCCCAGTCCCCCGTTCCTCCTCCCCTCGCTGCCTCTGCAACCCCGGAACGTGTTGTTCCGATAGGGGGCCTCCTTTCTAGCTCGCCCCATGTCTGCCTCCCCTGTCATCGACGTCCGCGACGTCACCCGGTCGCTGCCGCTGGGCGACACGACCGTCCACATCCTGCACGGCATCTCGCTCACGGTCGAGGCGGGCGAGTGGGTCGCCGTCACCGGGCCCTCGGGCAGCGGCAAGTCGACGCTGCTCGGCATCGTGGCCGGCCTCGACACGCCCACCTCGGGGACGGTCGGCCTCGACGGGCTCGACGTGACGACGCGGAGCGAAGCCGAGCTGGCGCGCGTCCGCAACAAGAAGGTGGGGATCGTCTTCCAGTCGTTCAACCTCATCCCGACGCTGACGGCGCAGGAGAACGTCGAGGCCCCGCTCTACGTCGGCCCGAGGCGGCGCGAGGCCCGCGCGCTGGCCGCGGCGGTGCTCGAGCGCGTCGGGCTGGGCGACCGCCTCGACCACCGCCCGCACCAGCTCTCGGGCGGCCAGCAGCAGCGCGTCGCCATCGCGCGGGCGCTCGTCACCGAGCCCGCTCTCGTCGTCGCCGACGAGCCGACGGGCAACCTCGACGCGGCCACGAGCACGGCCGTGCTCGACCTCTTCGCCGACCTCCGCCGCGACCGCGGCCTGACGCTCTTCGTGGTCACGCACGACCCCGAGGTGGCCGCCCGCGCCGACCGCGTGGTCCACCTCGTCGACGGCCGCGTCGAGACCGACACGCGCACCGAGGTGACGTCATGAGCACGCTCGCCTTCTACCTCCGCTACGCCGTCCGGTCGCTGCGCCGGAGCGGGCAGCGCGGCGCGCTCGCCGTCGTCTGTGTCGCGTTCGGCGTGTTCTCGCTGGTCGGCCTCCAGCTCCTCGCCGAGACCATCGACGGCGCCGTCCTTGTCGAGCCGCGCACGGCTCTCGGCGGCGACCTCTCGCTCACCCGCGACGGCGCGCCCGTCCTCCGGGCCGACCTCGAGACGCTCGCTGCCGACCCCGACGTCGAGATCGTGGACGCTGACGCCATCGTGGGCGCCCGCTTCGTGCAGTCGATGTCGAGCAGCCGGATCTACATCTTCAACCGCATCCTGGCGGTCGACCCCGCGGCGTACCCGCTCGTCGGCGAGGCGCGGCTCCGCGACGGCGCGTTCGCCGAAGCGCTGGCGCAGCCCGCCTCGGTGGTGCTCTCGCGCGACCTCGTCGGGCCGCTCGGCGTCGACGTGGGCGACCGGATCCGGCTGGCCGGCGCGCCCGGCGACACGCCCACCAGCCTCACGATCCGCGGCATTGCGGAGGCCCTCCCCGACGCCGGCGGCGGAACGATCCTGATGAGCCACGCGACGGCGCGCACCCTCAACGACGGGCGGGAGCAGTTCAGCCGGATCCGCCTCCTCACCGCCGACCCCGAGGCGGTCGCCGCCCGCGCCGAGGCCGCCGGGTGGACGGTCTCGCGCCCCCAGGCGCCCAACGACGACATCAGCAAGGTGTTCGGGTTCGCGCTGCCGGCGGCCGGGCTGCTGGGCCTCCTCGTGGGCGGCATCGGGGTGGCGAACACGCTCCAGGTGCTCCTCTCGCGGCGACGCACCGAGGTGGCCGTCCTCAAGACGCTCGGCTACACGCAGCGCGACCTGCTGGCCCTGTTCGGGATCGAGACGGCGCTGCTGGGCCTCCTCGGCGGCGTGCTCGGGGTGATCGGCGGCATCGCCGGGGCCGAGGGGCTGCGGCAACTGACGATGGACGTGCTCCCGTTCCTGCTCGACCTCCGCATCGCGCCGACGGTCCTCCTCGGGGGCCTCGCCGCGGGCGTACTGACGGCCGTGCTGTTCGGCCTCATCGCGATCGTCCGCGCCAGCGCCATCCGGCCGGCGACGCTGCTGCGCCAGATCCCGATTCGCGTGACCGGGCGGGCGCGCGCCGCCTCGGTAGGGCTCTACGTCGCCCTGTTCGTGCTCTTCGGCTCGCTGGGGAGTCTGCTGGTGGGGTCGTGGCTGAGCGGCTTCGGCGTGATCGCCGCGGGCATCGTGGGGCTGGTCGTCTTCGGCGCTGTGATGACGGCGGTCCTCCTCGGGGTCGTGCGCGTGCCGACGCCGGGGCTGCCCCTGCTGGGGATGGCGACGAGCAACCTCCGCCGCCGGCCGCTCCGCGCCGCCGCGTCGCTGGTGGCCCTGTTCGTGGGGACCTTCGCCATCGGTATCTCCGCCCAGTCGATCCAGAACGCCGTCGCCCAGGTCGATGGCCGGACGGTTGCCCCGGGGCAGGCCAACCTGGCCGCCTACGGCATCGAGGCGGACACCCTCGCCGCGCTCGCGCCCGACGCTGCGATCTGGATCGACCGGTCCACCGCTGCCGAGGTGTCGTGGGCCGACGGCACCCCGATTCGCTCGCTGCGGACCCTCGTCGGGCGAGGCGGCGAGGGCCAGGCCGACCTGGAGGTGGCCGACACGCCCGACGGCGAGCGCGGCCGTCCGTGGATCTCGGCCCCCGACCACGCCCTCGTGCCGTGGTCGCTGGGGCGCATCGCCGACCGCGAGGTCGCCGTCGGCGACACGATCCGGGTCCGCCTCGGGGGCGCCGAGGCGGCGTTCGCCATCGGCGGCTTCTACGACCGCCCCGACGGCATCCCGGTCGTGCAGACGAGCGGCGTGATCGTCCTCCCCGAGGCGTTCGCTCCCCTCGCCGGCGACGCCGACGTCACCGAGACCGTAGCGCTGGAGGTGCCGCCCGACCGCCTCGACGCCGTCGCCGAGGCGGTGGCGACAGCCCACCCCGAGGGCGTCCTGATTCGCGGTGACGACCTCGTGGAGATGCTCACGCGGCTCGTGCGCGGCCTGTTCGTGCTCGTCCTCGCGCTCACGAGCCTCGCGCTCGTGGCCGGGACGGTCCTGATCGCGAACGGCGTCGGGCTGGCGCTCGTCGAGCGGCGGCGCGAGTTGGGCGTGCTGAAGGCGCTCGGCTACTCGGCGCGGCAGGTGCTGCGGACGTTGGTCCTCGAGAACGCGGTCCTGGGCGCCATCGCCGGCCTCCTCGGGGTCGGCGCGGTGGCGGGCACGCTGCTCGTGCTGGAGCTGGCGTCAGACGTCGACATCGTCGTGTTTCCTGGCATTCTGGTGGCGCTCGTGGCGGTCGCGGTGTTGTTGGCCGTCGGGAGCGCGCTCGCGGTGGCGTGGCGTCCTGTCCGCGCCCGCCCGCTCGACGTCCTCCGCTCCGACTGACGCGCCCTTCGGCTCGCGTGGAGGAGTGGGAGGCGCGCTCTGCGCGCGGAGGAACGGAGGACCCACTGCCGAGACGACGACGCACCGAGAGAACGCCCACGCCTGAATCTGACGCTGGCTCCCCCACCCCACACGCCCACGGAGGCGGTCGGCTCCGAGGCGGGGTGCTTGCGACATTGCGAATGCCGAATTGAGAACGGGCCGATGCGAACCCTCGCGCCGGGCTGTGACGTGTGCCGCGCCTCGTTTCTCCATCTTCCCTTTTCCATTCTCCCTTCCATGCAGATCCACGCCACGACCGTCCTCGGCGTCCTCCACAACGGCCGCGTCGCCCTCGGCTCCGACGGGCAGGCCACGATGGGCGACACCGTGATGAAGCACAAGGCGCAGAAGGTGCGCCCGCTCTACAACGGCAAGCTGCTCGCGGGCTTCGCAGGCTCCACCGCCGACGCGTTCACGCTCTTCGAGCGCTTCGAGGCCAAGCTAGAGCAGTACGGCGGCAACACGGTCCGCGCGGCGGTCGAGCTGGCCAAGGACTGGCGGACCGACCGCTACCTCCGCCGCCTCGAGGCGCTCCTGGCCGTCGCCGCGCCCGACCGGCTGCTGCTCGTCTCCGGCACCGGCGACGTGATCGAGCCCGACGACCCGATCCTGGCCATCGGCTCGGGCGGCAGCTACGCGCTCGCCGCGGCCCGCGCGATGCTGAAGCACAGCCCCGACCTCTCGGCGAAGGAGATGGTGGAGGAGGGCCTGCGGATCGCGGGCGAGATCTGCATCTACACGAACCTCAACACGACGGTGCTGGAGCTGGAGGCCGAGGAGGCGTAGGGTTCGGCGGGTTCGGCGGGTTCGGCGGGTTCGGCGGGTTCGGCGGGTTCGG
>JBCCQJ010000294.1:0-5367 GCA_039024395.1 Bacteroidota bacterium | reverse complement strand
GCGTCGACGTCTCGGGCACGGTCACCGACGGCAGCGACCCGATCCTGCGCGCGCGCGTGACCGTGCAGGCTGCCGACGCGACCGGCGACACGCTCGGCATCGGGTTCACCGACGCCAGCGGCGACTTCGCGGTCGTCGTGCAGGGCACGCCCGCCGAGGCGGCGCCGGCGGCCACCGACTACGCCATCGGCAACGCCTTCCCGAACCCCGCGACGGGCGACCGGGTGACGGTCCGCTTCACCACGCCCGGCGACCGGCCGGCGCGCCCCGAGGTGGAGACGTTCGACCTCCTCGGGCGGCAGACGACGCCGGGCGCCCGCCTCGCGGCCGGCGCCTACCTCGTCCGCCTCCGCTTCGCCGACGGCACCGTCACGCCGACGCGCCGGCTCATTGTGGCCCGCGGCGGCGTCGAGGTGGCCGCCGAGCAGGCGCGGGGCCGCCTCGGGGCGCCGGCCGTGCGCGCCGCCGCGCGGGCGTCGCAGGTCGTGTTCGTGACCGTCGAGCGGGCCGGCTTCGTGACCGAGACGCGGACCGTCGACGCCAGCGGCGGGGCCGACCTCGGCATCGCGCTCAGCGCCGCGCCCGCGCCGACGGCCGCCATCGCCGAGCCCGGCACGGTCCAGGCCGGCACCGCGATCACCTTCGACGGCACCGCCTCGACGGGCGCCGCCGGCGAGGACCTGAGCTACTCCTGGGACTTCGGCAACGGGATGCGCGGCGGCACCGGCCGCGTGGCGCACGTCTACACCGAGGCGGGCACCTACACGGTCACGCTGACCGTCCAGGGCGCCTTCGGCGCGACGGCCTCGACGACCGCCTCGGTGACCGTCACCGCGCCCCCCGATGCGGCGGGCACCGCGCCCGTGCGCGTCGTGGTGACGGGCACGACGGGCGGCATCGTCGCCGACGCGACCGCCTCGGTGGTGGGCGGGACGGCCTCGGCCACGACCGATGGCGAGGGCGTGGCCGTGATCGACGACGTCCCCACGGGCGTGCCGGTCGCGCTGGCCGTCACCAAGGCCGGGTTCGCCACGCAGCGCGTCGCTCTCGACCTCCCCGAGGCGGCCGGCGACACCACGTCCGTCGAGGTCACCCTCGGCGCCCGGCAGCCGGCGCAGACGATGCCGAACGCCGAGCTGGGCGGCACGATGATGGGCACCGAGGGGGTCAGGGTCGAGGTGCCTGTCGAGGGCCTCGTCCACGCCGACGGCTCGGTCGTCACCGGCGACGTGTCGGTGAGCCTCACGCCCGTCGACATCTCCGACGAGACCGAGATCGGCGCCTTCCCCGGCGCCTTCGCCGGCGTCACGCCCGACGGCCGCGCCGACCTCATCCTCAGCTACGGCACCGCCGAGTACGTCTTCGAGCAGGACGGCGAGGAGCTGAACCTCGCGCCCGGCGCGACGGCCACGGTCGAGATCCCGATCTACGCGGCCCAGGACGAGAACGGCAACGACATCGAGGTGGGCGACCCGTTCCCGCTGTGGTCCCTCGACGAGATGACGGGCGAGTGGGTGCTCGAGGGCGAGGGCGTCGTGGTGGCGTCGGCCGCCTCGCCGACCGGCCTCGCGTTCCGCGCCGAGGTGACGCACTTCTCGTGGTGGAACTGCGACATCGCGCCCAATCCCTACCGGCCCATCCCCGAGTGCGAGGTGACCAACGAAGGCGGCCTGCCGACGCTCCAGCTCGACGAGACGTGCTTCATTGATGGGTTTGCGACCGGTGGCCCCGGCCCGCGCGGCCGGCCCAGCACCACCATCGGGCCGGGCAACGCGCGCCCGCTGCCGGTTCCTCCCGACACCGACATCCGCCTCGAGGCCTCCGCTCGCAACGGCACGCTGCGAGGCGAGACGACGGTCAACGGCGAGGCCGGCCGCAGTGAGTCGATCTCGATCGTCCTTACGCCGGTCGGCATCGGCGCGGGCGGCACCATCGCGCCCGACACGACGGTCGCGGCCAGCATCGACCCGGTCGGGGAGGTCGACACGTACACGTTCGCCTCGACGCCCGGCACGTACGTCCGCCTCGTTGCGAGCCGCCCCTCCGGCTCGTCGCTCGAGGGAACGCTCGGCGTCTCGGCCCCGGACGGGTCCGAGGTCGGCCTGGTGACGTTCGACAGCCGGGGCAACGGGGTGGTGCAGTTCCTCGCCGAGCAGGCCGGGCTCTACACGGTCACCGTCGACGGCACGCGGAACGAGCCCGGCGGATACGACCTCACCCTCATCGCGCGCCAGGCCCAGCAGCTCGTGGCGGGCACCGACGCGACGGACGCCATCGGGGCCACCGGCGGCCTCGCCGCCTACGTGTTCGAGGGCGTCGCCGGCCAGGTCGCCAACCTCTACCTCGGCAGCGACGACCTCTCGAGCGCCACCACGGAGGTCACCGGCCCCGACGGGCAGGAGGTGACGGCGCTCCGGACCGGTCGCCCCAATCTGACCGGCACCGGCATCCTGCCGGCCGACGGCACCTACCTCGTCTTCGTCGACGTCCCGCGCGGGCCCGGCACCCTCGTCACCTCCCTCCGCATCGCCCCGACGATCGCCATCGGCAGCCTGCTCGAAGGCTCCCTCCGACGGGGCGAACGGCAGGACTTCCTCTTCGAGGTCCCCCCTGGCACGCTCGTCCGCGGCGGGATCGCCACCACGACGGACGGCGTCAGCCCGAGCTGGCTCATCGCCCCGGTCGACGGCGCGCCCCGCGTGCCCCGGGCCTTCGGCATCGAGCGCCTTGGAGGGGGCACGTACCGGTTCCAGGTGAACGCCGGCTTCAGCGGCCAGGGCCTCGACTATGCGGCCGCCGTGGCGCCCATCGCGGCGCCCGAGCCCCTGGTGACCGACGCCGCCGGCCGCGCCGAGGTGACCGGCGCGATCGACCTGCCCGGCGACCTGGCGCTCTACCGGATCGACACGCCGGACGGCTCGGGGCTCATGACCCGGCTCTCCGCCTCGGGGGAGATGCCGCTCGGCCCCGAGGCGACCGTCCAGGCCGCCCCGCTCAACGCCGGCGACACGGTGCCGCTCTCGGGCTTCCTCCTCGGGGACTTCCGAGGCCGGGCGGACGTCCTCCGCGAGGAGGACTGGCCCAATGGCCTGCTCGAGGGCTACGGCGCCCGCCTCGAGAGGTCCGACGCCTATGTCCTCGCCGTCGGCCCGGGGCAGCAGTTGTCAAGCCAGGATCTCAGCGACGTGCCGACCGGCAGCTTCGCCCTCCGCGCCGACGTGGTCGCCCCGGCAGCGGCCATCGAGGTCGACGACGACCTCGCCCAGTGCGCCGCGGCCGACACCCGTTCGGTCCGGGCGGCCCTCTTCGCCGCGACCGCCGCGACCACCGTGACGGTCTGCGACGGCCGCTACGCCGACGTGGTCCCGGTGCCGGTGCTCGACGGCGCCACGATCGCCGGGACCGACCGCGACGGCGTCGTGATCGCCCACGCCCTTGGCGGGACGGACTTCTTCAGCGTCAACGTCGTCGACGGGCGCTGGTCCGACGGCGCGCTCACCTTCCGAGACCTGACGATCGAGGCCACGCAGAACAGCTTCGGCGCCATCCTGATCGGAGACGGGCTGACCGTCGAGCGCGTCACGATCCGCCCCAGGGCAGGCGCCGATGGCGTGCGCGGCGGCGTCCAGTTGACGACCGGGTCCGAGGCCCGCTTCGAGGACGTCCGCTTCGAGGACATGGTGAACTTCGGCATCACGACCGGCGACGGCGAGAACCGCCAGGTGCTCGGCAGCACCTTCACCGCCTTCCCCGGAAGCTCGGGCGCCCTGGTCACCGGCCGGGGCGACGGATGGGTCGTCCAGGGCAACGCGTTCGCGCTGAGCACGGGGCACGCCGTCCGGTTCCTCAACTCGTTCAACGGCGGGCACACCGTCGCCGAGAACACGGTTACCGCCGCCGGCCCCCGGTTTGGCAGCGAGGTCTTCTTCGTCGTCGACGGGACGGAGGGCACCACGTCCGTCGTCCGCGACAACACCGCCTCGGTCGCCAGCACGCACTCGTACGTCTTCTGGCTCGACGCACGCAACGACGGCCGCATCCTCGCCGAGCGCAACGAGGTGGTGGTCACCAGCGGCTCCGACGCCGGCAATGGCGGCGTCGGCGGGGTGTTCGCGGGGGCGCAGTCTCGTGGCGAGATCGTGGTGCGAAACAACGCCTTCGACGGGGTCCGCTCGTCCCGGGCCGTCGACGTGTTCGCGACCGCCGACGCGCGCGTGGCGTTCGTCAACAACAGCGTGCGCACCGCCTCCGACGCCGACCCGTCGGCATCGCTCGACCTGTTGTCCCTGCGGACGAGCGGGAGTGCACCGGGTGCCCTGCCGATCACGATCGTCAACAACGCCCTGCAGAGCGTCGGCGGAACCGGCATCCGCACGCCGGACGGCCAGACGGTGACGGCCGACCACAACCTGCTCTTCGGCTTCGCGGCCGCCTACGGAGGCGGCGCCAGCGGCGGCGCCGGCGACGTGATCGGTCTGGACCCGCTGTTCGCGAACGGCCGCCTCGAGGTGTCCGCCTCGAGCCCGGCCGTCGACGCGGGCGCCACGGCCGCCACCTACCCGGATGTCCCGTCGACCGACATCGACGGGACGGCCCGGCCGCAGGGCGCCGCCGTCGACATCGGCGCCCACGAGCAGTAGCCCCGCCGCGGGGGATCCCACGACGCCCCGCCTCGGGGACTGCGCCCGCGCCCGCCTCGGAGCCCCCCGAGGCGGGCGCGGTGTGTTTGGGGGTTGCCCTCTTTCCACCGGCGGTTCGCGAACCCCGTGCGCGCCGCCTCGTGGAACCGGCCGCATCCAAGGACAGACATGGCTGAAATCCAGACCCCCACCGACACCGTCCGCCTCCAGGTCGCCGGCGCCCAGACGCCCGACGTGGGCAAAGGCGTCGCCCGCCTCAGCGCCGACGCCCTCACCCGCCTCGGGGTGGCGCCCGGCGCCGTGATCGAGCTGCGCGGCCCGAGCAACACGACCGCCGCGATCGCCCTCCCCCCCTACCCGGCCGACGCCGGCCTGCCGATCGTGCGCCTCGACGGCCTGCTGCGCGCCAACGCGAGCGTCGGCATGGGCGACCACGTCGAGATCGCCGTCGCGAGCGTCTCGCCGGCCCAGAAGGTCGTCCTCGCGCCGGCCCAGCCGGGCGTCCGCCTCCAGGGCCGCGGGCAGGCCCTGCTCCGCACGCTCCTCGGGCGTCCGCTCGTGGCCGGCGACACCGTGTCCACCTCAGTCTACCGCTCGCAGCCCGGCCCGCAGGACGGCATCCCGGGCCTGCCCCCCGAGGTGGCGCAGCGCCTCTTCGGCCAGCAGCGGGCGTTCGGGCTCCAGGAGATCCGCCTCGTGGTCGTCGAGAGCACGCCGCGCGGCGTCG
>JBCCQJ010000293.1:0-5401 GCA_039024395.1 Bacteroidota bacterium | reverse complement strand
CGTCGCCCCCCTCCCGGCCTCCCCCCGCTGGATGGAGGAGACAAAGAGGTGGCCTTGCTGCGACCTCCAGGGCCGTCCCGCCTCGGGGCTCAGCGGCGGACGACGGTCCCCGAGGCGGTGGCGTCGCCGGCCGTCACGCGGACGACGTAGAGGCCCGATGCCCACGCGGTGGCGTCGAGGGCGAGGCGCTGGGCGCCGGTGGGGAGGACCGCCTCGGTGCGGGCGACGCGGCGGCCGAGGGCGTCGAACGCCTCGACGGTGACGGCGGCCGCCTCGGGGAGGGTGAGGGCGATGGCGAGCGGCCCCGAGGCGGGGTTGGGGGAGAGACGGACCCCGAGGCGGGTGGAGCGCACGAATCCGTCGGCATTCGTGGGGACCGTTGCGCCATACTCGACGACCTGCCCTTGAGCATCAAGCGTTCGGACGTACGTGATCCGCTGGACACAGAGCGGAGGGCCGCACGTGAAGTAGTGCGCGATCGGCAGGCGCCCGATTCGCAACCCGTAGGTCCAGTTCTGATCTGGACCATCGTAGATGAGGCTCTGCGGAACGGGCGCGAAGGATTTGACAGCGTCCACGATCACTTCGTCGGAGCTGATGGTCAAGCTCTGGCTCGTTGCTCCGAACACTGCGAAGTCGCCGGTCCTGCCGTCGGGCAGAGAGCGGGGTGACTCGCCGAGGTTGGCAAGGCTTCCGATGCTCGCACCCAGCGGGGGCGTCAAGGGTGCCTCCCCTGATTCAGTCTTCCGCATCACTTGGGTACTTGTGGTGTCGTACCGGGCGAGGGTCACTTCGCCTTCGCCCCACTCCAGCGAATCGGGTCGCTCTGTTGGGGTGAATGCGAACTCGGTCGGGACGGTCGCTGACCAGATGACTTTGTACATCTGCCCCTCGGAGAGCGAGTCTCCCAAAACCTCCGTTCGGGTTCTCGTCGCCCCGAAACCACCTTGAGCGTGATAGCTCTCGCGAACGAAACCGTCGTGCAGGGGGAAGTAGAGCCACGGTGGAGAGCTGTCTTCCCTCATGTCTGGAACGTAGCCGGACGGGTGGGCCTCGTAGTCATACTCCACCTCGTCCGAGTCGATCTGGGCGTAGAAGAGGTCCGGGAAATCCGTATGCCGGTCTGAGGGCTCATTGTCGAACCCGACGAACCCGACGCCTGACACGTAAACGGGGTGCGGTACCGCCACCTCAGACGGTGCGAAGCGCTTGATGCCCTCCCCTCCCAGGACGGTCGTCGTGTACAGCACACCGTCGATCAAGCATTCAACTTGAGAGCCGTAGTCCGCGCCGAGTGGGCACGACGCGTCTGTGTCCCGGCCATCGACTCGCTGGATGATGAGTGCCCGCGTTGAGTCATACCGGAGCGTGTCTCGGGCAACCTCATACCACGACGGAACCGAAAAGGAAGCGGACTCTCGGAGCACGACGGTGTAGAGCACGCCGTCTACGCTGACGTCATCGACCGCTCGTCGCCGTTCATACACCTCGTCTGCACCCCAGTCTCCGACGTTCGCCCAGCGCATGTACCGCCACTCGTCCCCGATTCCCAGCGGGTAGTAGCGCGCCGGGTTCGTCGTATCCGGCACGGCGTCCTGCCCCGAGGCGGGGAGGGCCGTCGCGAGGGCGAGCAGGGCGAGGGCGACGCGGCGCATCGGGAAGCACGTGAGCGCTCGCAGGATAACGGAACGCTGCCCATCCCCGAGGCGAACACGCCCCGTGCCCACCGACCTCGCCCTCCGCCGCACGCTCACCGTCCGCGCCCACGACGGGCGCGGCCTCCGCAAGCTCGTCCTCGTCAAGAAGCGGGGCGAGTCGATCGAGCACGTCCTGATGAAGGCCGTCCTGTGGGCGCTCTACCTGCCCGACTACCCCGGGGTCCAGGTCGAGGTGCCCATCGGCGACACCTACAAGCCCGACCTCGTCGCCCTCGCGCCGCCTCGGGGCGGGCTGGCCTACGGCGACCCCGAGCCCGTCTTCTGGGCCGAGGCCGGGAAGGTGTCTCGGCAGAAGTGGGCGTCGCTCCTCAAGCGGTTCCCGGACACCCACTTCGCCCTCGCGCGCTGGAACGAGCGGCTCGGTCCCCACGAGGCGGTCGTGCGGAAGGCGCTGGGCACGAGGCCCCGGCGCGCGCCGTTCGATATCCTGTCCCTCCCGCCCGACGCCGCCGAGCGCTTCCTGGCCGACGACGGGACGCTCACCGTCTCGCACGCCGACCTGGGCCACACCCGCCTCGGGGGATCGGGATTCTCCTGAGTCCGAAACCCGAGGCGGCGCCCGAGCTTTCGGCTCCACCACCTGGCTCCTCCATGCACGCCCCGACCCCCGAACGCGTCGTCCTCGTCGACGCCGACGACCGCGAGGTCGGCACGGCCGACAAGCTGGCCGTCCACCGCGACGGGCGCCTCCACCGGGCCGTGTCGGTGTTCCTCTTTGACGGCGACGGCCGGTGGCTGCTCCAGCGCCGCGCCGACGGCAAGTACCACTCGCCGGGCCTGTGGTCGAACACGGCCTGCACGCACCCGCGGCCGGGCGAGCTGCCCGTCGACGCGGCGAGCCGGCGGCTGGAGGAGGAGATGGGGGTCCGCTGCCTGCTCCAGCCCGCGTTCACGCGCGTCTACCGCGCCGAGCTGCCCGGCCCCGAGCCTCTCGTCGAGCACGAGCTGGACCACGTCTTCGTGGGCCACTTCGAGGGCGAGCCGGTCCCCGCCGACGCCGAGGTGTCGGGGTGGGAGTGGATCGACGCCGACGCCCTCCGGGCCGACCTCCGCGCCCGCCCCGAGCGCTACACGCCCTGGTTCCGCATCCTCGGCCCCGAGGCGGAGCGGCACGCGCCGATGCCCTCGGGCGACGGGGCGTAACTCGGCCCCGAGGCGGGCCGTAGGGCGCCTTTCGCTCGCCCGTCTTCCGTGCGCCCCTCCTCGTCCGCTCTCGTCTCCGACGTCGTCACGTACAACCTGAAGATCTGGATCGCCGGCTTCGCGGCGGCCCTCTTCGTCCCGCTCTCCATCGCGGCCGTCGTCCTCGACCTCGTGCTCCGCACCGACGACGAGGCCTCGTACGCGCGCCGCGTCCTTCAGGCGAGCGCCCGCTTCGAGGCGGCCATCGACATCCACGGGCCGCTGACCGACGTGCGCGTCACTGAGGAGGCCGCCCCGGCCTAGGCCGTTCCCGCGTCGACGGCGTAGGCGGAACCGCGGGGCGTCGCCGAGCATCCGCACGGCATGGCGTTTCCTGCCCAGACCCTCACAGCCCCTGCGCGACCGCGCGTGGTGCCCGCCTCGTGGCCGCACACGCGAACGGCCGCCGTCGTGGCGGCGCTCTGGGCCGTGCCGGCGGCGATCGCGCTCGGGCAGATCTCGATCGAGCAGACGCTCGCCGGCCAGGCCGTCGACTGGTCGACCGCGATGTGGACGACCCTCCCCAACTGGGTGCTGTGGGCGGTCCTGACGCCGGCCGTCGTGGCGCTCGCCGCGCGGTTCGTGCCCGGCCGCGCGCCGTCGTGGCAGATCGTGGCGGCGCTCGTCGCCGGCGGGGCGCTGGCCCTCGCCGCGCACGCCCTCGGCAACGTGGCCGCGTTCCGCCTCGGGGGGTTGCCGAGCGACTGGACGTGGGGCACGTTCGAGACGCACTACGCGCTCCGCTTCCACGTCAACGTGGTGGCGTTCGGGCTGGTCGTCGCCGCGACGTGGGCGCTCTTGGCGCTCGCCCGCGCCCGCGACCGCGACGCCCGCGAGGCCCGGCTCCAGGCGGCCCTCGCCGAGGCGGAGCTGCGCGCGCTGCGGATGCAGGTCCGCCCCCACTTCCTCTTCAACGCCCTCCACACGGTCGGCGCGACGGTGCGGACCGGCGACGGCGACCGGGCGGTGACGATGCTCCGCCAGATCGGCGACCTGCTGCGGTCGAGCCTCGAGTCGGACGGGGCGGCCGAGGTGCCGCTCGCCCGCGAGGTCGACGTGCTTGAGCAGTACCTGGCGATCGAGCAGGCGCGGGTCGGCGACCGCCTCGAGGTGGCGTGGGACGTCCCCGAGGCGGCGCGGCAGGCGCTCGTGCCGCCGTGGACGCTCCAGCCGCTGGTCGAGAACGCGGTCAAGTACGGCGTCGCGTCCCACTCCGAGGCGGCGCGCATCGCCGTCTGGGCGCGCATCGAGGGCGACCGGCTCCGCCTCGGGGTCGAGGACGACGGGCCGGGGCCGAACGGCGTGCCTGTGAGCGGAAC
This sequence comes from Bacteroidota bacterium, assembly GCA_039024395.1. Classification (GTDB taxonomy): domain Bacteria; phylum Bacteroidota; class Rhodothermia; order Rhodothermales; family Rubricoccaceae; genus Rubrivirga. The sequence goes on along the minus strand of JBCCQJ010000293.1, from coordinate 1,182 downwards.
GGGTCTCGGCCGGCTGCCCTCGACCGGCGTCGGCCTGGCGAACGTGCGCGGCCGCCTCGACGCGCTCTACGACGGCGACGCCTCACTCGCGCTCGACGCCGGTCCCGACGGCCGGGGCGCCATCGCCCGCGTCGACCTCCCCCACCGGACCTCGTGATGGCCCCGCTCCGCGCCCTGATCGCCGACGACGAGCCGCTCGCCCGCGACGTGCTCCGCCTCCTCCTCGACGACGTGCCCGACGTGGACCTGCGGTGGGAGGCCGCCGACGGCCGGGCCGCTGTCGAGGCGATCCGTGAGCACCGGCCCGACGTGGTGTTCCTCGACGTCCAGATGCCGCACCTCGACGGGTTCGGGGTCGTCGAGACGGTCGGGCCGGAGGCGATGCCGGCGACGGTCTTCGTGACCGCCTACGACCAGCACGCGCTGCGGGCGTTCGAGGCGTCGGCGGTCGACTACCTCGTCAAGCCGTACGACGACGACCGGTTCGCGCGCGCGCTCGACCGCGCCCGGGCGCTCGCCGCCGCGACCCGGAGCGCCGAGGCGGACGCCCTCACCGACCGCCTCCGTCACCTCCTCGACGCCGCCTCGGGGCCGGCGCCCGAGGCGGCCGACCGGCTGCTCGTCCGGGAGGGCACTAAGCTGTCGGTCGTCCGCACCGAGGCGGTCGACTGGGCCGAGGCCGCCGGCGACTACGTGGCGCTCCACGTCGGGCCGCGGACGCACCTGATGCGCGAGACGCTGGCCGGGCTGGCCGAGCGCCTCGACGCGCGGCGGTTCGTCCGCATCCACCGCTCGACGGTGGTCCACGTCGACCGCGTGCGCGACGTGCGGCTGACGGCGGCCGGCGACGCCCGCGTGTTCCTGCGCGACGGGACGGAGCTGCGCGCGAGCCGCCGCTACTGGAAGGACCTCGAGGCCCGCCTCGGAGGCATCGCGTAGCCGGGCCGGCGATTTCTGAGGGGCCGACCGCCGACCGCCGACGGCCGACCGCAGACCGCCGCCTCGAGGACAAGCTGGACGCTCACTCTTGAGATCTCCCCCTCCCAGCGGGAGGGGGCTGGGGGGAGGGCGAACCCGCCGAGCACCGCCTCGGGGTCGAAGCCTGTCCGAAGCAGCGCCGCCTCGGGGGCGGGGGACGATGGGTGCCGAGGTGGTCGATTCGTGGGGGGGGGGGGGGCGGGG
>JBCCQJ010000292.1:0-5426 GCA_039024395.1 Bacteroidota bacterium | reverse complement strand
GCACCTGCGGAAGTACAATGGGGTGCCGAAGGTCCATTTTGAGTTGTTTCTGAAGGAATGCGAATGGCGCTTCAACTACGGGAGCCCTCGCGAGCTGCTGAAAACCCTCCGCCACTGGACGCTTAGCTAGGTCAGCCCCATCGGCTAAGCCCTGAGTTTGATTCCCTACGCCTTCGTCGATCCCATCTTCGACTCGGTCCCGTCGAGGAGCCGGCGCACGTTGGCCCGGTGCGTCCACACGATGAACGCGGGCACAACGATGCCAAACACCCACACCGGCGGCGGGCTCTCGGCCCCGAGGAGGTGCATCGCGACGAGCACGACCGGCAGCGAGACTGCGGCCAGGATCGAGCTCAGCGACACGTAGCGCGTCGCCGTCATCACGCCGATGAAGATGACCAGCGCGATTCCGACCGCGATCGGCGCCAGCCCGGTCAGCATCCCGGCGCCCGTCGCCACGCCCTTGCCGCCCTTGAACGATCCGAAAAACAGCCGCCCCCAGATCGTTACCACGTGCCCGATCATGGCCGAGGCGCCGGCGATCGTCGCCACCCACGCCGCCACCAGCTCGGGCCGCGAGCCCAGCACGCCCGCCTCGGTGAGCGCCGGCACGTCGGCGAGGCGGGAGAGGAGGAGGACGGCGGTGAGCCCCTTCGCAAAGTCGAGCAGGAACACCAGCAGGCCCGTCCCTTTGCCGAGCACGCGGAGGGCGTTCGTGGCGCCCGCGTTCCCGCTCCCGTGCTGCCGGAGGTCGACCCCCATCGCGCGGCCCACGACGAGGCTGAACGGGACGGCCCCGAGGAGGTAGCTGAGGGCGACGACGAGCAGGAGGGAGGCCAATGGAGCAGCGGCGAGGCGCCAAAAGATAGACGCCTGGGGGCGCTGACCCCTCGTCTGTGCAGCCTCCGAGGCGGTTTCGGGAAGGAGCGGTGGAGGCCCGTTCAAGAGTCGGCGAGGCCGGGCGGCTGGCGCCGAGCGCATGGCCTGGCCCCCTATTCTTGCGCCGCATCCCCCCCCGGGCGCCCTCTCGCAGACGCGACCGGTTCGGCTGTCTCACCCCCCGCCTCCTGTGTGAAGCGTCTGTTTCTGACCCTCGGCCTCGCCGCCCTGACGATCCCGGTCGTCGCCCAGCAGTCGGGGCCGATCGCGCCCGGCGGCCTCCGCGCCGAGGCTCGCGTGGACGCCCGCCTCGGGGTCGCGAGCTACTACCACCCCTCGCTCCACGGCCTCCAGACCGCCAACGGCGAGCGGTACGATCACCACCAGGCCCTCACGGTCGCCCACCGTTCGCTCCCGTTCGGGACGCTCCTGCGCGTGACGTCGACGCACAACGGGCGCCGCGTGCTCGTGCGCGTCAACGACCGCGGGCCGTTCATCCGCGGCCGCCAGCTCGACCTCTCGGGCGCCGCCGCCGACCGCCTCCGGATGCGCCAGCGCGGCGTCCACCGCGTCGCCTTCGAGATCGTCGACCCGGCGACGCTGCCCAGCCGGCAGGCCCCGCCGGCGCGCAAGGTCCGCCACATTTAGGACCACGGACGGCGGACCGCGGACGACGGCCAGCCGCCTCGGAGGGGTCCGACCACAGACGGACGACCGCCGCCTCGGGGCCTGGTGCGGCATTGGAAGCGGAGTCCCCTCTCCCTCGGGAGACATGGTGAGGGGCCTCCCGCCTCGGGGTCGAGCGTGGAGGTCGATGTGTCACCCCCCTCCCAGCCTCCCCCCGCTGGGGGGAGGAGAGAAAATCACCGAGGCGGTCGGCCCCGAGGCGTTACCGCCCGACCCGAGCGTTGGGGCGGCGGTCCGCGGTCCGTCGTCGGCGGTCCCTCCACGAGGCGGTCCGTGGTCCCTCCCCGAGGCGGTCCGTCGTCCTCTACCGCACGACCGTCGCGCGCGCCGTCGCTGCCGTGCGCCCATTCACCCCGAGGCGGACGAGGTAGACGCCCGCCGGCAGGCCGCGTCCGTCGAGGCCCACCGTGTGTGCACCCGCCGCGCGCGGCCCGTCGGCGAGCACGGCCACCTCGCGGCCCCGCACGTCGAGCACGGTGAGGCGCACGTCGGCCGCCTCGGGGAGGGCGAACTGCACCGAGGCGGAGGCGCCGAGCGGGTTGGGGGCGACCGTCAGCGCGGGCGCCGCCTCGGGGGCGGGCTCGTCGGCCACGACCTGCGCCTCCAGCTCGACCACCCAGAGGCCCGACTGCATGTCTGACACGAGCACCTTGCCCGAGGGCAGGTACGGGTAGGCCGTCCACGCGCCGCTGAAGCCGACGTCGGCGGGTTGATACGTGTCGTAGAAGGCGACCTCGACCGGCGCCGCAGGGGCGCTCACGTCGAACACGCGCAGCCCCTCGGTGTAGTGCGCCGCGAAGAGCAGGTTGCCGCGGACGTAGCAGTTGTGGACGATCGCCTCGGGGGCGACCACGATCTCGTTCACCAGCTCGACGTTGTCGAGGTCGCGGAGGTCGAACGTGCGCATCCAGTTGCCCGCCGAGCCGATCTCGTCGCCCACGAACACGTGGCTGCCGTCCTCGGTCATGCACGTGTTGTGCGCGCCCGCGCCGGGGTAGGTGAACGTGCTCACGAGGCGGATGTCGGCCGGGTCGCGCACGTCGAGCACGTCGACGCCCTCGCCGCCGTAGATCCGCGCGCCGAGCGCGAGCGTGCCCCGCACCTCGAAGTCGTGGTAGTAGCTGATGCCGTCGGGCACCTGGTACTCGCCCACGTAGGCCGGCGCGGTGGGGTCGGCGAGGGCGTAGACGCGGACGCCGGCCGTCCCGTTGTTGCGTCCGCCGACGACCCACAGGTGGTCGTTGGCGACGAGGAGGTTGTGCGAGCCGCCGTTCGATGCGTTCGGCTGGACGCTCAGCTGCCCTACCTCGACCGGGTTCGCCGGGTCGGCGAGGTCGATGATCTGGACCGGCCCCACCTCGTTGACGAGGTACGCGTAGCGCCCGTACGTCTTGACGTCCTTCGAGTCCTGCGCCCCCGAGGCGGTCGGCACGAAGCCCACCTCGACCGGCGGCGCGGCGGGCGCCCCGCTGACGTCGATCACGCTCAGGCCGCCGCCGCGCGCGGCCAGCAGGCCGTACTCGGTGCCGTCGGGCGCGACGTAGCCCCACGTGTCGCCGTACGTGCTGGTCCCCTCCCGACCGGGGTCGAGCGACGACACCGCCGCCACGCCCAGCGACACCGCCGGCTGCGCCGAGGCGGTCCGGCTGCCGACGACCGAGCCGTCGTCGCGCCGCAGCTCGACCGTCAGGTCGTACGCCCGGCTCCGGTCGAGGCCCTCGATGCGGACCCCGCCCGCCTCGGGGGCCGCGGTGGCGAGCGCGCTGGCGCTCCCGGCCTCGGAGACGACGACGCTCGTGCCTTCCGACGTGGCCGTCCAGTCCACCTCGAGGGTGCCGTTGGCGACGGCCGTCGCGCGGACCTCGCGGATTGGCTCCGGCGTGACGGCGAGCGTCGCCGTCGTCTCGTAGAGGGCGCGCCCGGCGACCTCGCGCGCAGCCAGTGCGTAGAGGGCGTCGAGCTGGAACGCGTTCGCGTCGGCGTAGGCCGAGACGTCGCCGGTGTAGGTGCTGGCGAGCACGATCAGGTACTCGCGGGCACCGAGCTGAGAGTCATCGGGGTTCCAGACGAGGTCGCCCGTCTGGGCGTTCGCGTCCTGCGTGATGGCGACGTTGAGCCGCCTCGGGGAGGTCGGGTCGGAGACGTCGTAGGCCGCGCCGCGAAAGACGCCCTGCCCGGCGTGGACGTAGCTCGCCTGGCGCTCGAAGACGGGCGCCGTCGTCTGGGTGAAGCGGTCGAACACGATCTCGACGGGCGGCGCCTCGCGGTTGGGGACCGTCGAGCCGAGGAAGCGGTCGCCGAACGCGAGGCCGCCGTCGAAGGCGTCGAGCCGGAAGCCGACGCCCTCGATCCAGCGCGGGTCGGGCGACCACGACCACCCGAGCGACTCCGAGACGCCGTCGTCCGCCGTGGCAGATGCAACGCGGGCTGCCGCCGCGCCCTCGGGCGTGTCCCAGGGCGTCTGGGCCGCCACCGAGGCGGAGAGAAGGACCGTGAGCACGAAGGCAATGCGCATGGGACACCGAGGCGGAGAGCCCTGGAAGATGTTCGGGTTTCGGTTTCGACAGGCGAGAGCGAGCGAGATCATGCTCAGGCCAGGAGGCCGAAGCAGCCGTAGCCGGCCGGACCTCGGCCGGGTCCGCTAGCCCCGCCCGAACGGGGCGGGCGCGATGGAGGGCGACGCCGCATAGGCGGGATCGCAGCCGCTCGGAGCCCGGAAGCGTGGACCCGAACAGCTTCCCGAAGTCTACGACGCGGCCAGGTCGATCTTCAGAGACACATCGAGGGCGCGGACCGAGTGCGTGAGCGCACCCGACGAGATGAAGTCGACGCTCGTTGCGGCGATGGCGGCCACGGTGTCGAGGGTCACGTTGCCCGAGGCCTCCGTCTGGAGCCGCCCGCCGATCCGCTCGACGGCGGCCTCCAGCATCGACACGTCGAGCCCCGCCTCGGTGCGGCGCGCCATGTTGTCGAGGAGTACGCGGTCGACGCGAAGGCCGTCGGCGTGGGCCGCGAGGACGGCGTCGACCTCGTCCAGCGTCCGCGCCTCGATCTCGACCGGCACGTTGAGGGCGCGTGCCGCGAGGTGGCGGTCGACCGCCTCGAGGGCGGCCCGCACGCCGCCGGCGGCGGCGATGTGGTTGTCCTTGACCAGCACCATGTCGAAGAGCCCGATCCGGTGGTTGGCGGCGCCCCCGAGGCGGACCGCCCACTTGTCGAGCATCCGCAGCCCGGGCGCCGTCTTGCGCGTGTCGAGGACGGTCGCCGGCGCCGCCGCCTCGGCCATGCGCGCCGAGGCGGACGCGACGCCCCCCATCCGCTGCATCAGGTTGAGCGCGAGCCGCTCGGCCACCAGGATCGACCGCGCGCGGCCCTCGACGGTCCCGAACACGGTTCCCGCTCCGAGGCGGTCGCCGTCGGCCGCCGTCCACGCGACCGCCACCTCGGGGTCGACGGCGGCGAACACGCGCTCGGCCACGGCCAACCCAGCGACGACGCCGTCCTCCTTGAGGAGGAACCGGGCCGTCGCGCGGGTGCCCTCGGGGATCGTCGCCTCGGTGGTGACGTCGCCGGTCTCACGCAGGTCTTCGGCGAGCGCCGCCTCGATGAGGGCAGCGAGGGGCGGGACGACGTCGTCGGGGAGGTCGAGCATCAGGCAGCGGATCGGGTCTCCGGCGGCCGCGAACCGCCCCGAGGCGCCGAGGATCCGGACGGACCGCAGACCGCCTCGGGCCTACCCCAGCGCCCACGGTTCGGCCTTGAACCGTCCCCGAGGCAGAGGAATGGAGGAATGGAGGAATGGAGGAATGGAGGAATGGAGGAATGGAGGAATGGAGGAATGGAGGAATGGAGGAATGGAG
>JBCCQJ010000291.1:0-5441 GCA_039024395.1 Bacteroidota bacterium | reverse complement strand
GTCAGGCTCCCGCGAGGTCACGATTTCGACCTCGCAAGGAGCGCAAGGAGTGCGGGGCCGGAGCCCCGGACGACGAGCGCGACGCCGCGAAGGCGGAATCTGGCCCGTGAGAGCCGATCTGGGTGATTGTCCACACGCCCTGGAGGAAATTGCGCTGAGGCGCGGTGCACGCATCTCGCTGGAACTCGTCACAGCGTCCGGGAAAAGGGCATGTCTGACCCACTGGCGCACTGAACCACTGCCCTACTGACTCTAGCCATGCACATCCAGGTGTTCACGACCGGCGGCACGATCGACAAGGTGTACTACGACGCCAAGAGCGCCTACGAGATCGGCGAACCTCAGATCGGGGACCTGTTCCAGGAGGCCGACGTTACGTTCTCGTTCGACGTCGACGTCCTGTTTCGAAAGGACAGCCTCGACCTCACCGAGGCGGACCGCACGGCCCTCGCGCGCCGGGTGGTCGAGTGCCCCCACACCCGGATCCTCGTCACGCATGGGACCGACACCATGGCCGAGACGGCTCGCGTCGTTGCGGACGCTCTCGCCGAGGCGGGCGACTCCGAGACGACCGTCGTCTTCGTCGGCTCGCTCTCTCCAGCCCGCTTTAAGGCCACCGACGCCGAATTCAACGTGGGTTTTGCAGCCGCCGCCGTGCAAACTTTAGCACCCGGTGCCTACGTTGCGATGAACGGCCGCGTCTTCGATCCCCACGACGTTCGCAAGGATCGGGACCAGAATCGCTTCGAGCGCGTCAGTTCGGTCGTACCATCTGCGTAACCGCACCGCTTTCCTTGCCCAATCACCCTTTGACCATGAACCGCTTGCCCCTCCTCGGCGTCGTGCTCGCGCTCGGCGTCTTCGTCACCGGCTGTTCGAGCACGATGCCGGCAGCCACTCCCTCCGAGGCACCCACCGAGGTCGCGATGCCCGCGCCCTCGGGTGACGACGTCGCTGCGCGCTGCGAGAACGGCACCGCCACACTGCCCGAAGGTGACGCCGGCCTCGGAGGCTTCGACTGCTCGAACGTCGACCTCGTCGCCTTCGTCCCGCTCGAGCAGTTCGACGCCCGCCAGCTCAACGACATCTGGGGGTGGACCGACCCCGACACCGGCAAGGAGTACGCCCTCGTCGGGCTCGACAACGGCACCATGTTCGTCGACATCTCGACGCCGATGGCCCCGCTCCTGCTCGGCAAGCTGCCGACGCACACGGTCGCGACCGTCTGGCGCGACATCAAGGTCTACCAGGACCACGCGTTCATCGTCAGCGAGGCGCGGGACCACGGGATGCAGGTCTTCGACCTGGCCCGCCTGCGCGGCCTCACCGAGGACGCCGACCGGGTCTTCGAGGCGGACGCCCACTACGACGCCGTCACGAACGTCCACAACATCGTGATCAACGAGGAGACCGGCTTCGCCTACGCCGTCGGCTACGGGATCGGCGACGCCGACCTCCCGCCGGAGTGCGGCGCGCCGGGCTTCCACACCATCAACATCCAGGATCCGCTCAACCCGACCTTCGCCGGGTGCTTCTCGGACGCCTCGAAGGACACGAGCCCCGTCTCGTCGCCGGGCTACACGCACGACGCCCAGTGCGTGATCTACACCGGTCCCGACGCGGACTACTCGGGCCGGGAGATCTGCGTCGCCTCCAACGAGGACGTCGTGACTCTCTTCGACGTCACCGACAAGGAGGACGTGCGGGTGATCTCGATGGCCGCCTACCCCGGCGACGCCTACACGCACCAGAACTGGTTCACCGAGGACCAGACGATCATCCTCGCCAACGACGAGCTCGACGAGCAGAACGGCAACGTCTCGACGCAGCGGACGCTCATCTTCGACGTCACCGACCTCGACGAGCCGGAGTACGTCGGCGCCTACGACTCGGGGATGGAGACGATCGACCACAACCTCTACATCCGAGGCAACCTGACCTACCAGAGCAACTACCAGTCGGGCCTGCGCATCCTCGACGTGTCGGACGCCGCCAGCGGCGTGCTCACCGAGGTGGCCCACTTCGACACCTACCCCCAGGGCACGGAGATCGGCTTTGGCGGTCAGTGGAGCAACTACCCGTACTTCGGCAGCGGGATGGTGGTCGCCAGCGACTCGAACAACGGCCTGTTCGTCCTCCGGCCGACGGTCGAGCCGAACTAAGCGCGACGGTCGCGTTCCATTCTCGTCGGGGGGCTCTGATGGACTCGGAGCCCCCCGACGTGTGTCGTACCATCCGGGTCTCCCCCCTTCCTGCCCCATGCGCCACGTCGTCCCCCTCTTCGCCCTCCTCCTCGCACTGCCCGCCTCGGGGCAGGAGATCCCGTGCCAGAACGGCCAGGCCTCGGTGCCCGGCGTCGGCGTCTTCCCGTGCAAGGACGTCGACTTCGTGGGCCACCTCCCGGTCGCGTCCATCGCCACCCCGGGCTCGCCGGCGGCCAACGAGAACAACGACCTTTGGGGCTGGACCGACCCCGAGACCGGCACCGAGTATGCGCTCGTGGGAACGCAGAACGGCGTCGGGTTCGTCGACCTCTCCACGCCCACGACGCCCGTGCTGATCGGGAAGCTGCCGGCGGCGGCGCCGGCCAGCGTCTGGCGCGACGTCAAGGTCTACGCCAACCACGCGTTCGTCGTCGCCGACAACTCCCCAGGTCACGGGATGCAGGTCTTCGACCTGACGCGCCTCCGCGACGTCACCTCCCCGCCGGTGACCTTCGACGTCGACGCGCGGTACACCGGCTTCGGGTCGGCCCACAACATCGTCATCAACGAGGCGACCGGGTTCGCCTACGCCGTGGGGTCGGGCGTCACGAGCGGCCAGGGGCTTCCGTCCTCGTGCAATCCCCGTGGCTTCCACGCGGTCGACATCCGGACCCCGCAGGAGCCCACGTTCGCGGCGTGCTTCTCGGACGTCCTCCTGGAGACCGGGCCGCGGTCGCCGGGCTACACGCACGACGCCCAGTGCGTGATCTACAACGGTCCCGACACCGACCACTCCGGGCGGGAGATCTGCTTCGCCTCGAACGAGGACGTCGTCACCATCTTCGACGTCACCGACAAGGGCAACGTCCGGGTCCTCTCCCAGGCCGAGTACCCGAACGACTCCTACACCCACCAGGGCTGGCTGACCGGGGACCAGCGGTTCTTCCTCGCCAACGACGAGTTGGACGAGCGCAACAACCCCGGCATGATGCAGCGGACGATTGTCCTGGACGTGGAGGATCTCGACGACCCCGAGTTCAGCTTCGCCTACGACTCGGGCCTCACGTCGATCGACCACAACCTCTACATCCGGAGCCGCTACGCCTTCGAGAGCAACTACGAGACCGGCCTCCGCATCCTCGACCTGACGGGCATCGAGACGGGCTCGCTGGAGGAGATCGCCTTCTTCGACACGTTCCCCGCCCGCGACGCGGCCTCGTTCAACGGCCAGTGGAGCAACTACCCGTTCTTCGAGAGCGGCCTCGTGATCGCCAACGACGGAGACAACGGGCTCTTCGTCCTCCGCCCGACGAGCCTCGTCGCCCTCGCCGACGGCGACGGCCCCGGCACGACGGCGGCCTCTCTCTCGGAGCCGGTCCCCAACCCGACCGCCTCGGGGGCGCGGCTGACGCTGCGCGTCGCGACGGGCCAGCCCGTCCGGGCCGACCTCTACGACATCGCCGGCCGCCTCGTGAGGCGTGTCTTCGACGGGCAGGCGCCTGCCGGGCAGGAGGTCGTCCTCGAGGTCGACACCGAGGGCCTTCCGGCCGCGGTCTACATCCTCCGCGTGACCGGCGACGACTTCCGGACCGGCCGCCGCCTCGTGGTCACGCGCTGACGCGGCGGCCCGCGAGGTGGCGCTGGCCCTTCGGGGTGAGCGAGAACCGCACCGCGAGCGGATCATCGAGGCGGAGGTAGCCCTCGCCGACGAGCCAGTCGGCGAGCGTGCGCTCCCGCCTCGGGGCCGTGGGTCCGGCAGCCGACTCACCGCGCGCCACCGCGTCGAGGAGGCGCCGGAGGTCGGCCTCGTCGTCGGGCGTGAGCGCCTCGGGCCGGTGGCGCCCGAGGCACACGTCGCAGCGCCCGCACCGAGGCGGCGACGGCTCGCCGAAGTAGGCCAGCAGGTGCTGCCGGCGGCACCCGACCGCGCTCGCGTACGCCAGCACGTCGGCGAGGCGCGCCTGGGCCGTGCGGCGGGTCCGGTCGAGGGCCGCCGCCTCGACGGGCGCGCGGCGGGCACGCGGCTGGAGCCAGTCGAGCTGGACGCCGGCCTCGGCGTCGAGCACGTCGACGAGATGCCGGGCCGCGAGGTAGTCGAGGCCGGCCCCGAGGCGGTTGGCCGAGAGCCCGAGGCGCGGTGCCAGGCGGTCGAGGCGGATCGTCGTCCAGGCGCCGCCAACGCCGACCTCGCGGCTCAGATCGCGCAGGAACTCGCGCACGGCCACGGACTCGCCCGCCGCCTGCGCGCTGCCGACGCCCGCCATCAGCCGAACGCTCCGTTCGCCCTCGCGGCCCTCCCGCACGGTCCAGGCGCCTGCCTCGGCGAGGCGGTCGAGCGCGGTGCGGACGACCGACGGGGCCCGCTGGGACACCGCCTCGATGCGTGCGACGTCGAGTCGAACCGGGTCCTCCGGCTGCGACCCAACGGCGACCTGGGCGAGGCTGCCGACCGCGTCGTAGACCGCCTGCACGTCGGCGGGCGTCACGTGCGCGCTCTCGATCAGGTGTCGCGGCAGCCGCTCGGCGTCGGGGCCGAGGACGAGGGCGGCGTAGGCGCGGCGCCCATCTCGGCCGCCGCGGCCGGCCTCCTGGTAGTACGCCTCGAGCGTGAGCGGGAGCGCCGTGTGGACGACCGCGCGGACGTCCGGCTTGTCGATGCCCATGCCGAAGGCGCTCGTGGCCGCGATCACGCGCGTCTCGTCGGCCAGCCAGCGACGCAGCGTGGCCTCCCGGCGCTCGGCGTCGAGGCCGGCGTGGTACGCCTCGGCTGCGATGCCCGCCTCGGTGAGGCGCGCGGCCCAGGCTTCCGTCGCCCGCCGCGTTCCGGAGTACAGCAGGCCCGCGCCCGGCACGCTCCGGAACACGTCGAGCGCCTGCTTCCCGGGATCCTGGACGTGGTGAACGCTCCACACGAGGTTCGGGCGGTCGAACCCGCGGACGACCACGGTCGGGTCGCGCAGGGCGAGCTGCTCGACGATGTCGCGGCGCACCTGCGGCGTCGCGGTCGCCGTGACGGCCACCACGGGCGTCGGATCGCCCGCCTCGGTGGCGAGGTGCGACCGCGCCTCCCCGAGGCGGCGGTAGGCGGGGCGGAAGTCGTGCCCCCACTCGGAGATGCAGTGCGCCTCGTCGACGGCCAGCAAGGCCACCCCGAGGAGTGGTGCCCGCGCCTGGAACGTCTCGGTCTGGAGGCGCTCGGGCGTCAGGTAGAGGAGCCGGTACTGCCCGAACTGCGCG
>JBCCQJ010000290.1:0-5457 GCA_039024395.1 Bacteroidota bacterium | reverse complement strand
CCCTCTCAGCCTATCCTGCGGCTGATCCCGGTTTGCCCTGCGCCGTCTCCGAGGCGGCCGCACCTTCCCTCCGCACCGTGCGCCTTCCGTCCCTCGCCGTCCTCGTCAGCCTCCTGGCCCTCGCCGCGTGCGAGGCGCCGCGGCCGGGCGCCCAGGGCGACCCCGAGGCGCTGGCCCTCCTCGAACGCGCCCGCGCGGCCCACGGCTCCGACCGCCTCGGGGCGGCCGAGGTGACGTTCTCGTTCCGGGGCACGCCGTTCGTGCTCCGGCGCGACGCCGGATGGTTCCGCTACGCCCGGACAATCACCGACGAGCAGGGCCGCACCGTCGAGGAGGTGGTCGACAACGACGGCGTTCATCGGTTCATCGGGGGCGAGGAAGCGCCGCTCGCGGCCGACGAGGCCGGGCGCCTCGCCACGGCGGTCAACTCGGTCGCCTACTTCGCGCTCCTGCCCGCTCCGCTCGACGACCCGGCCGTCCGCGCCCGCGCGCTGGCCCCCGACACCGTCGCCAGCACGGTGCTTGACCGGGTCGAGGTCACGTTCGTCGAGGCGGGCGGCGGGGCCGACTTCGAGGACCGCTACGTGTACTGGCTCCGCCGCGACGACGGCCGCATCGACCGCTACGCCTACACCTACGCGCCCACGCCGGGCGACACCGCGCGGACCGAGACGGGCACCCGCTTCCGCATCCCGCTCGGCGCCACCGAGGCGGGCGGCGTCGTGTTCCAGGACTGGATCAACCTGACGGCCGACTCGGTGGGCGCGCTCGACCGGTTCGCCGAGGCCCACGCGGCGGGGGAGACGTTCGAGGTGTCGCGCGTGGTGCTGGACTCCGTCCGCGTGCGGCCGCTGTAGCGCCCTCGCCAGGTGGGTGCGGAGAACGGGGTGCCTGTGGGGCGACCCTCCCTCCGTTCCTGCCCTTCCCCCCATTCCACCGAGCAGGAAAAGGGAGCTTGAGGAGGCGACGGGGAGGGCGGGCAGCCGACGATCAAACGGGCACCGCTCTGGCCGCCTCGGGGTCTGCGCGGTCTTCGCTCTGGCCCCGAGGCGGGGTCGGTAGCTTCCGGGAGCGGTTCCGAGACGCATCGGGCCGCCCTCTCCCGACCCATGTCCGACACTCTCCGCATCGCCTCTGGCCAGGGCTTCTGGGGCGACCTCCAGCGCGCGCCCATCGACCAGGCGCGCCTCGGCCCGATCGACGTCCTCGTGATGGACTACCTCGCCGAGGTGACCATGTCGATCCTCCAGAAGCAGAAGCTCCGCGACCCGGCCAAGGGGTACGCCCGCGACTTCGTCGAGGTCTGCACCGAGCTGGCGCCGGACGTCCGCGAGAAGGGCTTCAAGATCATCTCGAACGCCGGCGGCGTGAACCCCGAGGCGTGCGCCGAGGCCATCGTCGCCGGCGCCCGCGCGCGCGGCGCGACCGGCCTGAAGGTAGCCGTGGTGACCGGCGAAGACCTCCTCGACCGCCTCGACGACCTGATCGCCGACGGCGTGGCGCTGGAGCACATGGAGACGGGCGCGCCGCTCTCGACCGTCCGCGACCGCGTCGTGAGCGCGAACGCCTACCTCGGCGCGCGGCCCATCGCCGAGGCGCTCGCGCAGGGGGCCGACATCGTGGTCACCGGGCGCACGACCGACACCGGCCTCACGCTCGCGCCGCTCGTCCACCGCTTCGGGTGGGCCTGGGACGACTGGGACAAGATGGCCGCCGGCACCGTCGCCGGCCACATCCTCGAGTGTGGGGCGCAGTCGTCGGGCGGCAACTTCACCGACTGGCGCGCCGTGCCCGACATGGCACACATCGGGTTCCCCATCGCCGAGGTGGCGGCCGACGGCACGTTCGTGGTCACCAAGCACCAGGGCACCGGCGGGCTGGTCAGCCGCGGGACCGTCGCCGAGCAGCTCCTCTACGAGATCGGCGACCCGACCGACTACATCACGCCCGACGTGATCGCCGACTTCACGAGCATCCGCCTCGACGACCGGGGCGGCGACCGCGTCCACGTCAGCGGCATCCGGGGCGTCGAAGACACCGAGTTCTTGAAGGTCTCGGCCGCCTACGCCGACGGCTGGAAGGCGACCTCGACGCTCGTCTACGCCTGGCCCGAGGCGGCGGCGAAGGCCCGCGCGGCGGCCCAGGTCCTCCGCGACCGCCTCGGGGCGCTGGGACTCGCGTTCGACGAGGTGCGGACGGAGATCGTCGGCGCGGGCGCGCTCTCGGAGCGCCCCGAGGCGGATGCCCTCCGCGAGGCCGACCTCGACGAGGTCCAGCTCCGCGTGTCGGTGCGCGGCCAGGACAAGGGGGCCGTCGAGCAGTTCGGGCGCGAGATCGCCCCGCTGATCCTCACCGGCCCGAGCGCCGTCACCGGGTTCGCCGGCGGCCGCCCGCGCCCGAGCGAGGTGATCGCCTACTGGCCCGCGCTGATCCCGAAAGACCGCGTGCACGCGGAGGTCGACGTCCTGGACGTGTAGGGCGTCGCGACGGTCGCTCTCGTGCTGGATTCGAGGGTTAACTCCTGCGGCCGCGGACCGATACGGAGGGACAGTCTCCAGGCCCATGACCACGCTCCCCGATTTGCTCTCTCACGTCCAGGCGCACGTCCGCTCGCTCCTCGGCGAGGACGACCCCGAGTTCGTCGTCGACCTGGTCGAGACGTTCGCGGCAACCGCGCGGCAGGCCACAGACGATGCCGAGGCGGCCGCCTCGGTGCACGACACCGGCGCCCTCGCGGCGGCCGCGCACGCGCTGAAGGGGAGCGCGTCCAACATCGGACTCGCCGCCCTGGCAGGGCGCTGGGACATGGTCGAGCGATCGGCCCGCCAGGGCGTCGAGGCGGAGGCGCACCTCGGGCGCGCGCTCGCCGAGACGCAGGAGGCGGTCGAGGTCCTCTCCGAGGCGGTCTAGGGTCGTGCTTAGCTGATCGGAGGCGACCTCCCGGTCTCACCGCCTCCTCTCTGGCTCTCGTCCCGCCTCGGGGGCGGGCGCGGCGGTCGATTCGTCGCCCCCGTCCCGACCTCCCCCCGCTGGGGCAGGGCTGCAAAGTTCTGCTGCCAACCTCCAAAACTCAGTCATTCCCGCGCAGGCGGGAATCCATACGGCGTCGATTCTGGCCACCCTCGCATGGATCCCCGCGTTCGCGGGGATGACTCTGTGGGTGGAGGAGAGCCGCAGGGTGAGAACGTAACGGCCCTGCCCCCGCTGGGGGGAGGAGAGTCGTAGACACCGAGAACGTTGGCCCCAAGGCGGACACCGCGGCTTTGGTCTGCGGTCCGTCGTCCAGGCTTCGCCGCCTCATCCCCGAGGCGGCGTTGTGAAAGGGCCTGCCCGGGGCGGGGACCCCGAGGCGGTGCCCGGCGTTTGGGAGCGAGGCCGACCCTCGGCCCGTAGGTTCCCCGCATGGCCTCCCCGCTTCGCCGTCTCAACGCCGACCTCTGGCGCTACCGCTGGCTCGCCGGGCCGGGCCTGCTGTGCGCGTTCGTGTCGTCGCTGTTCGGGCTCGTGATCCCGCGCGTCGTGCGCGAGGCGATCGACGCGATCCCGCGCATGGTGGCCGTGCAGGGCTACGCCGCGGGGACGGCCGCCGACGGCCTCCTGACGGCCGACTTCCAAGGCGCCCTTGTGCTGATGGGCGTGGTGATCGTGGCCCTCAGTCTGGTCTCGGGCCTGTTCGTGTTCCTGATGCGCCGCCTCGTGGTCGTCGCCAGCCGGCACATCGAGTACGACCTCCGCAACCGGGTCTACGCCCACCTCCAGCGGCTCTCGGGCGACTTCTACCACCGCTTCGCAACGGGCGACGTGATGACGCGGGCGACGAGCGACGTCGAGAAGGTGCGGCGCTACGTCGGGCCGGCGCTGATGTACCTCGCACGGGCCGTCGCGGCCATCGTGACGGCGCTCGCGGTGATGCTGGCGATCTCGCCCACGCTCACGTTCTGGGCGCTCCTGCCGATGCCCATCCTGGCCGTGGCGGTGTTCTTCGTCAGCCGGCTGGTGCACGTGCGCACCGACCGTCAGCAGAAGGCCTACTCGTCGCTCACGAGCCGCGTGCAGGAGGCGCTGAGCGGCATCCGCGTGGTGAAGGCCTACGCGCAGGAGGAGACCTGGGGCCGCCGCATCGACGACGCGAGCGAGACCTACCAGGCCCGTGCGCTCGACCTCGCGCGCGTCGACGCGGCCTTCCGGCCGGTGCTGATGGTGCTCATCGGGGCGAGCACGGTGCTCGTGGTCGGCGTGGGCGGGCGGCTCGTGATCGAAGGCGTGCTCACGCTCGGCAACATCGCCGAGTTCATCATCTACGTCACCATCCTGACGTGGCCCGTTGCCTCGTTCGGCTACGTCGTGTCGATGATCCAGCAGGCCTCCGCCTCGATGTCGCGCATCGCCGACATCCTCGACACCGAGCCGGCCGTCGCCGACGCCCCCGAGGCGGAGCCGGTCGAGTCCGTCGAGGGGCACCTCACGTTCGACAACGTGACGTACTGCTACACGCCCGACGGCCCGGCGGTGCTCGACGGCGTCTCGTTCGACGTGCCGGCTGGCACCTCGCTCGGCATCGTCGGGCGCACCGGCGCGGGCAAGACGACGCTCGTCGAGCTGATCCCGCGGCTCATGGACCCCACCTCGGGGACGGTCCGCCTCGACGGCCGCGACGTGCGAGACATTCCGCTCGCGACGCTCCGCGGCGCCATCGGGTACGTGCCGCAGGAGGTGTTCCTGTTCTCCGAGTCGGTGGGCGACAACGTCGCGTTCGGCGTCCCCGAGGCGGACGCGGCGGCCATCCGCGAGGCGGCGCGCGAGGCCGACCTGCTCGACAACGTCGAGGGCTTCCCACGCGGGTTCGACACGATGGTCGGCGAGCGCGGCATCACGCTCTCGGGCGGCCAGAAGCAGCGGACGGCCATCGCGCGGGCGCTCCTCCGTCGTCCGCCGGTCCTCCTGTTCGACGACGCGCTCTCGGCGGTCGACACGCGCACCGAGGCGACGATCCTGGCCAACCTCCGCGCGCAGTTCGGCCAGCGGACGGTGGTCGTGGTGAGCCACCGGATCTCGGCCGTCCAGGACGCCGACCAGATCGTGGTCCTCGACGAGGGCCGCGTGGCCGAGCGCGGCTCGCACGCCGAGCTGGTCGCCGCCGGCGGCGCCTACGCGGCGATGGTGCGCAAGCAGCAGCTCGAGGACGAGCTGGCACAGGCGTAGCGGGGAAACCGCCTCAGGGCGAGGCGGGACCGCGGACGACAGACCGCGGACCGCCGCCTGAGCGGTTGCCTCGGGCGGCACCACCTCGGGATCGCCCGAATCGCTCGTTTTCGTTCTCCTCCCCCCAGCGCTACGGTGTATACACAAGCTGTCGGGCGCGGTAGGATAGAGGCTCACACGTGCCCACACCCACCATGCTTTCCTTCGCAGGCACCTTCGACGATGACCGCCTCAACCGACGCGCCGACGGCCTCT
>JBCCQJ010000289.1:0-5468 GCA_039024395.1 Bacteroidota bacterium | reverse complement strand
GGCAGAATCAGGCCGCGGTCCGCGGTCTGTCGTCCATGCCGAGGCGGCCAGCCCCGAGGCGGACCCTGACCGACGACCGCTCAGACGGCGGTCCGTCGTCCGTGGTCCTCCCCCGAGGCGGTCGGCCCTGACGCGGGCATCCTCAGGCCGTCGTCCGTGGTCTGTCGTCCGTCGTCTTCGCCCCGAGGCGGAACGGGACCGGCCGCGCGGCCTGCGCGTCGAGCCACGCCGCGGCCCGCTTGCGGAGGGCGCCGGACGTCCGGGTCGGCACCCACCCGTAGACCGGCACCTCCCGGTAGCCCCGCTTGCTCCGCCCGAAGCCCCACTGGAGGCTCCCGTAGGTCGACGGGTCGCGGCCGTCGAGGCTGAGGCGGTCGTTGAGTTGGCGCGCCGTCGCCCAGGCGTCCTCGGGCGTCGGGCGCCACTTCAGGATCTGCTTCACCCAGTACATCCGGAGGTTGTTGTGCATCCAGCCGTCGAGGAGGAACTGCTTCTGGGCCGCGTTCCACGTCGCGTCGTCGGTCTCGCCGTGCGTCAGCGCCTCGACCGAGTAGATCTGCGGCCGCGGGTCGCCCGCGTGATCGGCGAGCGTCTTCCGCGCCCACGCTGGCACGTTCGCGTAGGCCGCTGGGTCCGCCTCGAGGCGGGCCAGGTGGTGGTAGAACTCGCGCCACGTAAGCGTCTCGTCGAGGAACTTCCACCGGGCCTTGCTCGGCACGTCGGCGTCGCGGACGGCCAGGGCCACCTCGCGGGGGCTCAGCACGCCGACGTGCATCCACGGCGAGAGGCGCGAGGTGCTCGTCGGGTTCGAGGGGTCGTTTCGGTCGGCGTCGTAGCGCGGCACGACGTGCTCGACGGCCCACCGCATCTGGTCGAGCGCCGCCGTGCGTTCGCCCCTGAAGTCCGGCGCCGGCGGGAGGTCCATGTCGATCTCGCACCGCGCGATCAGGTCGTCGAGCGCCGCCTCGGTGTCCCCGAGGCGGTCCGGCTCGAACCCGAGGTCGCCCTCGAAGCGCGCCGCCTCGGGGGTCTGGGTGAGGTCGGCGTCGAGGTGGGCGGCGCGGAGCTTGGCGTGGGCGGTGCGGAAGGCCCGTGTGGCCTGGTGAGGACCTGGGACCGCGTTCATCGGCACGAGGCAGCACGCGTCGGCGGCGTAGACGGGGACCTCGGCGCGGGCGGCCACCCGGTCGGCTTGCCAGCGAGCCACGTGCGTGGGCACGTCGTCGGTGACGAGGGCGGCGGCCCGCTCGCACAGCCGGTAGACCAGCCCCTGTTCCAGTGTCTCCGGCCGGCGGACGTAGCGCGCGAACCGGAGTCCTCGCGCTTCGACGCCCGCGCCGAGTTCACGGCTCGCTTCGAGGATGAACCGGTGGAGCCGGTGCGAGGCGTACGGATAGCGGTTGTCGAGCCCGTGGTAGACCACGACCGGCAGGCCGAGCGCGTTGCCCGTCGCGATGGCCGCGTCGATCGCCGGGTTCTGCTCGGCGCGGAGCGCCTGCTGGAGCCAGCAGAGCACGTAGTCGCGCCCGTCCGGAATCGCCCGGTCGTTGAGGCGCCGCGTGCGCTGGCGAAGGAGATCGAGACCCACGGGAGTCGAAGGGAAAAGTCAGAAGGGAAAAGGGAGAAAGGCAGTTGGCAAGGCAGGCGCATTCCCGAACAGCCCGCCTTGGGGTCGGGGGGGCGTCAGGATGCGTTGTAGTGAAGGGCGTGCGACTCCATTCTCCCTTTTCCCTTCTCCCTTTACAGGGTTAGTTCGTACGTCCGGAAGTCGGTGTCGCGCGCGTAGCCGAGCCGCTCGTAAAGCGCCTGCGCGCCCGTGTTGTCGTGCTCCGTCGCAAGCTGCACGGCGACCGCTCCGTCGTCGCGCGCGAAGTCGCGCGCCGCGTTCATCAGCGCCTCGGCCACGCCCTGCCGCCGCGCCTCGAGGGCGACGTAGAGGTCGTTCAAGAGCCACACGCGCCGCATCCGCACCGACGAGAACAGGGGGTAGAGCTGCGTGAACCCGACGGGCGCGTCCCCGAGGTGGGCCAGGAAAACGACCGCGTCCTCGCCCCCGAGGCGGTCGGTCATGAACGCCCGCGCCGCCTCGGGGTCGGAGGCCTGGCGGTAGAACATGCGGTAGCCGTCGAAGAGCGGCACGAGCGCGTCGAGGTCGGTGGCATCGGCGCGGCGAACAGACAGGTCGGTGATCATCGACGAGGCGGAGGCGAGAGGGGCGCCACGGAGACTACGTGCCACCCGCAGGCAGAAGAAGGCCCCCTTCTCCCTTTTCCCTTCTCACTTCTCCATTCCAATCCGGTCGAGGTAGCGCTCAGCCGCCGCCTCGTGGGCGGCGAGCTTGTCGTCGGACATCCGGTCGAGGTGGCCGGTCAGCATCCCCATCCGGTGGTAGCCCTCGATGGTCTCGCGGTGGTCGCGGAGGAAGGTCCAGAACAGCCCGTCCCACTCGGCCTCCCAGTCGCCACGCGGGTAGTGGCTCATCTTGCGGAGGTAGTTCGAGCCCGACATGTAGGGCTTCGTGGTGATGATCGGGCCGGCGGCGTGCTGGCTCATGCCGTACGTGTTGGGCACCATCACCCAGTCGTAGGCGTCGACGAACATCTCCATGAACCACCGGTAGGCCGCGCGGGGGTGGACGCGCGTCAGGAAGAGGGCGCCGCCGAGCACCATCAGGCGCTCGATGTGGTTGGCGTAGCCCGTCCGGAGCACGCGCGGGAGCACGTCGTCGACCGGCGCGAGGCCCGTGCTCCCGTCGTACCACGCCTCGGGGAGGTCGCGCTCGAAGTCCCACATGTTGGCGGTCCGCATGGTCACGCCCTCGAGGTCGTAGACGGCGCGCATGTACTCGCGCCAGCCGATCACCTGGCGCACGAACCCCTCGAGCGAGTTGAGCGGGATCCCGTCGGCGTCCAGGACGGCGTCGAGCACCTGCTGCGGCGTCAGCAGCCCCACGTTCAGCATCGGCGTGAGGACGGCGTGGTAGAGCGCCGACTCGCCGGGCTCAATGGCGTCCTCGTACGGCCCGAACCGCTCCAGCCGCTCAGCGACGAAGATCTCCAGCCAGCGCGCCGCGCCGGCGTGGTCGGTGGGGTAGGGGAGCGGCCCGCTCGCCCCGACGTGGTCCGGGAAGTGCGCCTCGACGTAGGCCTGCGCCTCCTCGGTGTACGCGTCCGGCTCCACCTCGGGGAGCGGTGGCACCTCGGCGAGGGCCTCTGGCGTCAGCTTCTCGCGGTTGTCGTGGTCGTAGCTCCACTGCCCGCCCACGGGCGCGCCGTCGGCGTCGACCATCACTCCGAGGCGGCGGCGCTGGTGCTTGTAGAAGTCGGCCATGAAGTACCGCTTCCGGCCAGCGAAGAACGCCTCGTTGTCGGCCCGGGTGTTGAGAAAGAGCGGCGTGTCGAGGACGTCGAGGGCCAGCCCGGCCGCCTCGGCGCCGGCCGCGAGGCGCTTCTCGAGAGTGAAGTCGACGGGCTCGCAGAGGCGGACTGTCCCGACGCCGTCGGCTGCGAGGTCCGCCAGCAGGTCCTTCGTGGAGCGCCGGTCGGCCCAGGCGACGTACGCGACGTCGTGTCCGGCTTCCCCGAGGCGGTCGGCGTACCGCTTCATCGACGCCCGGTGGAGTGCGAGCCGCAGCTTGTGGTAGCGCGCCGGGTACTGCTCGTCGCGGAAGAACAGGTCATCCTCGACGAGGACCACCCGGTCGGCGCCGTCGAGCGCGGGGTGGTCGGCGAAGAGCTGGTTCGGGAAGACGAGGGCGGCGACGGACATGGCGGATCGGAGGGGGCCGTGCGAACCGACCGCCTCGGTGCGGGGTTCGACGCGCCGTCGGAATCCGCTCCTCCCCGAGGCGGTGCGCGATTCGCTCTCCTCCCCGAGGCGGTGCCTGGCCTCCAGGGCGGTGCACGACCCGAGACGCTCCGGCGGAGCGTCGCGACGGGCGCTTCGGTCATAGCCTTGCGGCGGCCCCGAGGCGGCGGCACCTTCCAATCCCCAATCCCCAATCCCCAATCCCCAATCCCGGCCCATGCCCGACGCGCTCGACGTCCTTGCCCTCGCCGCCCACCCCGACGACGTCGAGCTGTGCTGCGGCGGGACGATGTGCCTCCTGGCCGACCAGGGCTACCGGACCGGCGTGGTCGACTTCACGCGCGGCGAGCTGGGCACGCGGGGCACGCCCGACGAACGGGCCGCAGAAGCCGCCGCCGCCTCGGAGGTGATGGGCCTGGCCGTGCGCGAGAACCTCGGCATCCCCGACGGCGACATCCAGAACACGCGCGCGAACCAGCTCCGGGTCATCCGCTCGATCCGGCGCCACCGGCCGTCGATCGTGCTGACGACCGCCGAGAAGGTGCGCCACCCCGACCACGGCGACGCGACCCGCCTCAGCGTGGACGCCATGTTCTACGCCGGGCTCGCCAAGATCGAGACCACCGAGGCGGACGGCACGCCCCAGGCGCCGTGGCGCCCGCAGCACGTGCTGCACTACCTCCAGGCTCTCGACGCCGAGGCGACGTTCGTCGTCGACGTGTCGAGCGTGTGGGAGCGGCGGATGGAGGCGCTCCTCGCGTTCAAGAGCCAGTTCTACGTGCCCGGCGAGGCCGCCTCGGCGGACGGCCCGCAGACCTACATCTCGAACCCGGACTTCCTGGCGTGGGTCGAGGCGCGGGCGCGCGTCTACGGGTACCGCATCGGGGCCACCTACGGCGAGCCGTTCGTGTACCGCCACGGGCCGGTGGGCGTCACCGACCTCGTGGCGCTGCTCGCGCGCGAGCGGCCGTTCCGGTAGCGCCGCCGCCGGTAGTGCCCGCTAGTTCTCGTAGGCGTAGGCCATCAGGTCGGCCGGCGTCTCGAACGGCGTCCCGTCGGGGACGGTGACGGCAGCGACGGCCCGGAGGACCGCCTCGGCGCTCGTGCCGAGCGTGGTTCGCAGGTGCGTCTGGAGGCCCGAGAAGAGCGTTTGGCCCGCCTCGGGGCCGGAGCTGGGCAGCAGCACGACCGCCCGCTTCCGGGTGTCGTCGATCTTCACCTCGTCTCCGGGGCGGAGGGACGCCCGGAGGCCGTCGGCCACGGCCGTGAAGTGGGCCGCCTCGGCTGAGCTGGCATCCATGCGGATTGCCACGATCATAAAGGGCGTGCCGTTCGCGCGCCCTGCAAACGCGGCGTCGAGAGCGGCGTCGAAGTCCTGCGACGGGGTGCCGCCGAGTGGAGCGAAGGCCGGAAGCGGGGCAAACGCTGGGGCCCCCCCAGGGGCCGACGCGCTGGCGTCTGGCGCCGGCAGGGGAAACGAGACGGGAGCCGCCGGAGTGTCGGGGGTGTCCGACGCGGGGGGCGAGGCCGAGTCGGCGAGGAAGCCCTGGTCGAGAATCGAGGCCAGCGGGTCGACGCCGAACGGGTCGTCGGAGGGGAGCACCAGGTCGGGCTGCGGCGCGGGAGCCGGCGCGATCTCCGTGCGTGGCGGAACGCCCGGG
>JBCCQJ010000288.1:0-5469 GCA_039024395.1 Bacteroidota bacterium | reverse complement strand
GCGGACGACTCTCGGGGGCCTCCAAGAGCACGTCGCCGAGATCCTCCGGGGGCTGACGCTGGAAGAGGTGCGCTCCCTGACGGGGTACGACTACATCGTCAGTGCCGCAGATGGACTATGATCCTAGCGAAATGGTATGAGCGAGATCCCGGACGGGCTAGGAGCCCGAAGCAGCCGTAGCCACGGCTACGGCGATGCAGGGCGACGCCGAACGGGTGGGGTCGCAGCCGCTCGGAGCCCGATAGCGTGAATCCGAACAGCTTCTCAGAGGGACAGACCGGGGAACAGCGACACCTCGACGTCCTCGGGCTGCAGCTTCCCGCTCTCGAGACCGATGATCTGGTCGAACGCCTCGGCGATCTGGGCCGTCGCTTCGGCGACGAACGCGGGGCGCAGCGGGCCGTCCTCCCAGCGCTGGAGGAACGACTCGAGGAGCGCCGCCTCGGGGTCGAGGAGGATCTCCCACATCCGCGTGGTGACCTCGTTGTCCGGGCGGCCGCGCTCGTACTCCAGGGCCTGCCGGGCGCGGAGGCGGAGGCCGGCGATGGCGTCGTCGTGAGCGCCGGCCGGCTCGGTCGCCGTCTCCATTAGCAGGACCGCCTCGGCCTTGAGGTCGGTCGCGTTCTCGTAGGCCGTCGCGTCGTAGAGCGAGATCGACGGACTGCACCCCGCCAGCGAGGCCAGGAGCGCGAGGACGACCGCGCGCCCCGAGGTGGGCGGGTGGAGCAGGGGCGGCATGGCACGAGGGGCCGGACGCCTCAACATAGGGCGCCGTGGGTCTCGGCCGCCGCCTCGGGGGAGCCTCTACCTCGCCTGCTCGGTCAGCCCATGTCCGGCCACTTGAGACGTTTCTCCACGCGCTCCGCCTCGGGGCCGATGGGCTCGCCTCGGGGGGGTACCTGGTCCGCGTGCGGGGCGAGGGCGGCGTCGTGACACGGCGCGTGGTCGTGGCGCGCTAGGAGGCTCATGGAGCACTTACCCCCGAGGTGGTCCCAGGAGAGCGGGGCCCACACCTCGGCCGGGTTGGTACCAGGCATCAGCAGTCTGCGGTTTCTCGCTGTATAAAGGCCTCCAGGTCTCCCTCTTCCCGCGTCTCCATCATCCTGTCCATGAAGCGGTTCTGCGCGGTACCACCGGCAACCGAGAGAAGAGCATTGTAGGCGCGGATCGCGCCCTCGAGACCGCTGACGTTGACGTCTGTTTTCGAGGCGCCGGAGTTCTCGATGAGGTGTGCGGCGCTCGCGAAGATGTAGTGCATGAGGAGCTGGGGGGCATACCGGCTTCCTTGCTCCGAAAGAGGACCTACGAGGTCGGCACAAACGGACACCGTGACGTCGGGGGATCCTGAAATCCAGTCGAGAAGGTCACGTGTAACGGTCTCCCGATCTGGTGCGAGGGGCCGAGCTTCGAAGCGGCGAATGTCCGTCGCAACCTGCGTGAGTTGGGCAGCCGATAGACTCCCGCTCGCTGGACGAGCGATGTTCAGCGGTGCTCCTCCGTCCGAACTGATCGAGGGTTCAGCCGGACTTGACCCTGCGCACGCGCTCAAGAACAAGCTAAGCGCCAAGTAGGAAAGGATCCGCATACGCTGGGGTGAGAGAGAATACCGAACCTAATGGCGTTTTCTCGTCACGGCGTCTTGTACCGCCTACGCGTCCGGCGGAGGGGGAGGGGGCGGCGTGGCGCTGAAGAGCGCCCGCACGGCGTCCACCTCGGAGGCGCGTTTCCAGCCGTCCATCGTCTCGTTCCACACGAACGTCTCCCGCGTGAGGTCGCCGGCCTGGGCCTGCGCGCGCAGCTCGTCCATCGTGAACGGGCCGGTCGTCTGGCCGTCCTTCGAGACGTGGTAGACCGTCGGCGCCGGGGGCGGAGGCGGCGTCGCCGGCGCGCTCGGCCCCGAGGCGGGCGCCCCCGAGGCGGGCTGGCCGCCGAAGGCGCCGCTCATGGCCTGGCCCATCTGGTTCGCCATCGCGAGGCCGGCGCCCAGCCCGACGCCTGCCGCCGCGACCCCGCCACCCGGATTTTCGGCCGCCTTGCCCATCGCCTGCGCGGCCTGGAACTGCGTGTACGCGCCCAGATTGCCGATGACGCCCATCGAGGTCCGCTGGTCGAGGACTTCTTCGACAGCCGGCGGCAGCGACACGTTCTCGACCAGCAGGTTGACTACCTCGATGCCGTACTCCTCGAGGTCCGGCGCCATCTTCTCGGCCACGAAGCCGCCCAGCTCGTCGAGGTTGGCGGCCAGGTCGAGGGCCGCGAAGCCGCTCTCACCGAGCACGTCGGTGAAGCGGGCGACGACGATGTTGCGGATCTGGTCGGTGATCTCGCCTGTGTCGACGTGCCCCGAGGTGCCGACGACCGTCCCCAGGAACGCGTCGGGGTTGGCCACCTGGAAGGCGTACGTCCCGAAGGCGCGCAGCCGCGTCGGCCCGAACTCGGGGTCGCGCAGCATGATCGGGTTCTTGGTGCCCCACTTCTGGTCGGTGAAGCGGCGCGTGTTGACGAAGTAGACCTCCGCCTTGAAGGGGCTCTCGAAGCCGTACTTCCAGCCCTCGAAGGTGGTCAGGATCGGGAGGTTCTTGGTGTCGAGGGTGTACGCGCCGGGCTCGAACACGTCGGCGAGGCGGCCCTCGTCGACGAACACGGCCGCCTGGCCCTCGCGGACGATCAACTGCGCGCCTGACTTGATCTCGTTCTCGTAGCGCTCGAAGCGGTAGACGAGCGTGTCGCGCGAGGCGTCGGTCCACTCGATGATGTCGATCAGCTCGCCGCGGAGGCGGTCCATGAGTCCCATAGCAGTGTCGGGGTGGGGGAGAGTCAGCGTGTCGTCCTGAGCGACGGCGCTGAGCGCCGCAGTCGAAGGATCTTTGGTGCGAGAGGGCCTCGAACGGCCACCGAGAGCGGTGCCCCGAGGCGGTGCGCGTCAGAGATCCGTCGACGACGAGGCTGCGCCTTTGGGCTCAGGAGGACACGAGGGGAGGGTACGTGTTTCGGAGAGAACGGGGGTACGCGCTGCCTCGGGGACGGGCGCCTCGGGGACGGCTCCGAGGCGGTGGACCTGGAGTTCCGTCTCCCCGGGGGAGAGGGAAAGGGGGAGGGGATCCCCGTCTCGGAGGGAGTCCGCCTCGGGGCTGAACGCCACGCTGGATTCGTCGCCCCCCTCCCAACCTACCCCCGCTGGGGGGAGGGGACGTTCAGACACCGAGGCGGCCGGCTCCGAAGCGGTCGAACGGGCGCCCGTCGTCAGTGGTTCGTCGTCCGTGGTCTGCGGCCCGTGGTCCGTGGTCCTCCGCCCCGAGGCGGCGGTCGGCGGTCGGCCGTCGGCGGTCTCCAGTGCGGCCTCGCCCCTTGCGACGACCGTCACGCGCTCGCGCACAGGCCGGATCGCTTCGCGGACGCGCGCCACGACCGCCTCGGCGTCGAGCGCGCCGCACGTGAACACGTCGAGGGTGGCGAGCCCGCGCTCGGGCCAGGTGTGGACGCTCGCGTGGCTCTCGGCCAAGAGCACCACGCCCGTCGCCCCCTCGGGCTCGAACTGGTGGAACCGCGACCCCAGGACCGTCGCCCCCGCCTCGGCGCAGGCGCGCGGAAGCAGCGCCTCCCACGTCGCCGCGCGGCGCAGCGGCTCGGGGTCGTCCACCCACAGGTCGACCAGCAGGTGCCTTCCGCCCGCGGCGGGGGGACGGGGAACGGGAGACGCGGCACGAGGAGACCGAGGCGATGCGTCCGGCATCCCCCGTCCCTCATCCCTCATCCCTCTTCCCCTCATTGCCATCGCGCCCACCCTCGCTCGTAGTAGCGCAAGAGCACCGGGTCGTCGAGCGTGTTGACGTCCACGGGCACGCGGTCGAGGTCGCCGTCGAAGACGCGGGCTGCCCCGAAGAGCGCCGGCGTGAGGACGCGCGTCTCGACCGCCTCGGGGAGCGCGAACCGCTCCGGGTTCACGCGGTGCGTCGAGCCGACGACGAAGCCCCAGTCGCCGAAGCTGGGCACGTAGAGGTGGTAGGGCTCGGGGTGGAGGCCGGCCGCCTCGGCGGTCGCGACGACGCTCCAGAACGCCTCACGTGCGAAGTAGGGGCTCGTGGCCTGGATCGCGACCGTCCCGCCGGCCCCGAGGCGGTCGCCGAGTGCGCGGTAGAACGGCGCCGAGTACAGCTTGGCGAGGCTCTCGTGGTTGGGGTCGGGCAGGTCGACGATAGCCACGTCGAACACCGCCTCGGTGCCGGCCACGAAGGCGTGCGCGTCGACGTTGCGCACCGTCACGCGCGGGTCGGCCAGGGCGTCGGCGTTCTGGGCGCGCAGCGCCGGGTGCGAGCGGGCGAGACCGGTCACGGCCGGGTCGAGGTCGACGACCGTCACCGTCTCGACGCCGGGCCACTTGAGGATCTCGCGGACGGCCAGCCCGTCGCCGCCGCCCAAGACCAGGACCTGCGCCCGCCTCGGGGCGAGCGCCATCGCGGGATGGACGAGCGCCTCGTGGTAGCGGTGCTCGTCGGCCGACGAGAACTGGAGGCCGCCGTCGAGGAACATCCGGAGGTCGGCGCCCGAGCGCGTGAGCACGATCCGCTGGTAGCGGCTCTGCTCGGCGTAGACGACCGGGTCGCGGTAGAGCTTGGTCTCGAAGCGCGCCGCCAGCCACTCCGACCCCACGGCGCCGGCTGCGAGCGGCACCGCCACGGCGGCCGTCGCCAGCGCCAGCGGCCGCCACCGCCCGCGCGCGCGCAGCTCAGCGCGGAACGCGGCGAGGCACGCCACGACGACCGCCAGGTTGACCGCTCCGGTCACGAACGAGGTCCGCAAGACGCCCAGGAACGGGAGCAGGAGGAGCGGGAACGCGACCGCGGCCACGAGCGCCCCCAGGTAGTCGACCGCCAGCACGCCCGCGACGGTGTCCTTGAGGTCGCCGGCCCCAAGGCGGCGCCCGCCCCCGAGGAGGCGCGTCACGAGCGGGATCTCGAGCCCCACCAGCACGCCGATCGAGAGCACGACGGCCCCCATCGCGAGGCCGTACGCCTCGGTGAACGTGTACGCGGCGTAGAGCACGGCCGCCGCCGCGCCGCCGACCGCTGCCACGCCCAGCTCGACGCCCACGAACCACGTGAGCGCGTCGCCGCGAATCCTCCGCGCGAGCAGCGAGCCGATCCCCATCGCGGTCATGAATCCGCCGATGGTGAGCGAGAACTGGAGGGCCGAGTTGCCGAGCAGGTACGACGAGAGCGTGCCCACGACCAGCTCGTACAACAGCCCGCACGTCGCCACGACCAGGACGGCCGCGAGCAGCACGCGGATCTGGCGGCTCGACAGCGCCTCCGCCTCGGGGACCGCCGCCTCGGGGGGAGGGACCGCCGACGGCGGACCGCCTCGGGACGGACGACGGACCACGGACGACGGACCAGGGACGGATTTGGGGCCTGTCGCCTCGGTGTAAATGGACTTCCCCACCCCCCCGGGGGGGGTGGCCGGGAGGGG
>JBCCQJ010000287.1:0-5543 GCA_039024395.1 Bacteroidota bacterium | reverse complement strand
CGAGATCGTCGATCAGTTCGGCGGGCTGGACGACCTGGAGGCCCGCGCCCTGCGCACGCCTCTCGACCCCGAGGTGACCTTCGAGGACGACCCGCTCCGCATGGTCCGCGCGGCCCGGTTCGCGGCGCAGCTCGGGTTCGAGGTCGCCCCCGAGGCGGTCGACGCCATGACCGCCAAGGCGGCGCGCATCGAGATCGTGAGCGCCGAGCGCGTCACCGACGAGCTGCACAAGCTGCTCGCGGCGCCGATGCCCTCGACCGGCCTCGGCCTCCTGTTCCGGACCGGCCTCCTGGAGCACGTCCTTCCCGAGGTGACCGCGCTCGCGGGCGTCGAGGAGGTCGGCGGGCGGGCGCACAAGGACAACCTCTGGCACACGCTCGAGGTGGTCGACAACCTCGCGCACCTCCAGCGCGGCGTCGGCGTGGGCGACCGGGCCGACGGCTACGACCTCTGGCTCCGCTGGGCGGCGCTCCTCCACGACGTGGGCAAGGTGGTCACCAAGCGCTACGAGCCGGGCACGGGCTGGACGTTCCACGGCCACGAGGACGTCGGCCCGCGCAAGATCATCCCCGAGGTGTTTCGTCGGCTGCGGCTGCCGCTCGGCGATCCGCTCGACTTCGTGCAGACGGTCGTCCGCCTCCACCACCGCCCGGCCGCCCTCGTCGACGCGGACGTGACCGACGCGGCCGTTCGCCGCCTGCTCTTCGACGCTGGCGACGACATCGAGGACCTGATGCTGCTCGTCCGCGCCGACGTGACGAGCAAGAACGCGCGCCGCGTGCGCCGCTACCTCGCCGGCTTCGACCGTGTCGAGCGCCGCTTCGAGGAGGTCGAGGCGCGCGACCGGATGCGGAACTGGCAGCCGCCGGTCTCGGGCGACGAGATCAAGGACCGCCTCGGGCTGCCCGAGGGGATCGCGGTCGGGATCCTGAAGGAGTGGGTCCGCGAGGCGGTGCTCGAGGGCGAGGTGCCCAACGCGCACGACCCGGCGTGGTCCTACGTCCTCGACAAGAAGGAAGAAGCCATCCGCCGAGGCGGCCTCTTCGACGAGGCGATCCGCACCCTTCAGGGGCCGGAGCGGGCCGCCATCGGCGCCATCAAGGAGGCTCTCTTCTGGGACGACGTGCCCGCCGACCCCGAGGCGGCGCGGGCGTTCGTCGCCTCGGTGCGTGACGCGGCGCTGGCCGAGCGGGAAGCCGCCTCGGGGACGTAGAGCGGGTGGCCGTGGGGCGGGACGGCGGCTACGGCTCGTCCCACAGAACCGTCGCTGGGTACGGCCCGAACTCGCCATCCCGCGAGACCACGGGCATCCCCTCCACGACAGCCTGTGCGATCACCAGTCGGTCGAACGGATCCCGATGGTGGAGGGGGAGTCGGGCCACCTCGTCCAGGTGCGCGGGGCGAATCGGCAGCAGGTCGATCCCATTCCCCCGAACCTGGCGTTCGACCAGCTCTGGGAACGCGAACCCGAGTCTGAGCCGGCCGAGGCGGACCTTGATCGACATTGCCCACAGACTCGCCACGCTGAGGAGTCTCGTGGTGGCCGGGTCGGTAATGAGCGAGCGGGCGTAACCGCTGAGTCGGGCGTCCCCGCCGATGAACCACAAAAACGTGTGCGTGTCGAGCAGCACCCGCATCAGGTGTACGGCTCGAACCCCGGGACCGGGTCGTCGAAGTCGTCGGCCATGTCGACGAGTCCGCGCGCACTCCCGAACACCGGGGAGAGACGGGCTGTGGCGACCGGGACCAAGCGGAACGAGGCGCCGTCGCCACGCGAGATGACGACCTCCTCGCCGCTCGCGGCCTCCTCGACCAACTCGGGGAGGCGCTCTTTCGCTTCGTTCAGTCCGACGGTCATGGAAGGCTGATCTGATAGGGGAGGAAGGTACCGCCGGGAGGTGCTCAGGGTCCGGAGGGCACACGCAGGATCGTCCGCGCACAGGTACTCAGCGTGCCGGCTGACCCCGAGACGGTGCGGGCGTTCGTCGCCTCGGTGCGCGACGCGGCGCTGGCCGAGCGGGAGACCGCCTCGGGGGCGGGGCAAGAGATGACCTAGTCGCGACCGAGGAACTGGTCGACGGTCACGCCGATGTCCCGCGCGATCTTGCGCAGGAGCGACGGCGAGATGTCGCGGCCCTTGTGGAAGGGAACCGTGGTCGAGCGACCGTCGGCGTGGCGAAACTGCTTGTGCGAGCCGCGCTGGCGGACCTCCTCGAACCCGAGGGCGCGGAGCAGACGGATCACCTCCTGCGGGGAGAGAACAGGGACGTTCCCCACCGTTACGCTGCGACGGAGATGAGCTGCGTTCCCACGAACTCGCCCTCCATCACGGGCTCGCCGTCCTCCAGCAGCATCTCGATCACCTCCCGCATGTTCGTCTGGAGTTCGTCCAGCGTCTCGGACTGCGAGTGCGCGCCCGGGAAGCCCGGGACGTACCCGACCAGGAGCGAGGTCTGCGGGTCGCGCTCGACGACGACGGTGTAGGTGTTCATGCGAAGGCGTGCCGTTTCGCGTCGAACGCTGTGGGCTCCGCCGGGTTGCTGTTCGCGGTCTTCACCGTGCTATCCCCGAGGCGGCGCCGGCGTTCGTCGCCTCGGTGCGCGACGCGGCGCTGGCCGAGCGGCAGGCCGCCTCGGGGATAGCACGAAGCCTTCCCCGAGGCGGGACTTTGTGCGTCGGGTCCGCCTCATGGTGAATCTGAGCCGGCGGAGGTCTCGACGACCGAAGTCGGCGTGCAGCAGCGGGTTCTAGAGCCCGGCGGGCCGGACGGTCTCTGAGAACGAGCCCGCAGCCCATACCACTCTGGAGTCCACTGCTTGCCACACGGAACTGAGCGCGCCGAGCGGTTCCCGCCAGCCCACCACCTCAACAAACGTGTACGCTTTGCCTTGTTTGGACTCGACGACTGCTAGCGCCACGTTCATCTTCCAGACAGTCACTCGGCGGAGCGAATCCCACGGCCACAACTCCCGACCGACGCGGACGCCCTCCGGCCCGAACATGACGCGACGGGAGCGGAGCAGGACGTAGCCCATCCAGACCGCCAGCGCAGCGAGCGGAGCGCCAGCGAGCGGCGACCCGAACATGGACGGAATGAGGAGGACCGCGATGAGCAGCGGCCATGTCACCCAGACCGCGATCCATGTCCAGCGCCCAGTCAAGCTGTTCATCGAGGCGAAGTGCGAGGGCTGCTCATCCGCTCCAAGCCGAGGGCTGGCGGGTGAAACTGAGCGCAGAAGACGTCGCGGCCTGGCAGAACTGAGAACGCCGTCGCTTCGAGTCGGCCTGTTCTACGACGACACTCAAACCTATGGCCCGTCAATATCGAGCCGCTGCCTTGCGAGCGAGAGAAACGCCTCGACCAGAATCACCGGGAGGTCTTGGTCAAACGTCGTGAACGTGAAAGTGCCCGCTGTGTCGTCGCGGAACGCTTCCGCCAATTGGTTGTCGCCGTCCCACAACTCGACGCCGAGACCGTCGCGGTCGGCCACGTCGCTGAAGACGACGATCTGATGGTCCTCTATCAAAGCGCGAGTGCGGCAGAACAGATGGCGATTCAGTGGCCGCTCCGAGGCGGAGCCGGTCGGCGGAGGATACGCGACCGCCTCGGTGATCTGGGACGCTCGGCGGGGCGGTCGGTCTGCAAGCGCGGATTACACCGCCCGGCGTCCCCTACGGCGAGCCCGGGTGAACGTCCGTTCGAGATCGGCCGCTCGCTCGGCCAGCCGCCGGACCCGTAGGTCCATCTCCTCTTGGAGCGCTGGCCGCAGCCGCCAGCGGTAGTAGAGCGAGAGCGGCCAGGGCGAGTCGCGGACGAGGCCATGTGCGGGGTACGCCGCGTTGTCCTCGATGTCGATGATGGTGCCGTCGGGTTGGCGCCAGAAAGCGTAGGGCTTTGCCGATCCCATGTCCTCTGACGACACGACTACCTCGTCTCCGTCGCGGCGGAGCGTGAACGTCCGGTCGGTCCCGTCGAGCGACGCCTCTGGTTCGGAGAAGCCTCGACAGACAAGCATCCCAAACGCCTTGCGGACGGTTCCACTCCTCAGCGTCGGCATAGCAAGAGGGCGATGTAACGACTCCTTCTGTTTCGGGGCGCACAGGGTAACGGGCCGATTTCGCCCGGACTCCTGCACGGGGCGGGATGATAGGCGGAATCCGCCCAAACCCTGCGAAGGGGGCGCGGCAGGCTCCAGTCCCGCCTCGGGGCCGCTACTCCCCGTCCAGCGGTGCCCCCGCCTCCACCCACGCCGGTATGTCCTCGGCGCCGACCAGCTCGACGAGGTACGTCGGCTCGCCCGCGGCGATGCCAGTCTCGCCCATCGTCATGTCCCGCTCGAACACCATGATGCCCGGCAGCCCCGGCACGCGGTCCTCGATCCCCTCCGGCCGCCAGACGTGCGCCAGAACGGCCGAGTTGAACCAGTTGCGCCCGATCACGACCTCGTCGAACCGGCCCGACTGGCTCAGGAACGCGAGCCCCTCCTCGATGCTGTGGTCCACTGCCACGCCGACGACGGCGAACGACGCCCCCTCCGCCTCCGTCCGCTCGAAGAGAGCGACCTTCGCAGCTTCCAGCGTCGCCTTGAAGGCGTCGTCGTAGCACGGACGGCAGTTCGAGGCCCCAAAGTAGACGAGCACCGTCTCCGGCCCCTCCGAGATGTTGACGTCCCGCTCGTAGGCCAGGACGTACTCCTGCGTGGCAGCCGGCAGGGCGAAGGCGACGAGGAGGGCAAGAATCAGTGCGCGCATGACGGCCGAGAGGTGTGGAGCGAAAGCATACGGCCCCAGGTCCAGCCACGCCAGCGCGCCGCTCGCCGATGCCGAGCAAGAGGTCACCTACCAGGTCGAGAGGTCCGGGCGCGTGCTCCATCGTTCATCGAGCGCCACGCCGAGCGACTGGAGGTGCGTCTTGACGTGCTCGAACTCCCGTACCGTCCGCTCAGCGTCGAAGGCACCGTAGAGGTTGACGCGCCCGAAGTCGAACACCTCGTCGAAGAGGGTCTCGGCCGTCGTTGGCTCGACGGTGGCAGAGACGGCGTTCTGGTACTCCGCCTCCCACACGCTCAGGTCTCCGGCCTCCTCATGGTCGGGCATGGATTGGAGACGTGTGTACAGGGCCTCCTGGCGTGGAGACAGCGGAGCGTAGGCCGAGGCGACGGCGTCCGCGAGGAGGGCGACCGTGGAGCAAACACCCATTCGGGGATCGGGCAGGAAGAAAGGCGTTCCGCGGAAACGCGGCGACCCCGCCGCGCCGTACAGAAGAGCCTACGGCCCGAGAGGCGGCCGCGCCAGAGCGCCTCGTGCCGCCTCGGGGCGGACCTAGCTTCGCGTCGATGCGCCTCGCCGTTTTCCTCTTCGCGCTCGCCGCCGCCGCCCCCGAGGCGCAGCCGGTCGGGGCCACGCTCACGCCCGCCGTGGGCGCGGCGGTGCCGGTCGCGGGCGGAGTCGGCGACCCGTGGGCGGTCCAGCCGGGCCTGCGCCTCCGCAAGATGAAGTAAAAAGCCATCAACACAAACCCGACAGAGCAATGGCCACAAGGG
>JBCCQJ010000286.1:0-5559 GCA_039024395.1 Bacteroidota bacterium | reverse complement strand
GCGATCGCCCACCGCCTCGGGGCCGACGACGCGCGGGTCCGCGCCGTGCAGCACGACGCGAACCGAGGCAAGGGGGCGGCGCTGCGGACCGGGTTCGCCGCCGCGCGGGCGCCGGTCGTGGGCTACACCGACGCCGACCTGCCGTTCGACATGGAGGCACTCGGCCGCGCCTACACCCGCCTCGTCGAGACCGGCGCCGACATGGTGGCCGGCTACCGGACCAACCGCGAGCGCTACTCGCTGCGGCGCCGAATCTACTCGGGCACGTACAACGCCCTCGTGCGCGCCCTTCTCGGGCTGCCACTCGACGACGTCGGGTTCGCGCTCAAGGTGATGCGCCGCGAGGTGTTCGAGGCGGCCGACCTGCACAGCGACGGCGGGTTCGCCGACGTCGAGTTGATCGCGCGGGCGTACCGCGCCGGCGCCCGCATCGAGCGCGTCGGCGTGGCGTTCACGCCGCGCGTGCGGGGGACGTCGACGATGGCCGGCCCGGCGTCCGTGGCCGGCATCGTGCGCGACATGGTGCGGTTCCGGCTGGGCCGCCTCGGCGCCCCGAGGCGGACGGCGTGAGGGCGCTCCCCCGGTCGGCCAACCCGTCAGTGGCCGTGTGGCTGCTGCTGGCCGTCGCGTGCTACTGGCGCCTCGGGGTGGCCTACGGCGTGGGCGACCACGAGGAGCTGGTGCCGCAGCTCCTCCGCCTCCTCGACCCGACGCTCTTCCCGCGCGACCCGTACCTGCTGGCCGAGGACGGGCACTTCAGCGTCCGCTTCGTCTTCCTGGGTGTGCTCCGTGGGCTGGCCGTCGTCGTCGGCCCCGAGGCGGCGGTCGTCGCGCTCACGGCCGCCTCGTGGGCGGGCATCGCGTGGGCGGCCTACCGGCTGGCGTTCACGCTCGTCCCGAGCCGGGCGGCGGCCACGCTCACTGTCCTGGCGACGCTGGTCACGATCCACTGGACGCCCGGCGGCAACGGGCTCCTCTCGGCGACCATCGCGCCCGAGCCGCTCGCGTGGGTGCCGTGCCTGCTCGCCGTCGAGGCGTTTCTGCGCGACCGCTCGACCGCGGCCGCCGTCCTCCTCGGGGTCGCGGCGTGGCTGCACCCGCTGATGGGGCTCCAGGTCGGGCTGCTGCTCGGCCACGTGGCGCTCTGGCAGATGGCCGACGGCGAGCCGCGCCGTGCGTTCGGCCGCGCCGTCCTGTTCGGCGTGACCGTCTTCGTCGTCGCCTCGCCGATCCTCCTCCCGACGCTCCTCACGCAGGCCGGCGGCGAGCCGATCCCCGACGACGGGCTCTCAACGTTCCGCGTGACGGCCGAGCTGCGCCAGGCGCACCACTACCTCTTGTTCTCGCAGCCCGCCTCGGGGCTTGTGAGGTACGGTCTCGTCGTCGCGGCGGGGCTCGTCGGGCTTGTCCTGCTGCGACGCCGGGGCGGCGCGCGGCACGTCCGGATGGCAACGCGCGTCCTGACCGTGATCGCGGGCCTCGTGGTGGTCTACGTCGGGATGACCGAGGGGGCGGAGAGCCTGACGGTCGCCAAGATGCAGTTCTTCCGGCTCCTCGTCCTCGCCAAGCTGGTGCTGCTCGCGTGGGCGTGCGGCGCGGCGGTCGCCCTCGTGCCGGCGTCGAGGCAGGCGGCCCTCGCGCGTCTCGCTGACCGGCGGGGCCTCGCGCTCGCCGCCTCGGGGGTGCTCGTGGCACTGACGGTCGCGCTGGCCGTGGCGGATGTCGGGCGGCCTGGCGCGATGTGGAAGCTGCGCGACCACACCAAGAGCGACCTCTACCGCGTCGAGCGCTGGATCGAGGCCGAGACGCCGCGCGACGCCGTCTTCCTGGTACCGCCGTCGATGACGGCCTTCCGCGCGTTCGCGCTCCGCTCGGTGGCCATCAACTTCAAGCCGACGACGTTCCGCGACGCGGCCATGCACCGCTGGCTGGCGCGCATCCGGGCCGTCGCACCGACGCCCCTCCCGCCCCGAGGCGGACTCGACTGGCAGGCCGACCTCGACCGGGCCTACCACGCGCATTCCGCCGCCTCGTGGGCGCGCGTCGCCGCAACGTTTGAGGCCGACTACGCGCTCGTCGACACGCGGCTCCTCCGAACGCCGCCCACGGACGACCTCGTCGCCGAGGCGGGTCCGTGGGCGGTGTACCGGTTTCCGTAGGACGTAGATCGTGGGTCGTAGGGAGAGCCCTACGCACCACGTCCTACGCCCCAGCTACATGATCGAGCGGAAGGTGCCGGGCAGGCCGGGCGCCTGCGGCGCGGCCCCGTCGGGGCGGAGCGGCTGGTCGGGCACGTCGGCGGCGTCGGGCCCGCAGAAGGTCTCGAAGGCCGTCTTGAGGTCGGCCGCGATGGCGCTCGCGCTGCGGCCCTCGATGTGGCGGCGCTCGATGGCGTAGACCGGGTCGCCGTCCTTGAGCAGGAACATCGACGGGCTCGACGGCTGGATGCCGGCGAGGTACTCGCGGAAGCGGGCCGTCGCCTCCATGTCCTGGCCGGCGAAGACCGTGACGGTGCGGTCCGGCTTCGGCTCGATCTGCTGCGCGTAGGCGACGGCCGGGCGGGCGTTGGCGGCCGCGCAGCCGCACACCGAGTTGACGATGGCGAGGGTGGTCCCGCTCTGGGCCTCGTCGATGAGGGCGTCGACGTCGTCGGCCGTCGTCAGCTCGCGGACCCCGAGGCGGGTCAGCTCTTGGCGCATCGGGGCGACGAGGGGCTCGGGGTAAGGCATAGGAATCAGGAGTGTGGGCAGAAAACCGAGACGGCCGTTCCGGACCGGGCGTTCCAAAGGACGCCCGCCTTCACGGCCTCTCCGCCCCAGGGCGGGAGCTACGAGCGCCCGGTGCGGAGGTCGTCGAGGACGCTCGGGTCGACGACGTCGAAGTCGTCGGCGAGCGGGATGTGGCGCTCGGAGAAGCTGTGCGCGGTCTCGCGGGCGCGCTCGGCGACCGGATCGGCGAGGTCGCGCGCCTGGAGGCGGGCCGCCTCGGCGGCGTCGCGGGCCTGCGTGGCGAGGCGTGTGCGGGTGGCCTCCCCCGCCTCGGGGGCGAGGAGCAGGCCCAGCCCGAGCCCGGCCCCGAAGGCAAAGCCGGCGAGCAGCAGGCGGTCGAGGAGGTCGGTGGTGTGCATCGCGTCGGTGGTGGAGGTCAGATTAAGCGGGCGAGCGGGCGGGCCGATACCGCCCTGGCGCTGCTTCCTTGCGACCCGGCCCGGCATCTACAGCCCGTCCGAACTCGGGTTTCCCCCGAGGCGTCAGATGAAGGTAGATTCCGGCCGCCCCACCACCATGTCTCCCTTGATTCACTGGCTTCTCCCGCGCGTCGCGCCGCTCGCGGTAGCCGTCGCGCTCTTCGGGTTTGCCGCGACGCCCGCCGCGGCCCAGGCCGACGTCCCAACGACGACGCCCGAACCGACCGCATCGCCAGCGCCCATCCCCGGCGCCGTCGACACGGCCGCTCCCCGTCGCCGCCCGACGCCCCGCCGCCTCGCCCGCCCCGCCGTCGCCGACTCGGTCGTGCGGACGGTCTCGTCCCCGACCGGCGCCGCGGCCGCCAACAGCGCCTACCTCGCGATGGTCGAGTCGACGCTGCGCGGCGACGGCCCCAACTGGATCGGCATCCCCTACCGCTGGGGCGGCACGACGCGGCGCGGGATCGACTGCTCGGCCTTCGTGCAGCAGTACGTCCGCCAGAACCTCGGCATCGAGCTGCCGCGCACGACGGCGTACCAGCGCTACGAGGGCGTCGAGATCGACAAGAGCGAGCTGCTCCCGGGCGACCTCGTCTTCTTCCGCCGCCGCGGCATCCGCCACGTGGGCGTGTACCTCTCCGACGGCGAGTTCATCCACGCCTCGTCGAGCCGCGGCGTCACGATCTCGAACCTGTCCGAGACGTACTGGACGCGCCACTACTGGATGTCGCGCCGCATCCTGAACGAGCCTTCGGGCGAGCGTCCGACGCCCCGCTCCGCGCGCGGCTAGACCGCCTCGGGGCCAGCCCCCGTGCACGCGAGGGGCCGCCTCTTGAGGTTGGCCGTCGCGAAGACGTATCTTCCGGCACCCACTCCCCGCATCCCGGCCCGTGCGCCGGGATGCGTTTTTTTCCGGCCCTCCGGCCGCTCCCGGACCTCATCAAGACCATGGGCTCCACCGTCTACCTCACCGAAGAAGGCCTCCAGAAGCTGAAGGACGAGCTCCACACCGCACGCACCGTCGAGCGGCAGAAGATCTCGCAGGAAATCGCCGAAGCGCGCGCGCAGGGCGACCTCTCGGAAAACGCCGAGTACGACGCCGCGAAGGAGGCGCAGGGCCTCCTCGAAGCCCGGATCGCCAAGATGGAGGAGACCGTCGCGAACGCGCGGGTCGTGAACGAGGCCGAGGTCGACGCGTCGCGCGCGCGCATCCTCTCCAACGTGCGCGTGATGAACAAGAAGGTGAAGAAGGAGGCCGTCTACACGCTCGTCTCGGCGCAGGAGGCCGACCTGAAGCAGAACCGCGTCTCGGTCGAGAGCCCGATCGGAAAGGGGCTCCTGGGCAAGGAGGTCGGCGACGTGGTGACGATCAAGGTCCCGGCCGGCGCGGTCGAGTTGGAGATTCTCGAGATCACCCGCTAGCGCGTGGCCCGCTCCCGCCGTGGGCCGGTGGCCTGGGTGCGGTCCGCGGTGCGGACGCTCGCGCTCGGGGTCGTCGGCTACCTCGTTGCGTGCGCACTCCTGCTGGTCGCGTACCGCTCCGTCGCGCCCCCGATCACGACGGTCCAGATCCAGCGGCTCGCCGAGGCGGCCGTCGCCGGCGAGCCGTTCGACCTCCAGTACCGGCCCGTCGCCGAGGCGGCGCAGGACGAGGACATCCGCCGCGCGGTCGTCGCCAGCGAGGACGCTCGCTTCTACACCCACGACGGCTTCGACTGGGAGGAGCTGCGGATCGCCCGCGAGGACGCCGAGCGGACCGGCCGCCCCATGCGCGGCGCCTCGACGCTCACCCAGCAGCTCGTCAAGAACCTGTTCCTGACGACGCACCGCTCGGTCGTCCGCAAGGGCTTCGAGGTGCCGCTGACGCTTCTCGCCGAGTGGATCCTGCCCAAGGACCGCATCCTCACCCTCTACCTCGACGTGGCCGAGTGGGGGCCGGGCGTGTTCGGCATCGAGGCGGCGGCGGGCCACCACTACGGCACGACGGCCAGCGCGCTCTCGCGCGACCAGGCAGCCCGCCTCGCGGCGGTGCTCCCCGCGCCCCGCGACCGGCGCCCGCAGGACATGGCGCGCACGTCGGCGCGCATCCAGACGCGGATGCAGCAGATGGGGTGGTGACGACCCTGCGGCACGACCCTACGGGCCGGACGACAGACCGCGTACCGCGGCCAGAGCCCGCCTCGGGGTGGGCGTGGCGCCGCCGTGCGGCGGGGCGCACCGAGGCGGCGGACACGGGGAAGACGCCCCGGCGGGGCGTCTCTACAGCGCGCTGCGGTCCACCGGATCGCGGGAACATTTCCGACCGCGCCCCCCATCCCCCATCCCCCATCCCCCATCCCCCATCCCCCATCCCCCATCCCCCATCCCCCATC
>JBCCQJ010000285.1:0-5562 GCA_039024395.1 Bacteroidota bacterium | reverse complement strand
CGGCGGTCGACGGGGTGTGGTCGGTGTGGTACGGCCACCAGGAGGTGTGGGCGATCAACCTGCGCGCGCCGCCGTAGACTCTGTGCCGGAGTGTCTACGATGTCTTCGTACGGGTGTAGACCATGTCTCCGGTCTGTACACAGTCCAGGGGGGGGACTCCTCACCCGCCTACTCCGGCAGCGCGATCCCCGAGGTGGTGTCCGCCTCGGGGATGTAGAGGTCGAGCGGCGTCGCAGGCGAGAGGGGGCGGGCGGCCCAGATGGTCGTCAGCGAGGTGCTGTCGAGGGCGAAGACGGCGGTGTCGCCCGGCGCGAGGCCGGCGAGGACCGCCGGGTCGGCCACGCGGACGTCCATCCGCATCGCGGGCATCCGGTCGCCCACCGCCTCGTGGTCGATCTCGGCGGCCTGCCCGTCGAAGAGCGGGCGCACGTAGACGCCGCGCACCTCGACGGTCGGCGGCGTGGCCTCCTCGGAGGCGCAGGCGGCCAGGGCGAGGGCCAGGAGAAGAGGCAGGGTGCGCATGGCCGTCGCACGCCGCCTCGGGGGCCAGGGTTCGCGCGCCCCAAGGCGGCACCACAAAAACGCCCGCCTCGGTGTCTACCGAGGCGGGCGAGTTGGACTGGAGCCGAGGCCTAGGCGTCGGGGACCGTCGTCTCGAAGCCGCGCGAGCCGTCGGGCTGGACGACGTACTCGAACGTGTAGTAGCGCGAGGCGTCCGCGTTCGGATCCCCAGGCGTCGTGACCGGGGCGACGGGGTTGCCCTGGTAGTAGCTCAGGATGCGGATCTTGGCGAAGTTGCCCTCGCTCGTCTGAAGGACGATTGTCCGACCAGGAATGGGCGAGACGAGGTTGGTCGGCTGGTTGTAGTTGTACCAGCCGTTGTCGGATCCAGTGCAGATCGCGTACGGCACACCAGGGGCCGGCCCGACTGGCGTCTGGACGGCCGGGCACGTGTTGTCACCGTCGGCGAGGTATCCCGCGGCGGGCGCCTCGGTGACGCTGGCGAACGTCTCGGTGAGGAGTTGCGCCTCGACCGAGCCCGGCCCGCTGATGCCGCTGTTGACGATGATGGTCGTCGTTCGGAAGCCGATGTCCCAGGCCGTCCCGGTCGAGTCGGCCGCGCGCGTGGCGGCGTCCGTCTCGTTCGAGGACAGCACGATCTGGCCCGTGTCGAGGTCAAAGAGCGTGAAGAGGTCGCGTCCAACTGGCCCCTGGGGACCGAAGCCAATGGCGAGGTCCGCCTCAACGTCGGCGGCGGTCTGGACGTTGAGCGGGATCGGGTCCGGCTCGGGGTCGGTCGAGTCGCAGGCGGTCAGCGTGAGGGCGCCCGCGAGGGCGAGGAAGGCGATGCGGTTCATGGGTACAGGCGCCGGACAGGGCGCCGAGGTGGGGGGTTAGAACGAGACGCCGAGCGACGCGAAGACGGTGCGGCCCGGCATGGACGGCACGAGCGTGCCGCGCGTGGTGTCGAGGAGGTTCTCGGCCCCGACCTGCGCCTCGAGGCGGCCGGTCGGGAGGTCGAGGGCGTGCGTGAGCGTGAGGTCGAAGACGGCGTAGCCGGCCACGAACTCGTCGTCGCGGTTGGCGATCTGGTTGCCGTCGAGGTCGCGGTAGCCGTAGCGGCTCCGCCAGCGGCTCCGCAGCGAGGCCGCCGAGGCGCCGCGCGTGAGCGTCGCCCGCAGCGTGGCGGCGTGCGGCGAGCGCCCGAAGAGCCCGCCGTAGTCGCCCAGCCCGAGGCGGGCCTCCCGGTTGTCGGCGTCGCGCCCGAAGACGGTGCCCGCCTCGAGGGCGTCGACGACCTCGCGGTCGCGGGCCTGCAGGAACTGGTAGCTCGCCGCCACCTCGAGGCCGCCGCGGCGGGCCGTCGCCTGGGCGTCGAGCCCGCGCGTGTAGACGCGGGCGAGGTTGAAGTAGCCGAACACCGACTGGCCGTTCGTCTTCTGGGCCACCGGCTGCGTCTCGATCAGGTCCGACACCTCGTTCCAGAACCCGCCCGCCTCGACGGTCAGCCACGGCGCCAGCTCGGCCGCGACGCCGCCGTTGAAGGCGACCGAGCTTTCCGCCTCGATGGCGCCGAGCGTGGTCGGGTCGAGGAATGTCTGTGCGATCTGGCCCTGCTGCTCCAGCTCGGCCAGGCCCTCCGTGAGGCGGGTCGAGCCGAAGACGCTGTAGCCGGCCGCGGCGTTCGTGAACGTGAGGTAGAGCTGGCGGAAGGCCGGCGCCTTGAAGCCGCTGCCGACGCTCGCCCGGAGGCGCACCGCCTCGGTGGG
The DNA here is from genome assembly GCA_039024395.1 of Bacteroidota bacterium. Lineage (GTDB taxonomy): Bacteria > Bacteroidota > Rhodothermia > Rhodothermales > Rubricoccaceae > Rubrivirga. Next base: position 3,292 of record JBCCQJ010000285.1, on the reverse strand, counting down.
CCGGGCGACGACGGAGAGCTTGGGTGTCAGCCGCGCCGCGTAGTCCGAGTGGGCATCGACGCGCGCGCTCGCGTTGACCTCGACGAGGCGCGACGGCGCCCACTCGTGCTGGGCAAACGCGAACACCTGCTGGGCGCTCGGGGCGTTCCCCGAGGCGTCGGGCGTGTAGCGGTCACCGGCCAGCCGCTCGTCGATCACGCCGGCCCCGGCGACGGTCGCGTGGCGGGCGCTCCAGAAGGCGTCGAGCTGGGCCTCGGCCTTGGCGAAGCGCTGGTCGAACTCGTCGCTGTAAAGGAGCGAGCCGTCGTCCTGGCGGCGGAACTCGGTGTCGGTCTGGTAGCGGGCGCCGTAGAGCGTCGTCGTGAGGCGGAGGCGGTCCGAGAGCGGGATCTCCGCCTCGGGGTGGAGGCTCCAGTCGAGCCGGCTCGCCGCGTCGTCGTAGCGGACCTCGGCGCCCGCCTCGGAGCGGGCGAAGCCGCCGGCCTGGTCCTGAGCCGCCAGCCGCGCCCCGAGGCGGACCTCGGCGTCGCCCACGTCGATCCGCGAGCGGAGGTCGGCCGTCCAGTCGGTGTACTCGGGGACGGTCGGGCCGAAGGCGTCCGGCGTGAGGTCGTAGCCGCCCGAGCCGAACCGGTTGACGAGCGCCCGCGCCGCCCACCGCTCGCGCCCGACGGCCGCCTCGACGATGGCGTCGGTCGCCCCGAACGTGCCGCCGCGGAACCGGACCGTCGCGTCGGTCGCGCCCGGCCGCGGCAACGCCGTCACCAGGTTGATGACGCCCGCCAGCGCCTCGCTGCCGTAGAGCGACGACGACGGCCCCTCGACCACCTCGACGCGCTCGACGCCGGCCACGGTCAGCCGGTCGACGTCGAGCGTGCCGGCCGTGCGGCCGATCACCGGCTCGCCGTCGATCAGGATCAGCGTGTAGTCCGACGCGAAGCCCTGCACCTGGACGCCGCCCCCGTGGTCGTCGAAGACGAACAGCCCCGGTATGTCTTCGATCACGTCTCCGAGGCGGACCGCCCCGCGGAGCCGGATCTCCTCGGCGTCGACGACCCGGATCGGGACCGCCACGTCGGCGAGGTCCTTGGCCGTCCGCGTGGCCGTCACCACCACGTCGTTCGTCCGCAGCTCGCGCGGAAGGAGCGCCACGTCGAGGCGGACCGTGGCGTCCGGCGCCACCTCGACGCGCCGCTCGGCCGGCTCGTAGCCGACGGCGGTGATCCGCAGCACGGCGGTGCCCGCCTCGGGGAGGTCGAGCGCGTAGCGCCCCGCGGCGTCGGCCGCCGTGCCGGCGCCGGAGGGCGTGCGGATCGTGGCGCCAGCGACGCCCTCCCCATCCGAGGTCACGCGGCCCTCGACCCGCTGGGCGGAGGCGACGGCCGGCAGGAGAACCAGGAATGCAACGACGAGACGGAAACCCACGGCTCGCTCTGTCAATTTGGAACACGTCTAAATACAATGGTGTGCGCGGGCCGCACAAGACCCGCCGGCGCTCCCGAGGCGGACTTCACCGAGTCCCAACCGGCCGATTCGGCGCCTCTCGGCCCCTCCCGCGTTCACCCGGCCCCCTGGGTCCGTCTGCGTGACGGCGCCGTCGCCATGCGTTCAGGGGCAGGCTCCCCCCGGCGATATCCTGAGCCGGCCGACCGTCAGCACCCGCTTGCTTCGCGCGTTCGTCCCTGCCATGACCGATCTCCACGCCGTCACCGACTTCCAGGCCGACGTCCTCGACGCGAGCCACGCCGCGCCCGTCGTGGTCGACTTCTGGGCGCCGTGGTGCGGCCCGTGCCGCGTCCTCGGCCCGACGCTCGACCGCCTCGCCGCTGACGCCGGCGGCCGGTGGACGCTCGCCAAGGTCAACACTGACGAGGCGCCCGAGCTGATGCAGGCGTACGGCATCCGCGGCATCCCGGCCGTCAAGCTGTTCGTCGACGGGGATGTAGCGGCCGAGTTCACGGGCGCCCTCCCCGAGGCGGCCGTCCGGCAGTGGCTCGACGAGCACCTGCCGTCCCCCGGCCGCGCCCGCCTCGAGGCGGCGCAGCGAGCGTTCGAGGCCGGCGACCTCGCGACCGCCCGCACCGAGGCGGAGACGGCGCTCACGAGCACCGAGGCCGAGACCGCCGCCTGGGCCGCCGACGCCCAGGTCCTCCTCGCCCGCCTCGGGGTGTTCGACGCCCCCGACCGCGCGCGCGACCTCGTCGACGGGCTCCACACCACCGAGGCGGAGGCCGTCCGCACGCTCGCCGACGTGCTCGCGCGCGCCCCCGAGGCGCTGCCCGAGGGCGCCGGCCGCGCCCGCACCGCCGACGCCCTCGCCGCGCTCCGAGGCGGTGACCTCGACGCCGCCATCGAGGCCTACCTCGACGTGATCCGGGCCGACCGCTACTACGACGACGACGGCGCGCGGAAGGCGGTCGTGGCGCTGTTCCAGACGCTCGGCGAGGGGCACGCGGTCACGAAGCGGCACCGGCCGGCGTTCAACATGTCGCTGTACTGAGCGCAGGACCGCCTCGGGGCGGATGGAGCGATCCGATCTACCATGGCCCGCATGGCGTGAGGCGTGCGTACCTCGGTGGCTGGCACCGAGGCGGCGCGTAGGTTGCGGATGTCGTCCAGCAGGGGTTTCCGCGACTCCTGGCCGCTGGGCACCCGCTCACGGCGCTGTTGTTACCCGCGCCGTCCGTAGCCCGGCCTCTCTCGCAACCCACGTGCCGGAGCCATGCGCGCCCTCCTCCTCGCCGCTCTCGCAATTCTGTTCGCGGCCTGCGATTCGTCCGAGCCTGGGATCTGCATTCTCGGGCCCGAGACTGAGGTAGAGGGCGGGATCACCTACAGGATTTCTGCGCCGTCTCAGGGCGACACGTTGCGCGTCGGAGAGCCCTTCCGCTTCACAGCGGAGGTCGAAGCGGTCGGAGACGTGAGCGGCATTGGCGTCGAACTCGTGGACGAGCGGGGCGGCGTCCTGCCCGAAACCGTCCTCTTCGAACGTACCCTCGGCGGCGGACCGGGTGCGTACGTCCTCGACGCGGAGGTCGTCCTGGACTCGGTCCGGGCCGGAGCTGACCTTACAGAGGTCTACGTCGTCGGGGCGGGCCGCGCCTTGACCAATACGGCGTGCGGCGGTGGGTACGGAGGCGCCGGGTCCAATCCGATCGGGGCTGGCCTAGATAAGGTCTCGGTGGCTTAGCTACCGCCATGACCCAGAGACGACGACGTAGCCGGCTCCCACGCCGCACCCAACTCCGCCTCATCGAGCACTTCGTCGCCGGCACGCCCGCTCGGATGGCCG
>JBCCQJ010000284.1:0-5575 GCA_039024395.1 Bacteroidota bacterium | reverse complement strand
GGGGGCCCGGGGGCTGGGGGGATGGGGGTTGGGGTTGTGGGGTTTGGGGTTGGGGTATGGGGGTTTGGGGATGGGGGATTGGGGATTGGGGGCGCAGTCTGAAATGTTCCCGGCGAGGCACGGTCCGATCGCCTGATTCGCCTCGGGGATGGCCCACGGACCCGGCCGCGTCTGCCCGTTCCTCGCCCCTCGTTCCCCATTCTCGAACCCCTCCAGCGGCCGCAGTCGTGGCGAGCTTGCAGAAGACCCCGAGACGGGAGCACCTTCCATCCACCGTCCACCGTCCACCGTCCACCGCTTATGCGCATCGCCGTCGTCGGCGGCCTCGCTGCCGGACCCGCCGCCGCGGCCGAGGCCAAGCGCCGCGCCCCCGAGGCGGACGTGGTGATGATCGAGGCGGGCCGGCACGTGTCGGTCGGCGTGTGCGAGATCCCGTACGCCGTCTCCGGCAAGGTGCCGGCCGACGCCCTGGAGGTCCTGACCGCCTCGAACCTGGAGCGGACGCGCGGCATCGACGTGTGGACGCGGTCTCGCGTGACCCGCCTCGATGCCCGCCGCGGCGAGCTGACCGTCGACGCGCTCGACTACGGGAGCACGCGCACGGAGCGATTCGACCGGATCGTCCTCGCCACCGGCGCCCGCGCCCGGCGCCTCGGGGTGGACGGCGAGGACGCGGCCGGCGTGTTCACGATCCGCGACCTCGCCGATACGCATGCTGTCATGCGGTGGCTTGACACCGAGGCGGTCCGCCATGCGGTCGTCGCTGGCGGCGGCTACATCGGTCTCGAGATGGCCGAGGCGCTGCGCCGGCGCGGCGTGCGGGCGACGGTCCTCGAGCCCCGAGGTCGCGTCCTCGGCTCGACCATCGCCTGCGAGGCGAGCGACCTCATGGACCGGGCCGTCGCCCAGGCCGGCGTCGCCGTGCGCCCCGAGCGGGCGGCGGGCCTCCTGGCCGACGATCACGGCCGGGTCCGCGCCGTGCGCACCGACCGCGGCGAGGTCGTCGGGTGCCAGATGGTGGTGGTGGCCGTCGGCGTCGAGCCGCGGACCGACCTCGCCACCGAGGCGGGGGCTGAGGTCGGCACATCTGGCGGCCTCGCCGTCGACGACCGGATGCGGACCTCGCTCCGAGGCGTGTGGGCCTGCGGCGACGCCGTCGAGGTGCCGCGCTGCCCCGACGGCCGGCGGGTTCACTGGCCGCTCGCGACGGTCGCCCGGCGCACGGCGCGCGTCGCGGCGCGCAACGCCGTCGCCCGGGGCGGCACTGCCGACCGCTTCGAGCCCGTCGCCCGCTCCGTCGCCGTGCGCGCGTTCGGCGTCGAGGCCGCCTCGGTGGGGCTCTCGCAGGCCGACGCCGAGGCGGCCGGATTCGACGCCGTCGCCGTCGACGTCCGTCACGTCACGCGGACGAGCGCGTTTCCGGGGAGCCGGCCCATCGACGTCCGCCTCGTGGCCGAGCGCGGCTCGGGCCGCCTGCTGGGCGGGCAACTCGTCTCGGCCGAGGGCGCGGCGCTCCGGGCGAACGTCCTCGTGCCGCTCGTCTGCGCGGGCGCCTTGGCGGAGACGCTCGCCGAGGACCTCGACCTGATCTACAACCCGCCCGTCGCGCCCGCTGTCGATCCGCTCAAGGTGGCCGCGCGGGAGGCGATGAAGGCGGCGCAGAGGGGGTGAGGGGGAGCGCGCTCCGCGCGCAGGAGAATGGGGGGAGTGGAGGGAATGGGGAGAGTTGCTCACGGGAAGTCCGTCTCAGTCACCGACTCACCCGGGTGCGAATGCAAGGAGTGATGATCGAGGTAGATTTCTCGGTGCCCGACCTGCCCGACCTGCCCGACCTGCCCGACCTGCCCGACCTGCCCGACCTGCCCGACCTGCCCGACCTGCCCGACCTGCCCGACCTGCCCGACCTGCCCGACCTGCCCGTCCGCGACCTCGCCGTCCGCCGCCTCCTCCGCGTCGAGGCCGACGGCGCGCACGTGGCCCGCCTCGGGGGGGGCGACGCGAGCCCCGAGGCGGCCCGCCGGGCGTCCGACTACGTCGCCGGCGTGACGCGCCAGAAGCGCTGGCTCGATTTCCTGCTCGGCGCGTTCTACCGGGGCGACCTGCGGAGCATCGAACCGGTGCTCCTCCAGGTGCTCCGCCTCGGGGCCTACGACCTCGTCGTGCGCGAGACGAAGCCGCACGCGGCCGTCAATGAGGCCGTCGAGGCGGCCAAGCGGCTGCTCCGCAAAGGCGCCGGTGGGCTCGCCAACGGCGTGCTCCGCGCCCTCGCCCGCGCGCAGCGGGACGGCACGCTCCCCGAGCCTGCCTCGGGCGACCCGGCCGACGACCTCGCCGTCCGCCACTCGCACCCGACGTGGATGGTCTGCCGTTGGCTCGCCGCCTTCGGCCCCGAGGCGACGACGCGGCTGCTCGTCCACAACAACACGCCGGCGCGCTACGCGCTGCGCGTCAACGCCGGCCCCGAGGCGGTGCCCGCCCTGCTCGACCGCCTCGGGGAGGCCCAGGCCGAGGCGTCGCGCTGGCTCGACGACTTCGTGACGGTCGGGCGCCTCCAGCCCGTGCTCCGGGGCGGACTCCTCGACGAGGGCGCGGTCGCGGTGCAGGACGAGGCGGCGGGGCTGGTCGTCCGCGTCCTCGACCCCCAGCCGGGTGAGGCCGTGCTCGACGGCGCCGCGGCGCCGGGCGGCAAGGCGATCTATGCCGCGCTGCGGATGCAGAACGAGGGGCGCGTCGTGGCCGTCGACCTCACCGAGGCGAAGCGGGCGCTCATCGTGAAGTCGGCCCGCGTGCAGGGCGCCGCCATCATCGAGGCGGTCAAGGCCGACCTGACCGCCTGGGACCCGGGCGCGCGGTTCGACCGCGTCCTGCTCGACGCGCCGTGCTCGGGGACCGGCGTGCTCGCCAAGCGCGCCGACCTCCGCTGGAACCGCGCGCCCGAGGACCTCGCCGACCTCGCAGCCCTCCAGGACCGCCTGCTCGACGCCGCCGCCGCGTGCGTCGCGCCGGGCGGGCTGCTCGTCTACGCGACGTGCTCGGTCGAGCCCGAGGAGAACGACGCCCGCCTCGATGCCTTCCTCGGCCGCCACCCGTCGTTTTCTCTCGAACCCGTAGGCGACCACGCGCCCGCCTCGATGCGCGACGGCGCCGTGTACCGCGCCCTGCCCCACGTCCACGGCACCGACGGTGCCTTCGCAGCCCGTCTCCGACACCACCCCGACTGACATGAGTTCGTATCTCCACGACGTCTCCGCCCACTACGCCGAGGCGCGCGACCGCCTCGGTGTCCTCACGGATGGCATGAGCGACGAGACGTTCAACGCCAAGCCATCCGCCAAGGGCTGGTCGGTGGGGGAGTGCGTCGTCCACCTCAACACGATCGGCAAGGGCTACCTGCCGGTGCTCGAGGGCGCGATCACGCCCGCCGCACCCCGAGGCGAGGGGCCGTTCCGCTACGGCTGGGTGACGCGCCGCTTCATCGAGGCGGTCCGCCCCGGCAGTCGGCCCATGTCGACGGCGGGCAGCATGAAGCCCCCGCCGGCCACGGGCCTCCGCTCCGACATCGACCGCGAGCGCGCCCTGTCGCGGTTCGACGCCGACGTAGAGCGGTTCATCGCCCTCTGCACCGAGGCGGACGGCGTCGACGTGGGGCGGATTAAAGTGTCGTCCCCCTTCCTGCCGATTCTCCGACTGCCCGTCGGCGGGTTCCTCGAGGCGCTCGGGCTGCACGCGGTTCGCCACGTCGGCCAGGCCGAGCGTGCGGCGCAGGCTGCCGACGCCGCCTCGGGGCAGGCCGCCTCGGGGTAGGCCGGGCCGCCTTGCGGGCGCCGCGGCATTGTCCGACCTTTGCCCCTGACCCGCCTCACCTGCCTCTGCGCCTCGGTACGTCGTTCGATCTTCCTCCTGACACGATGCCGTCGCGCGTTCGGCTCGCCCTGCTGAGCCTCCTCTTCCTGCCCCTCGCTGCGAGCGGGCAGACCGTCGTCAAGTACGGGGCCGAGTTCCTGGCGTCCGGCGTGGGCGCGCGCGCCCTCGGGATGGGCGGCGCGTACGTGGCCCATGCCGACGACGTCACGGCCGGGTACTGGAACGTGGCCGGCCTCGACGCGGTCGTCCGCCCCGAGGGGGCGTACATGCACGCCGAGCGCTTCGACGGGGCCGTCTCGTTCGACTACGCCGCCGTCGCCTACCCGATCTCGGAGCGCTCGACCATCGGCGTCTCGTTCGTCCGCTCGGCCGTCGACGACATCGCGAACACGCTCGACGCGCTCGACCCCGCGACCGGGCTCCCGCGCCCCGACGCGGCCGACTTCATCTCGTACTTCTCGGCGGCCGACAACGCCCTCTTCCTGTCGTATGCCCGCGGCGTGAGCAACCGACTCTCGGTCGGCGCCTCGGCAAAGGTGGTGCGACGGGGCATCGGCGACTTCGCGAGCGCGTGGAGCTATTCGCTCGACGTCGGCGCGCAGCTCGACCTGGGCAACGTGCAGCTCGGGCTGACGGTCCAGGACGCGACGGGCATGGTGCAGGCATGGTCGGTCGACGCGGCGCGCTTCGAGCAGCTCGCCGAGGAGAGCCGCCCGGTGGGACTCACCGAGATCGTGCTGCCGCTGGCCCGCCTCGGGGCCGCGACGACGCGCGCGCTCTCCGACGACGTGGGGCTCACGCTCGCGGCCGACCTCGACCTGGCCTTCGACGGGCAGCAGGCGAACGCCCTCAACGCCGGCGACGTGTCGTTCCGGCCGCGCGTGGGCTCGGAGTTCGTCTACCGCGACGTGCTCGCCTTCCGCGCCGGCATCGCCGACGTGACGACCAACGAGCGGTTCGGCACCCAGATCACGCCGTCGGTGGGCACGGGCGTCCGCCTCGGGGCGCTCTCGGTCGACTACGGGTTCGGCGACTTCGGCGGGCTGTCGAGCGAGCTGGGCTACTCGCACCGCGTGTCGCTGGCGTACCGGTTTGGCGGGGAGCGGATGGCGGAGCCCGACGGCGGGGCGTTCTGAGAAGACTCCGGTCGGAGGGATACGTGATTCGTGATGCGTGATTCTTTCTCGGGAGAGTCACGCATCACGAATCACGTATCTGCACCCCCGGAACGAAGCGCGACGGTCCTAGATTGAGGGCTCCTCCCCCGAGGCGGCTCCCCCCGACCATGCCCCGAGACGACCGCGACGGACTCCTGCTCAGCGTGACGGCCCACGTGGTCGTCGTCCTCCTGCTCGCGTTCGCGATGCGGACCGACCCCGAGACGCTCGACCCTGACTTTCCGCCGCAGTTGACCGAGATCGAGTTCGGCCCGGCCCCTGCGCTGCCCGTCATCGAGGGCGACCCCGAGCGCGCCGCCTCGGCGTCGCCGTCGCAGGCGGCCGAGCAGCCCGAGCCCGAGCGCCCGACGCCGCCGGCCACGACCCCGACGCGCGTCCCCGAGCGCACGCCGACGCCGCCTCGGGACCGCCCCATCCCGCGTCCGGTCCAGACCGACGAGGCCCCGCCGTCGCGCCCCAACCCGCCCTCGCGCGCCACCGAGCCCGAGACGCGCCCCACCGCTCCCAGGCAGCCGCAGCCGACGCAGGGCTCG
>JBCCQJ010000283.1:0-5594 GCA_039024395.1 Bacteroidota bacterium | reverse complement strand
GTCAGCGGCGCCCCGCCGCCGGCCTGCGCCAGCCGCGCCGTGTCCGCGGCGGCCACGCGCCGCGTGGCGACGCCGTCGCGGAGCGAGTCCGGCGCGGTCGCCCCGAGGCGGTAGTCGGTGAGCTGGACGGTCCGCTCGACCGTGACCGGCTCGGCGGTCAGCAGCAGGTCGAGCCGGAGCCCGACGTAGACCTCGCTGCGGAGGTCGGCCGGGAGCCACAGCGACGAGTCGGCGGCGACGGGCACGAACTGCTGCCGGTAGCGCGCGCCGGTGATGTCGAGCGGCGGCGGGAAGAGGAACGCCGGCCCCGGGCGGAGGTCGGCCGAGAGGATGTCGGCCGTGGCGTCGAGGACGAGGAGCGTGCCCACGAACGCGCTCGCGGTCCCGCGCCGCGGCTCGAGCGCCACCTCGACGACGCGGCGCCCGTCGAGCGACCGCTCGCCGGTGATCGCGAAGCGGTAGGCCGAGAGCGCGTCCGGGTGGGCCGGCCCGAGCAGGCGGTGCCCGGCCGCGGCGATGTCGGGCGCCCGGAGGTCGACCAGCCGCCGCGTCACGTCCGCCGCGCCGCGCCCGCCGGCCACGTTGGGCGTCTCGCGCTCGGCCACGACCACCTCGCGCCAGCCCTCGGCCGGCGACCAGAACGCCTCGCCGGCCGCCTCGGTGACGGCCACGACCGCGCCCTCGGCGTCGCGGATCGTGTTGCGCCCGTACGTGGTCACGGCGTACGCCCCGACGGCCTCGCGCTGCGCCTCCGCCCGCGCGATCACCCGCCGCATGAGCGCGACCGCCGGGTCCTCGCCGGGCCGCACCACCACCTCGCCGAGCACGCCCGCCTGCGGGCGCAGCGCCACCTCGAGGTCGGCGTCGCCCTCGGCCGTCAGCCGGGCTGTCTCGTAGCCGATGAAGCGGACCGCCAGCCGCGCCGGGAGCGCGGTGCGGAGGGCGAACCGGCCGTCGGCGTTTGTCGAGGCGCCGCCGGTGACCGCGCCGCGCGCGTCGAGGACGGCGACGTTGGCGCCGACGAGGGGCTGGCCGGTCTCCGCATCGGTGACGGATCCGGTGACCAGCCCCTGAGCCGACGCCGCCGACGCCAGCAGGAGGACGAGCGGCAGCAGGCGCAGGACGGTGGGCACGGCAGCAGGAGGTGGGGCCGAGGGGAACGCCACGGGCAGGCATCGGCTCCCCGAGGCGTGGCCGCCGTGCGCCTCGGGGTCAGTTCTCGGGCACGACCGTGGCCGCGCCGGCCGCCGCGTTGGCGCTGTACACGTTGAAGTCGGGCGCCGTCACCAGCCCGTCCATCGTGTAGTCCTCGGTGCGGTAGCCGCTCGCCCCCGAGGCGGCGGCCGACGAGTACGCGTTGAAGTCGGGCGCCGTGACCAGCCCGTCGCCCGAGCCGTCGGCGGCGGCCAGCCCGTAGAGGTCGAACGGGCCGAGCGCAGCGACGCCGCTCGAGCCGCCGATCAGGTCCGTCGACCGGTGCATCCGCACGAACGTGAACGTGGCCGACTCGTCGACGAGCGCCCGCAGCGTCGAGATCGCCGGCAGGTGGTTGCGGTGGTACACCGCCACGTGGTAGTCGCCCGCGGGGATGGGCAGGTTGAGCGCCTCGCTGCCCCCGAGCGTGAGCACCTTGCCGCGGTGGCTCAGCAGGTGCGCCGCGCGGTACACCGCCGGCCCGTCGACCGTCTCGCGCAGCTCGACGACCACCCAGTCGGTGACGGGCGGCATGGCGTCGAGCTGGGCCTGCGTGACCGCCTCGGGGCCGTCGTGCTCGGCGAGGGTGCCGTCGAAGGCCGGGTCGGCGTAGGGGTTCGAGAGCGGGAGGTGCCCGCCGTCCTGAAGCGCCGTCGAAAGGACAACGCAGTCGGTGCCGCAGGAGCCCTGGTAGGCGCCCTGGAGGTAGACGCGCAGGCGGAACTCGACGAACGACAGCGTCGACGCCGCCTCGTCGGCGCCGCGGTAGGGCCGCGTGGGCGAGCGGTCGTCGCCGTCGATGTCGGTCGCCACCTCGGGGAGGGGCGCGCCTGCGAGGTCCTGGTCGCCGAACATCGAGGCGGCGAGGCGGAGGTCCCCGGCGGCGGCGTTCACGAACGCGACCTGCCGCTCGACGCTGTTCCGGTCCTGGCCCTCGTTGGTGAACGTGTTGGTGCTCGCCGTGACCATGCACGCGAGGTCGGGGCAGTCGCCGTCGAACAACGTGCCGAAGGTGAGCGTCGCCAGCGCGGTGCCGTTGGACGCGTACGCGTTCTCGTCGTGCACGAACCGGGACGAGAGCGAGGGGAGGTCGAGCACGAGCGCGCGCCCGAGGTGGGCGTCCAGGATGTTGTTGCGGAGGTCGAGGTTTGCGCCCGAGACCTGCGGGATGGCCTCGACGGTCACCGCCGCACTTGCGGGGTCGGGGCTGGTCACCGAGACGGTGTTGTGGGCGAACAGGACGTCTGCCGAGTTGAGACTCGCCAGACCCACCGCTGGGCCACTGCCGGTCATGCGGATGATGTTGTTGGACGCGCGCAGCTCAATGCCCGGCTCGGGGAACGTGCCGAGCTCGTAGCGCTCCCAGTAGATACCGGTGCCGTCCCCGGCCAGAATCTCGTTCTGCTCCACGATGAGGCTGGAGACGGGCTCGTTGGCACTGCCGCTGCCAACGCGGATTCCGACGAAGCCATCGCCAGAGGCGGGCATGGAGATCGTGTTGCCCCGGATGAGGCCCGAGACCTGGCCGCCAAACTGAATCCCTGTCGGTGTGGAGCCCACCAGGTCCGAGATGGTGTTGCCGATGATCTCGTGATCCCCGGTCTCGACGAACGTCGTGCCAGAGAGAACCGCCGTCATGTTGATGGCCCGGACGCCGCCGTCGAAGGTGGAATTCAGAACCCGCAAGCGCTCGACGTTGCCGAGCCCAGACGAAACCGTCGAGCTGGCGCCGAGAAGGACTCCGCGATCCGGTGAGTCGGCCTGGAAGACGCACTGGTCGAACGTGATGTCGGACCCGCCGCGGACCTCGATCACATCGGCGTTGTCGTCGCTTCGCGACCGGAACGCGAGGCGGCGGAACGTGACATACTCCGCCTGATCCAGACGCAGGACGAAGTCGAAGTTGAAGTTCGTGGCCTCGAACTGGATGGGCGGCGTCCCCGACTGGCCGACGAACGTGATCGTGTTCTCGGAGGAGACACCGGGCACAGGCCCCATCGTGATCTGCTCGGTGTAGAGGCGGCTCACGACGCTAAACGTGACGGGTCCGTCGACGCCGCGCGCGTCCAGATCCGCGATGGCATCGGCGAACGTGGGGTACTCGCTGCCGCCGAGCGTGTAGACGCCCGACATGAACGGCGGCGGGTCGGCGAGCGGCGTCGCCGCCTCGTCGGCGCCCCGGTAGGGGCGCGTGGCGTTGCGCGCGTCGCCGTCGATGTCGGACGGCACGCCGGGCTCGGGCTGGCCGATCAGGCGGCCGTCGCCCACCGAGCGCCCATCCAGCCTCAGGTCCGAGGGCGTGACGAACTCGACCGGCCACACGATCGAGTTGGCAGCGCCCGTGTCATCCTGGTAGTCGCTGAGGGTGGTGTAGACGCCGCCGTCGTAGCGGAGGCGCATCTTGGTCGGCGCCTCGGTGGCCTGGAAGACCTGGTAGTCGTGGTCTGCGAGCGCGCCCGAGGCCACGTCCATCAGCAGGCCCGTTCCCTCGTGGACCAGGATGTTGTTGACGAGGCGCACGCCCGACGAGGCGGCGTCGACGGACAGCGCCGTGCCGTCGTCGTCCTGGATGAGGACCGAGTTGTTGAGCACGCGCACGCGTTCGGCGTCCACCACCTCGATGCCGCTTCCGTCCTCGATGCCGAAGGCGCTCGCGGCCACCATGTTGTTGACGACCGAGATCCAGGCGCTGCCGCTGATCGCAGCGTCCTCGATGCGAATGCCGATGCCGCTGCGAGGGAGGACGCGGTTGCGCGCCAGCACCGCGCCCTGGATGTGGTCGTTCAGGTAGATCCCGATCCACCCCACCTCGTCGACCGCGTTCTGGATGACGCTGTTGTCGCGGATCGAGATGGCGTTGCCCGACGGGGCGCCCTGGTTGAAGGCGAACACGCCGCCGCTCACGTTGCGGTCGAAGCTGTTGCGCCACACGCGCCCGCCGGAGGCCGGGCCGCCGGCCGAGGTCTCGCGGTACCACACCCCGACGTCGCCCTCGTCGACCTCGCTGTCCAGAATGTGCACGTCGTTGCCGCGCACGTCGATGACCGCCGTCGCGGGCGATGTGACGGAGTTGTCGTCGATGCTCTCGAACGTGCAGTTCTGGACCGTGAGGTGGTCCGCCTCGATGAGGAGCAGCGTGCCCCGGCTCTGGTTCGGGTTGGCGACCTCAAAGCGCAGGTTGTCGAACGTGACGTAGGGCGTCTTCTCGACGCGGATCAGGAAGGGCTCGCCGCTGGTCGGCGTCGCGGAGATCGTGGGCCGCCCGCCCCCGGTGTCGATGCCGAGGAACGTGATCGTGTTCTTGTCCGAGGCGCCCGGGACCGACCCCAGCTCGGCTCGCTCGGCGTAGGTCCCCGGCTGGACCTCGATCACGACCGCCCCGTCGACGCCCTCGTCCTGGAGAACGGTGAAGGCGTCCTCGAACGACTCGAAGTCAGCCCGGCTCGGCCCGAGCGTGTAGGTGCCGCCGGGAACCTGGGCGAGAGCAGGAGCTGCGAGGAGGATCGAGGCGAGGACGACGTAAGAAGCAGGCGCGCGCATGGGGCGATGCAGACAGGGACGGACTCTCCCTTCGCACCGAGGCGGCCCAGGGGGTCACGCCGCCTCGGGGGGCGGTGGTCGGGAGCCGGTGGTCCGCCTCGGGGCGGCGTGTCGTAGGGAGGGGGAGCCCGCTCTGGGACGCCCGTTCCCTTCGCCTCCCTGACCGATGGACCTCTCGATCCCTGCCTCGTCGCCTGCCGCCGCGGCCACGCCTCCCGCGCGCCGTCCGTGGCGCCTCCGGCTGCGCACGGCCCTCCGCTTCGATTTCGCCGAGCTGGCGTCGCTCGACCTCGGGACGCCGGCCGAGGTCGACGCCGCCGTGGCAGCCGCGTTTGCCCGCGGCCCACACGAACAGGCGTAGGTCGCTGCTGGCCCTCCGAACGGCCGAGTGAGGCCGCCGCTACTCCACCGAGGCGGTGGCCGTGAGCGTGTCGAGGCGCCGGACGAGGAGGTCGATCTGCGCCTGCTGCGCGTCGAGCCGCGCCGCCTGCTCCCCGAGGGCGACGGCCTGCGCCTCGACGACCGCCCGCAGCGCCGCCGCCTCGTCGACGCCGACCAGCGCCACCGCGCGTCCCGCCTCGGGGAGCGCGAGCACGCGGCCCGCCACCGGACCGTCCGCCTCGGGGCGGTACGCCTCCGGCGCGACGGCCCGCGCCGTTCCGTCATCGAGGCCGGACGCTACCAACAGATCGCCCACCGAGGCGGCGCCCGTGATCCGCACCTCCGCCTGCCCGACCAGCGCCACCAGCGCCCCGTCCGCCTCGGCGGCCGGGTTGCCCCCGAAGGCCGGGGCGCTGGAGGCGATCATCACCTGCGCGGCCGCCTCCGTGGCGAGGCCCACCAGCCCGCCACGGAGGCCG
>JBCCQJ010000282.1:0-5606 GCA_039024395.1 Bacteroidota bacterium | reverse complement strand
GGCCGATCACGAGGTCGGCGCCCGCCTCGGTGACGTCCACGAACGCCTCGAGGCCGTCGGGCAGGTCGAGCGCGTCGAAGACGCCGGTGGCGCCCCCCGAGGCGGCGACGATCAGGAAGCGGTCGCCATCGGACGGCGTGAACCCGTCGGTGAGGGTGACCTTGAGCGTGCCGCCGAGCGCGGCCTCGCCAGTCACGGCGATCTGGTCGAAGTCGGTGCCCGCCTCGGGGCCGCCGATCTCGAGGTCGAAGACGGCCTCGGGCGCGGGCGCCGGGAGGTCGGAGTCGATGGTGAGCGTGCCGGGCGAGGCGCCGGGCCGCCACGTGGCGCGGTTCGTCACGGTCCCCGCCGTGAACGCGACGGTCCCCGTGCCGACGACCTCGGCGTCCTCGGTCCACGTCCACGCGCTGAAGTTGTACTCCAGCCGCCCCGTCTCGGCGATCTCCGTGCGGCCCGAGTCGGTTCCGCCGACGCCGTTGGTTCCGTTCTTCAGGATCAGGCCGTCGAGGATGCGCACGGTGCCGGCGTTGTCCATCGGAGCATTGAATCGGAGCGACCCGCCGTCGTGGACGAGCGTGCCGGTGTTGCGGAAGGCCGTGTTGCACAACCGCTCACCGGGTCCCGACGACGTGAGCGTGCCTGCGCTCTCGAAGACGGTCGTCCCCGAGCTCGTCTGGAGGTCGGCATCGCCGGTCCAGGTGACCGGTCCCTCGGTGCGGAGCGTGCGCGTGCCGCCGAGCCGGAGCGTCGAGGTTCCGCTGATCGTGAGCGGAATGGTGGGGCCGAGCGTCGTGGTGCCGCTGCCCTCCATCCGGCCCCCGTTCCAGTCCAACGAGCCCGTGACGGTGACGGTCCCGCTGCCCTCCAGGGCGCCGCCCTCCATCACGAGGTCTTCGGTCGTCGCGTCGGCATCGAGGCGGAGGCGCCCGGCCGAGCCCACGATGCGGGTCGTGGTGACGTCGTAGGTGTCGGTGACGATGGTGCGGCCGTTGAACGAGGAGACGGTGACGGTCTCGCCGGTGATGCTCGCCTGTGTGCTGTTCGGCGAGCCGCTCAAGATCAGCTCGGCTCCGCTCTCCACCTCGATGGAGCCCGTTCCGGTGATGCCGACCGCGTTGAAGCCGTTGAAGTTGAGAGCGCCGCTCGCCACGCGGATGCGTCCATCGTTGACCATGCCTGAAGAGATGCGGACGGCGTCGGGGCCGTCGCGCCGGATGACGCCGGACGACGTGTTGGTGATGGCGTCTGTGACGTCCGAGAAGGCGATGAAGTCGACGTCACGCATCGCGAGGATGACCTCGCCGTTGTTGACGAGGCGGCCCCGTCCTTGCCACACGCCCGTCCCGTCCCACAGGATCGTCCCGTCGTTGACGAGCGTGCGGCCCGCGGTCATCTGGTATCGCGACGTGCCCTCGGCCATGTGGAGCGTCGCCCCCGAGGCGACGGTGATCGTGCCCGTCCCGCGGAACGTCTCGAACCCCGCGCCACCGCCCGCCCACAGGACGCGCTCGGTGACCGTCAGGTCGAAGTCGCCGGCGACGACCCCGAGGCCGGTCACCTCCAGCCCGGCGACCGTCGTGTTTTCCGTCAGCCTCGCGACGACGATGCCGCCGCTTGCGACGACAGCGGTGTCCGACGCGGCGGGCACGCCGTTCGGCGACCAGTTGGCCGCCTCGGTCCAGTCGCCGGAGCTGCCGCCGACCCATTCGTAGCGGGTCTGCCCCGAGGCGGGCAGGGCGAGGAGGAGGGTGAGGGCAAGGAAGAAGACGCGCATCGGAACAGGGAGGACCGCCTCGGGGCCGGGGGGCTCGTCCGAGGCGGAAACAGGGCAGGGACGACGTGGCGAAGCGTCGGGAGGCGTGCGCCATCCGCACCTTTCGGTTCTCTTTCGGCCCCCTTATCCTTCGCCCACCGTTGCCGCCAACCCGTGCCGGATTACGCCTTTGGCCCGTTCCGCCTCGAGCCCTCCGAGCGCCGCCTCTGGCGCGACGGCGCCCTCGTGGAGATCGAGCCGAAGGCGTTCGACGTGCTCGTGGTGCTCGCCGAGCAGGCGGGCCACCTCGTGACGAAGGACGCGCTGATGGCGGCCGTCTGGCCGGACGCCGTCGTCGAGGACAACGCGCTGACGGTCCAGGTCTCGAAGCTGCGCTCCGCCCTCGGCGAGTCGGCGCGGGCGTGGCGCTACGTCGAGACGGTGCCGAAGCAGGGCTACCGCTTCGCGCCGGTCGCTCGGATCGACCGGCCTCCCGCTTCGGAGACGCCGGCCTCAGCCCCGACCGCCTCGGAGGCGGTGCGGCCTCGCCCCGAGGCGGGGCGCCGGCGGGCGCCGGCCCTGCGCGCTGGGCTGCTGGCGGTGGGCGTGGGCGCCGTGGCGCTGGCCGCCCTCGGCATCCCCAGGGCGACGAGCGAGGCCACGCCGGCGCGGCCCCCGATGCCTGCCGCCTCGGAGACCGACCGCCCGGCCGCGCAGGCCGCCTACGACCGGGGCCGCGCCGTGTGGTGGACGCGTCGCGACTTCGAGGACGCCCTCTGGGACATCCGCACCGCCGCCGTCCTCGACGCGTCGTTCGCCCTCGCCCACGTCGCCGAGGCGGACATCCACGCGATGGGCTACCAGACCGCCGACGAGGCCCGCGCCAGCCTCGACCGGGCCTTCGCCCTCGACCCGGACCTCGGCGAGGCCCACGCCACGCTCGGGCTGATCCGGATGCTCCAAGACTGGGACTGGACCGGAGCCGGCGAGGCCCTGGAGCAGGCGCGGGCGCTCGCGCCGGGCTACACGCCGGCTCACCAGTGGACGGCCACGCTCCGCATGGTCCAGGGCGACCCCGAGGCGGCGCTCGCTGCGCTCGACCGCGCCCTCGACGTCGCGCCCCTCGAAGCCCGGCCGGTCCTCTTCGCCGACCGCTGCCAGGCGCTCTACCTCGCCCGCCGCTTCGACGCGGCCGCCGCGGCGTGCGGGCAGGCGCTCGACGCCGACCCCCAGAATCCGTTCGCCGGCCGCTACGGCTTCTGGAGCCTTGCCCTGGATGGGCGCGCCGGTGATGCGGTGCGGTGGGTACAGGAACGAAACGGCGGCCCCCGGCACCTCCTGAGTACCGCCGCCCCGGAGGCCTTCGAGGGTCCCGCAGGGCGGGACCACCTCGCGGAGCACCTGGCCCAGCAGATGCACGCCCCGGACCACGCTCGCATCCTGGACTCCGAGGCGGTGCTGGCGGGCTTCGTGGGCGACACGGAGCGCGCGCTCGCCGCGTTCGAGCAGGCCGTGGAGGTCCGGCACTTCCACGCGCCGTTCCTGGCCGTCGACCCCATTTTTGACGATCTCCGCGACGACCCCCGGTTCCAGGCGGCCGTCCGCGCGGTCGGGCTGGAGCCGCGCTGAGCGTCCCGAGGCGGTCCGCCCGCCTCGGGGCCATCCGGCCTACCGCACGACGGTCAGCATCTGGCTCGCCGCCCCGGCGCCCGCCCCGAGGCGGACCACGTAGACGCCCGGCGCGAGCCCGCCCCCGAGGCGGATGGTGTGCTCCCCGGCCGGCATCTCGCGATCCACCGGCACGGCGACCTCGCGCCCGAGGGCGTCGTAGACGGCCACCCGCACCGGACCCGCCTCGGGGAGGGCGATGTCGAGAGCCACCGGCCCCGAGGCGGGGTTCGGTGCCACCTCCAGCGCGAGCCCGCCTGCCGGCGCGTCTTCGCCAGCGACTGGGCTCACCACGGTGACTGTGACGCCCGTCGCCGATACCGCTACCTCCAACCCGTCGACCGCCTCGATGCGGTCGAAGGCGCCCGTGAGGGACGTCGCGGTCAGGACGTCGTAGCGCGCGCCGACCGTGACGGCCGCGTCGGGGACAGCCATCACCCGGAGCGTGCCGCCCAGCGCCATCGCTCCGTCGACCGTGAGCGCGTCGGCCGCATCGGCGCCCACCTCGATGGCGAGCACGCCGTCGGTCGTCTGGGTGAGCGGCGCCGAGAGCGCCAGCGTGCCCACCGCGCCCTCGCCGCCGGGTGCCAGCGTGCCGCCGCTGGTGACCGGGATGGCGAGGCCGCCCGCCCCGTCGAGCACGCCGCTCGGCCCGACCTCGATGGCCGGCGCCTCTACGCTCCCGCCGGCGGCCATGGTGAGTGCGCCCAGCGAGATCCCCGGCACGCGACGCGCCCGCGAGCCGGTCCCCGAGGCGCTCGTCCCCGAGGCGCTCGTGCAGTCGCTGACGCCGATCTGCACCGTCGCGTCGGTGACCACGCGCCCTTGCGGACCGGGGAGTCCGAGCCCGCTCACGCACAGGCTCGCGCCCTCGACCACCTCCAGCACCGCCGCGCCATCGAGCCCGACGAGCAGGTCGCCGGCCACGTCCCACTCGCTGCCCGCGCCCGCCAGCCGCACTGCGGCTCCGCTGCCGGCGCGGCTGGCGAGCACGGACGGACCCGTGGAGAGCCCCGAACCGCCTTCGACCTCCATCTTGCCGATGCCCTCCAGGCCGACCACGAGCGAGTCGGTCGTGAGCGCGGTGGCGCCGCCTCGGAGATTGAGCGTGCCCGTCCCGCTCGCGAGCCGCCCGAGGGTGAGCGGGCCGGTGTGCGAGAGGAAGCCGCCGTCGGCCGTGAGTTCTCCACGACCGGCAAAGCCGATCGTGCTCACCGAGGCGGAGGGGACCTGGAGCGTCGCCCCCGACTCCACGAGCAGCAGCGCGTCCGTCTCGGCCCCGAGGCCCACGTCGAAGCCGACGGCGGCAGTGGTCGTGCCCCCGATCACGGAGAAGATGGAGGGGTCGGCCCCGTCGTTGTCCGCGGCCTCGCCGACGACGAGCGGGCCGTCGATCTGGAAGGTGACCTCGGAGATGAGCTGGCCCTGGGCGGTGCCGGAGTGGCCGACCGTGACGGCCCCGTTGGCGTTTACGGTGCCGTCGGTGAGGAAGAGCGCTCCATCCCCCTGGTCGCCGACGACGAGGGCGTCGAGGGCGTCCGCCTCGGGGGCGAGGGTGAGGGTGCGCCCGTCGAGGTCGAGGAAGACGGTCGGCGCAGCCTCCTCGGGGGCGACGGCGACGGTGAGGCTGGGGAGCGTCGGGTCGTCGCGGAGGGTGACGGTGTAGTCGGCGCCGGTGGCCCCGAGGCGGGTGAGGGTGGCGGCGTCGGGGACGCGGGCGGGCGCCCAGCGGTCGGGGTCGTCGAAGAAGCCGTCGGTGGCCTCGGCCCAGGACGCCGAGGCGGGGAGGGTGATGACGTAGGTCGTCTCGTCTGGCTCCGGCGTGGCGAATTCGGAGCATTGGGCTGTGAGGACGCGCCCATCGGCAGACAGGACCCCATAGAACGAACCGTAGAAGACGGGCGAGGTGCTGACCGGGCATTCCGGAATCTGGAGGCCGTACGCCTCCGCCAGAACCTGGCCGATGGGAGCCCCCCCGACGCCCTCGCGCCAGAACCAGTCGACTCGAGAGGGGAGGTCGTGCACCGCCTCATCGGTCAAAAACGTTCCGTACAGCGTCGTGCCGTCGTGGGACACATTGTCGGAGGGAACAACGATACGCGAGAAGACCGATTGAGCGCCAGGGGGCCGAGTTCCGCGGAGCCTCAGCGAATCCAGCGTGATCGTTTCATTCTCGCGGACCAGC
>JBCCQJ010000281.1:0-5650 GCA_039024395.1 Bacteroidota bacterium | reverse complement strand
CGGTGGTCGAAGAGCGGTCGGAAGGCTACCATGACGGCAGCGAGGGCGGGCGGTAGCGTGGGCACGGACTCCGTTTGGTAGACAGAATCCGTGATCTACGACACCGCCCGCCCCGCTACCTCAAAGAGCCAAAGTCCAGCTGAGATGCGCTACCGCACCCCCGTCGCCGGTGCGTCCCACAGAGGGTCCTCCGTCCAGATGGACACGTCGTCGAGGAACAGGACGTTCGCCGACGACCGGCTTCCGTTGGCCGTGATCCCGACTTGCATCTGAGAGTAGACCGCGTCGGCGCGCGGCAGGGTGATCCCGGTCGCATCGATCACCGTCTGGTCGTCTTGCCAGACGCGAAGCTGCCCCGCCTCGGTGCTCGACAGGCTCATGAACACCCGGATCCGAACCCAGCGCTCCGTCTCGAACGTCTCGGACGCCGCTCGGAACGTGTCGCCGCGACACCACTTGCCGAGGTCCGACGTGAACGCTCGGCCGCTCGGGCCGCCCAGGTAAAGCCGGCGGCCAGGGGTCGAGCAGATGGATCCGGTCCCGGGTGCAGGACACGAGGTCTCGTCGGTGCAGGTCCCTGGCGCCTCGAGGTCCCACACGAACAGGTCGCGGGTGTCCCCGCCGCCCTCGACCCATACCCAGAACTCGACCCAGACCGGGTCTCCCTCACGCAGGTCGAGTCGGTTCAGGATGAGGTCGGCCTTCGAGGCGGTCTCCCCATCGTAGGGCTGGGCCTCGAACCGCACGGACCGCTCGCCGGTGCGGCTCCGCTCGGTCGAGATCTCGACGCGGTTGGCCTCGGGCTGGCGTTGCGAGCCCGTCCACCGCGACGAGGCGAACAAGTCGCCGGTGTTCCCGACATCCTCAAAGCCGTCCTTAAACACGCCGGAGACGACCTCAACCGGCTCTTCTGGCGGACCGCCATCGCAGCCGAATCCAACGAGGAGGAAGAGAACCCCAAGGCGCTTCACATCTGCAAGGTAGGCCCTCAGGCCTTCGGTGAGGCGATGAGCCCCTGCTGACGGGCGTAGTTGAACACGCCGCCCGCCTCGAGGATGGCCGCCACGTCGCCGAGCGGCTGGAGCGCCCAGCGCTCGCCCGTCGCGTGGTTGGTGAACGTGCCGGCGCGCGTGTCGATCTCGACCTCGTCGCCGGTCCGCACCGCCTCGTTGAGCTTCGCCGGCGTCTCGAAGGGGGCCAGGAAGCCGCCGTCGACGGCGTTGCGGTAGAAGATGCGGGCGTAGCTCTCGGCCACGACCGCCTCGATGCCCGCCTCGCGGAGCGCGAACGGGGCGTGCTCGCGGGAGGAGCCGCACCCGAAGTTGCCGCCGCCGACGATGACCGTGTACGCGCTCCGGTGCTCGCCCTCGGCCACGAACGGGACGTGCCCGTCGGGGAGGCCGGCCGCCTCGGGGGGCACCGACGAGAGCGCGTACTTGCCGTAGAGCGTGCGTTCCTCGGGGTCGGTGAGGCTGTAGACGAGGTGCTGGGCCGGAATGATCTGGTCCGTGTCGACGTGGTCGCCGAGGACGTACGCGAGGCCGCGGATGACGTCTTTCATGGAGCGGTACGGGGTACAGGGTACGAGGTACGGGTGCCGTACCCTGTACCGGGTACCCCGTACCTGTCGCCGCTAGGCGACGAGCACGTCGCGAGGGTCGGTGATGACGCCCGAGAGCGCCGAGGCGGCTGTTGTGAGCGCCGAGGCGAGGTAGACCGCCGACTGCTTCGAGCCCATCCGGCCGGGGTAGTTGCGGTTGGTGGTGGAGATGACCACCTCGGTGCCGTGGGTCCGGCCGAACGTGTCGGGCGGGCCGCCGAGGCAGGCCGCGCACGACGACAGCCCGATCTTGGCGCCGGCGCTCTCGAACACCGAGGCGAGGGTCTCGCCCTCGACCGTCTCGGTCCAGAGCGCACGGCGCACGTCGGTCGTGGCGGGCACGACGTAGGTGTCGACCCTCACCTCGTGGCCCTTCAGGATGCGGGCCGCGGCGACGAAGTCCTCGAGCTTGCCACCGGTGCAGGAGCCGATGTAGGCGCGGTCCAGCTTGGTGCCGGCCACCTCGGAGACGGGCGCCTTGTTGTCCGGCGCGTGCGGCTTGGCGACGACGGGCTCGAGGGTCGACACGTCGTAGACGCGCTCGGAGTGGAAGCGGGCGTCGGGCGCGGTGTAGACGGGCGTGAAGTCGCGGTCGGTCCGCGCCCGCGTGTACTCCATCGTCATGGCGTCGGGCTGGATGATGCCGTTCTTGCCGCCCGCCTCGATGGCCATGTTGCAGAGCGTCATCCGCTCCTCGACGGAGAGGTCGTAGACCGCCGCGCCGTCGAACTCCATCGCGCGGTAGGTGGCGCCGTCGGTCCCGATGTCGCCGATGACGGCCAGGATGAGGTCCTTCGCCATCAGGTACGGCGGCAGCTCGCCCTCGAACACGAACCGCATCGTCTCGGGCACCTTGACCCAGATCTTGCCGGTTCCCATGATGAGCGCCGCGTCGGTGTTGCCGATGCCGGTCGAGAACAGGCCGAAGGCGCCCGAGGTGCAGGTGTGGCTGTCGGTCCCGAAGAGCGTCGTGCCGGGCCGGTTGAAGCCCTCCTCGGCGAGGGCCATGTGGCAGACGCCCTTGTAGCGGTCCGTCCCGACGTCGTAGTAGTGCGGCAGGTCGTGCTCGGCCGCGAAGGCGCGCAGGATTTCGATGTTGCGGTGCGCGTGCTGGTCGGACGTAAAGATGTAGTGGTCCGGGATGATGGCGAGCCCCTCGGGGTCCCACACCGTGGCGTGCTCGCCGAACTCGCGCTTGAAGATCTCGATCGTCGGCGGCCCGCAGACGTCGTGCGTCATCAGCGTGTCGACGTCGATCCAGACGGTCTCGCCCGGGCTCACGCGGTCGCGACCGGCGTGCTGGGCGATTATGGCTTCGGTGATGGTCATGGAAGCGTGGGTCGTAGGACGTGGTCCGTGGGGGTACTGATCGGCCTACGCCCTACGTCCCACGCACGACGGGCTCCGAGGCGGCCTGCCCATCCCCCGAGGCGGCGCCGTCGAGCCAGCCCATCATGCCGCGCAGCTTCGCCCCGACCGCCTCGATGGGATGCGCCTCCGAGGCGGCGCGCATGGCCTGGAGCTGCGGGCCGCCCGCCTCGGCGTCGGCGATGAACGCGCGGGCGAACTGGCCCGACTGGACCTCCGCCAGCACCCGCTTCATCTCGGCCTTGACGGTGTCGGTGATGAGCCGGGTCCCGACCGCGTGGCCGCCGTACTCGGCCGTGTCAGACACGCTGTGGTTCATCCGCTTCAGGCCGCCCTCGTAGTAAAGGTCCACGATCAGCTTCAGCTCGTGGAGGCACTCGAAGTAGGCCAGCTCCTCGGGATAGCCCGCCTCGACGAGCGTCTCGAAGCCGGCCTTAATGAGCGCCTCGGATCCGCCGCAGAGGACGGCCTGCTCGCCGAAGAGGTCGGTCTCGGTCTCGTCCTTGAACGTGGTCTCGATGACGCCCGCCCGCGTGCCGCCGATGGCGTCGGCGTAGCTGAGCGCGAGGGCCTGGGCCGTCCCGGTCGCGTCCTGGTGGACCGCCACGAGGCACGGCACGCCGCCGCCCTCGGTGTAGACGCGCCGCACGAGGTGGCCCGGCGACTTCGGCGCGACGAGGAACACGTCGACGCCCTCGGGCGGCGCGATCTGGTCGTAGTGGACCGAGAACCCGTGGCCCACGGCCAGCGCCTTGCCCGGCGTCAGGTGCTCGCGGATGGCGCCCTCGTAGACCGCCCTGTGGTGCTGGTCGGGCACGAGCAGCATCACCACGTCGCCGCGCTGGGCCGCCTCGGCGGGCGAGACGACCTCAAGGCCCGCCGCCTCCGCCTCGGGGACGGACGACGAGCCGGCGCGCAGCCCGACGACCACGTCGACGCCGCTGTCGCGGAGGTTGAGCGCGTGGGCGTGGCCCTGGCTGCCGAAGCCGATCACGGCAACGGTCTTGGAGCGGATGACGGCCGGGTCGGCCTCGTAGTGGACGGTCATGGGGATGAGTTCAGGGTTGGCTGGGCCTTCGCTGCGTGGTCAGAGTTCAGGGTTGGCTATGCCGTCGCGAGCGCGGTCGGAGGTCACACCGAGGCGGTCCGCCTCGGGGAGAGCTTGGCCTTCCGTCCGTGTCATTCTGAGCGAGCGGAGCGAGTCGAAGGACCTCCGTCGAGCACAGCGTCCGGCCGAGCGTCCTCATCGAGGCGGTGCCTTGCGGAGATCCTTCGGCTGCGGGCTGTGCCCTTCGCTCAGGAGGACACGTGGAAAGGAAGGCAGTGGAAAAAGAACAGGGTCCGCCTCGGGGGCGGCGGGGCGTGGCCCCGAGGCGGGGTCAGGAGGCGTCGAGGGCGAGGTGGCGCTGGCGGTGGAGGGCGAGGCGGCCGCTGCGGGCGACCTCCAGCAGGCCGTGCTCGCTCACGACCTCGATGAAGGCGTCCACCTCGGCCGTCGTGCCGGTCAGCTCGACCGTCACCGCCTCGCGGTCGGCGTGGGCGACGGTCGCGCCGAGGCTCCGGGCGACCTCCAGCAGGGCGGCCCGCTCCGAGGCGGTCGCGGCCAGCTTCGCCAGGCACAGCTCGCGCTCGACGACCGGCTCGCCCGGCGCGAACTCGTCGAGGCGGAGCACGTCGATGAGCTGCCGCACGAGGCGCACCGCCTGCCGGACCTGCCGCCGCGTGCCCGTCGTCACGATCGTCAGCCGCGACACCTCGGGGTCCTCGGTGGTGCCCACCGACACGCTGTCGAGGTTGAGGTTGCGCGCCGAGAACAGGTTGACGACCCGGTTGAGCGCGCCGGCGTGGTTCTCGATCAGGATCGAGAGGACGTGCGTCTGCGGCACCTCGGGGGCGTCGGCCAGGACGGTCTCGCCGTTGGCGCGCTTTCGGAGGAGCTGCTGCTGCGTGAAGGAGGGCATGGGGTCTGGGGCGTGGGTCGTAGGGCGTGGGGTCTGAGGGGAGCGACCCCACGTGCCACGTCCTACGCCCGACGTTTACTCGTCTTCGGCCGGCCAGCGGCGCAGGATCATGTCGTCGGTCGCGGCGCCGGCGGGCACCATCGGGAAGACCAGCTCCTCGTGGGGCACGACGAACTCGATCAGGGCGGGGCGGTCGGTGACGGCCCAGGCCGCCTCGATGGCGGCGTCCGCCTCGGCGGGCGTGCTCGCGCGGAAGGCGGCGCAGCCGAACGCCTCGGCGAGGGCCACGAAGTCGGGGTTGGTGTCGGCGAGGTCGGTGTGGCTGTAGCGCTCGGCGTGGAACAGCTCCTGCCACTGGCGCACCATCCCGAGGCGGCTGTTGTTGATGACGGCCACCTTGATCGGCAGGCCGAGCGCCCGCGCGACGCCCAGTTCCTGCATGTTCATCAGGAAGCCGCCGTCGCCGTTGATCGAGACGACCGTCGCGTCGGTGCCGCGGAGCCCGAGCGCGGCGCCGAGCGCGGCCGGGAAGCCGAACCCCATCGTGCCCAGCCCGCCCGACGTGATGTGGCTGCGCGGCCGCTCGAAGCCGAAGTGCTGGGCCGCCCACATCTGGTGCTGGCCCACGTCGGTCGTGAGCACGCCCGTCGCGCCGGCCCGCGCGCCCAGCTTGCGGATCGCCTCGACGGCGCCGAGCGGACCGTCCGGGTCGCCCGCCTCG
>JBCCQJ010000280.1:0-5662 GCA_039024395.1 Bacteroidota bacterium | reverse complement strand
GCCGAGGCGACGTTGCTCGTCATGATCACCACGACGTTCTTGAAGTCGACGTTGCGGCCCTTCGAATCGGTGAGCCGGCCGTCGTCGAGCACCTGGAGCAGGATGTTGAACACGTCCGGGTGGGCCTTCTCGATCTCGTCGAGCAGCACCACGCTGTAGGGCTTGCGGCGGACCTTCTCGGTGAGCTGGCCGCCCTCCTCGTAGCCGACTTAGCCGGGAGGCGCACCGACGAGGCGCGACACGGAGAACTTCTCCATGTACGCCGACATGTCGCTGCGGATGAGCGAGTCCTGGCTGTCGAAGAGGTACTCGGTGAGCCGCTTGGCCAGCTCCGTCTTGCCGACGCCCGTGGGCCCGAGGAAGATGAACGAGCCGATGGGCCGCTTGGGGTCTTTGAGGCCCGCGCGCGTGCGGCGGATCGAGCGGGCGAGCTTGACAATCGCCTCGTTCTGGCCCACGACAGTGCCCTTGAGCTCCTCCTCCATGTTGAGCAGCTTGGTGCCCTCGGAGGTCTGGACGCGGTCGACGGGCACGCCGGTCATCATGGCGACGACGGCCGAGATGTCGGCCTCGGTGACCGGGTAGGTCTCGTCCTCGGCCTGGCGCTCCCACTCCTCCTTGACGTTCTCGAGCTCCTCCTGGAGGCGCTTCTCCTTGTCGCGGAGCTGGGCGGCCTCCTCGAAGTTCTGGCTCTTGACGACGCGGTTCTTCTCCTCCTTGACCGCCTCGATCTGCTCCTCGAGGTCGACGACCTCCGGCGGCACCTTGATGTTGGCCAGGTGGACGCGCGCGCCGGCCTCGTCGAGCACGTCGATCGCCTTGTCGGGCAGGTGGCGGTCGGTGATGTAGCGCTCGGAGAGCTTGACGATCATCTCGACCGTGCCCTCGTCGTACTCGACGTTGTGGTGCTCCTCGTACTTGGGCCGGATCTGCGAGAGGATCTCGACGGCCTCCTCGGGGGTGGCCGGGTCGACGAGGATCTTCTGGAAGCGCCGGTCGAGCGCGCCGTCCTTCTCGATGTACTGGCGGTACTCGTCGAGCGTGGTCGCCCCCACGCACTGGATCTCGCCGCGCGCGAGCGCCGGCTTGAACATGTTCGAGGCGTCGAGCGACCCCGAGGCGCCGCCGGCGCCCACGAGCGTGTGCAGCTCGTCGATGAACAGGATGACGTCCTGGTTCTTCTCCAGCTCGTTCATCACCGCCTTCATCCGCTCCTCGAACTGGCCGCGGTACTTGGTGCCGGCCACGAGGGCAGCCAGGTCGAGCGTCACGATCCGCTTGTCGTAGAGGACGCGGCTCACCTTGCGCTGGACGATCCGCAGCGCGAGGCCCTCGGCGATGGCCGTCTTGCCGACGCCCGGCTCGCCGATGAGCACCGGGTTGTTCTTCTTGCGGCGGCTCAGCACCTGCGCCACGCGCTCGATCTCGACCTCGCGGCCGACGATCGGGTCGAGCTTGCCGTCCTCGGCGAGCGACGTCAGGTCGCGGCCGAAGTTGTCGAGAACCGGGGTCTTGGACTTGTTGTCTGCCATCTCTCGTTTGGTTCGGGGGGAGCGCCCGCGGCCCGAGGGCTCGCCCGGCTCGTCGGTGGCCGCTGCGCGCGGGGACGCCTTCCCGCTCAGGATGGAGTCCAGCTCGGCGCGGACGGCGTCGTAGGTGACCGAGAACGCCTGCTGGAGGATCTGCGCCGCCACGTTCTCGTCGTCGCGCAGCAGGCTCAGCAGCAGGTGCTCGGTCCCGATGACGTCGCTCTTGTAGAGCTTCGCCTCGAGGTAGGTGATCTTGAGGACCTTCTCGGCCTGCTTGGTCAGCGGGATGTTGCCGACCGTCAGCGTGCCGCCCGTGCTCCGGACCGTGTCCTCGACGGCCTTCTTGAGCTTGAACAGGTCGCACCCGAGGTTGCGGAGGATCTTGACGGCGATCCCCTCGCCCTCGCGGATGATCCCGAGAAGCAGGTGCTCGGTCCCGATGTAGTCGTGCCCGAGGCGGATCGCCTCCTCGCGGGAGTACGAGATCACGTCGCGGACGCGGTTGGAGAAGTTGCCTTCCATAGGGTCAGTGAATCAGTGGTCAGTGATCAGTGGGTCAGTGCGGAGCGTGTCGGCCGGATGGGCGGACGCACTGACGACTGACGGACTGACGCACCGGATCAGGCGGCGAACGAGGAGCCGCAGCCGCAGGTCTGGGTGGCGTTCGGGTTCTCGAACACGAAGCCGCGGGCGTCGAGGCCGTCGTGGTAGTCGACCGTCGTGCCCATGAGGTAGAGGCCGTGTCGCTTGTCCATGAACACGGTGATCGGGGTGTCGGCCTCGTCGGTGCCCAAATCGAAGGCCAGGTCGTGGTCGC
This sequence comes from Bacteroidota bacterium, assembly GCA_039024395.1. GTDB lineage: Bacteria > Bacteroidota > Rhodothermia > Rhodothermales > Rubricoccaceae > Rubrivirga. Next base: position 3,316 of record JBCCQJ010000280.1, on the reverse strand, counting down.
GGCGCTTGTCGAAGCCCAGGACGTAGCTCATCCCCGAGCAGCCGCCACCCTTGACGCCGACGCGCAGTCCGAACTCGGCCGGGATCTGCTTGTTGGCGACGATCTTGCGCACCTCGGTGGCGGCGCGGTCGGTGAGGTGGACAGGCGCGGGGAGGGCGGGAGCCGTGGGCGTGTCAGTCGAAGTCATGAGTCCAACGCGGGCAAGGGGGTCGAATCGGGAACGGGCGGCGCTGTTCCGTCCGTGCCGGCGCAGTGTGCAGATTCTCCGTGTGTCCTGCCGAGCCGTCGCCACCCTGCGCCGAAGGGTCGAAAGGTACGCCCGAGCGACGCCGGCCTGCCTTCTTCTGGCCTCAGCGCCGGGCCAGGACGAGCGCTGCGCGGTGCGCCTCGGTGGTCCCGCCCTGCGCGTCGACCGCCTCGACGAGCACGACGTAGATGCCGGCGCGGAGCCGCTGGCGGCCGTCGCCGGTCCCGTCCCACGTCAGCACGGCCTCGGATCCGCTGAGGCGTCCGGGCTCCAGCTCGCGCACGAGCCGCCCGCCGCCGTCGAAGATGCGCGCGCGCACGAGCGCCGCCTCGGTGCCGAGCGTGGCCGTGATCTCGGCCGCCTCGCCGTCGTCGGGCGCGAACGGGCTCGTGACCGTGATCCCGCCGTCGCGCTCGACCGGCGTCTCGGCAATGCCGAGGGTGTTCGTGGCCGACGGCGTCCCGCCGCGCTCGGTGTCCAGCGACGACGACCAGTTGGACGCGGCCGACGACGGCCCGGCCGGGTCGCGGCGCTCGAGCGCGATGCCGGTCGCGTCGTCCAGCTCGATGCGGTGCCAGTCGGGGTCGTAGGCCACCGAGTCGATCACCGAGGCGGCGGACGTCAGCCGGAGCGTCTCGCCGCTGTTCGAGAGGCCCACCTCGGAGCCCGCCTCGGCGAAGGCGACGTCGGGGAAGACGACCTGGAAGCCCTCGGCGTCGCGCACGACGGCGAGGTACTGGCCCGGCAGGAGAAGCGTCAGGTCGTCGGCGAGGGCGTCCTCGCCGCCGTCGAGCGAGAGGTCACGGAGGTCGAAGATGCCCGCCTCGGTGGTGTTGAGCAGCTCGATGTACTCGCCGTCGCTCCCGTTCCGCGGGTCGAACATGACCTCGGTGATCGCGACGTCGCCGCGCGCAGGCGTGTCGGGGGCGCCGAGGAAGAGCCGGGCCGTCGCCGCCGGCTGCACGTTGCCGGCGAGGTCGGTCAGCCCCGAGGCGGTGAGCGTGAGCACCTGCCGCTCGGGGAGAGGAGCGGCGAACGTGAGCACGACGGCCTCCGCCCCTTCGCTTGCCGCCTCGGGGGCGACCGAGGCCGGGGCGCCGACGCCGCCGTCGACCGCGTACGCCGCCGCCGCGCCCGCGCTCTCGGCCGTGACCGCCTCGGTGAAGACGACGCGGACGGTCGTGGGCGATGTAGCCACGGCCTGGGCGATGGTGGGCCGAACGGTGTCGGGCACGAAGGCGACCGTCGTGGAGGTCGACGCCGTCTCGTTGCCGATCAGGTCGCGCAGCCCCGAGGCGGTGACCGTCGAGGTGCCGGCCGCCAGCGGCGCGTCGAGCGAGAGGGCGACGGTGGGGCCGACCGCGTCGTAGGCCGCCTCGGTGACCGCCGGGCCGTCGACGATGACAAATGCAGTGGCCGACACCGAGGCGGGATCGGCCGGCTCGTCGAGCGCGACCGTCACCGTCCGGCCGTCGCGCGACGCCGAGGCGGCGACGAGCTGCGGGCCGGTCACGTCGGGCTCGAAGCGGCTGTTCTGCGCGCCCGGCGTGCCGCCTCGGGGATCAGCGGTGGTGGCCCAGTTGACGGCGGCCGACGACGGGCCGGCGGGGTCGCGGCGCTCGAGGCTCGCGTCCTCGCCGCCCCAGCTCGGCTCGTAGGTGAGCGCGTCGACCGTCGCGCCGTCAGCCTTAAGGAGGATGCTGTCGCCGCCGTTGTTGAGCGCGCTCCACGCCGGCTGCTCCACGAACGGGACATCCGGGAAGACGGCCGCGAACAGGGCGCCGTCCTCGACGACGACCGCGTACTCGCCGGGCCCGACGAACACGGCCGCCTCGGTGACGGGCTCGTCGTTGCCGGTGCCGTCGTTGAGGGTGAACCGGCGGAGGTCGAACGTCTTGTCGGCCGTCGTGTTGAGCAGCTCGACGAACTCGCCCGGGTTGTCGGCCGAGGGCTCGTCGTAGAGGAACTCGTTGACGACCAGGTCGCCCGCCTCGGGCACGTCGCCGACGCCGAAGAAGAACGACGCCGAGGCGGACCCGAGGGCGTTGCCGGCCTCGTCCGCGACGCCCGTGACGGTCACCGTGTAGGTTGTCGGGCTCGCGAGGGCGACCGCGAGCGTGAGCGTGACCTCGGCGGCGTCGGTCAGCGACGCCGAGGCGGGCGCGCCGATGCCGCCGTCGACGTTGTAGTTCGCGGCCGTCTCGGCACCTGCCCGGTCGAGGGGCTCGTCGAACGTCAGCACGACGGTCGTGGCGTCGGCCGCCTCGGCGCCGAGCAGCGCCGGCGGCGTCTCGTCGGGCGCGAACAGGCTGTTGGCGGCGCCGGGCGTGCCGCCGGCGGCGTCGGTGGAGGTCCCGAAGTTGGCCTGCGTGCTCGGGCCGGCCGGGTCGCGGCGCTCGAGGCTGGCGTCCGAGCCGCCCCAACTCGGCGTGTAGTCGATCTGGTCGAGGACGGTCGCGCCGAGCAGGAGCCGCACGCTGTCGCCGCCGTTGTTGAGCGCGGGGAAGCCCGCCACCTCGACGAACGGGACGCCCGGGTAGGCGGCCGCGAAGGCGTCGCCATTCCGCACTAGCACCGCGAACGCGCCCGGCGCCAGCGGCACCGAGGCGGCGACGGGATCGGACTCAGCCCCCGAGTCGCCGACCGCGAGGCCCTGCAGGTCGACCGTCCGGTCGGAGCGGTTGACGACTTCGACCCACTCGTTGCCCGACGGCTGCGGCGCGGGCGGGTCGACCATCGCCTCGTTGACGACCACCTCGCCGGGCGCAGGCGCCTGGGCCGACGCCGAGGCGGCGAGCAGGAGGGCGAGGACCGGGAGCAGGCGCATCCGAGCGTGGGCGAGGCGGCGCAAAGGTAGGGAGAGCGCCGCTTCGCGGCGAGAGCGCGGAGAGGGGCGCTGCGCGACGAGAGCACGGAAAGTGGAAAGTGGAAAGTGGAAAGTGGAAAGTGGAAAGTGGAAAGTGGAAAGTGGAAAGTGGAAAGTGGAAAGTGGAAAGTGGGACCCCGCCTCGTGGAAAAGTTCCGAGCAACACCCCCCTTGTGATACCGTTTCGGATCTACGATGTCAGG
>JBCCQJ010000279.1:0-5678 GCA_039024395.1 Bacteroidota bacterium | reverse complement strand
CGCGCGCTCGACGTCGCCGACCGGGCGTTCGACGCCGCGGCCGAGGGCGCCGCGAGCGCGCGGCCCCGCGCCCTGCTCGTGGTCTCCGACGGCGAGGACCACGAGGGCGGCCTCGCCGCCGCCGCCGACGCCCTGCGCGACGACGGCGTGACGATCCTGGCCCTCGGTGTGGGCACCGAGGCGGGCGCGCCGGTGCCGGACGTCCGCCGCGGGCGTGTGGTGGGCAACCGGCGGACGCGCGGCGGCGAGCCGGTCGTCTCGCGCTTCGAGCCGGGCGCGCTCGAAGACCTCGCCGGCCGCAGCGGCCTCTACCGCCTCGGGCGGACCGGCGCGGTGGCGCCCGAGATCGGCAGCGCCCTCGACGGGCTCGACCGGGCGGTCCTCGACGCGAGCGACGTGTCGGCCGAGGCCGAGCGCTTCCAGTGGCCGCTCGCGCTGGCGGTCCTGCTGCTGCTCGCCGAGCGGGGGGTCGCCCTGCGGGTGGGACGACGGACCGCGGACCGCGGACCGCAGACGGAGCCCGCCTCGGGGGCGACCGCCTCGCTGGAAAACACCATCTCCTCCCCCCAGCGGGGGGAGGCTGGGAGGGGGGCGACGAATCCACCGCCACGCTCCCCCCGAGGCGGCACCTCCCCCACCGACGCCTCGCCACGCCCCGAGGCGGTCTAGCCGATGCGACGCCTCGCCTTTCTGCTCACGCTGGTCGCCCTCGCCGGGTGCGACCCCGAGGCGGGTCCGCTCGCGGCGCTCCAGCCGGGCGTGGCCGAGGGGCGCGAGGGCGTCCGCCTCCTCGGTGCCGACTCGCTCGCGTCGAACACGGACGCCGCCAGCGCGGCCTTCGTCGCCGGGCTCGCGCTCGACGACGTGCCCCGGAGCGTCCAGGCCCGGCTGTGGCACGGCGTCGGGCTGGCGCGTGCGGAGGGCGGCCGGTACGCCGAGGCGGACAGTGCCTTCGCCGAGGCCCTGGTCCGCGCCGACGACCCGGCGCGGCGCGCCCGCTACGCCCTCGACGCCGGCACGGCGGCCCTCCTCGGGGGCGACGCAGCCGGCGCAGTCACGCGGCTACGCCGGTCGCTCGTCCTCGACCCCACCAACGCCACCGCGCGCCGGAGCTACGAGATCGCGCGGCGCCTGCTCACCGACGACCCCGAGGCGCCCGAACCCTCCGACCTCGCCGAACGCCTCAAGGCCCAGGCCGACTCGCTCGTCGAGGCCCGGCAATACCGCGCCGCGCTGGACGTCATGCAGGGCGGCCTCGCGCAGGACTCGACCGTCGCCACCTACGCCGACTTCATCAACCGCCTCGGGGGCATCGTCCAGATCGAGGAAACCGTGCCGGCCGCGCCGCGCTAGACTCCCCCATGCTCCGACTCGCTCTCCTGCTCGCGCTCGCGGCGGCCCTCCCCCAGGCCCCGTTCGCGCCCGACCCCGAGGTGGCGGCCGCGCGCTACCACGAAGGCGCGCAGGCGTTCGTGAACGACGACATGGAGCAGGCCCGCGCCGCCGTCGACGCCGGCCTCCAGATCGCGCCCGACGACCCGAAGTTGCTCGCCCTCCGCGACCTCCTCGAGCAGGAGCAAGACGAACAACAGCAACAGCAGGGCGGCCAGGATCAGCCGCAGAGCGACAACTCCGAGGAAGGTGACGAGGGCGAGGACGGTCCGCAGGGCCAGAGCGGCGACCAGCCCCCGCCGCCCGACGACCCCGAGGCGGAGGCCGACCAGACGCGCGCCGAGCCGCAGGACCCGGGCGAGAGCCAGCCGAACGAGGGCGAGCAGACCGGCCAGCGGCCCGGCGAAGGCGAGGCGACGCCGCAGGGCGAGGCCGAGGTCGAGGCCAGCGAGATGAGCCGCGCCCAGGCCGAGCGCATCCTCGACGCAGTCGGCGGCGAGGAGCGGCTGCTCCTCCGCGAGCTGCAACGGCGCCCCACGCGCGGCCGCCGCGCCGACAAGGACTGGTGAGAAGCTGTTCGGATTCACGCTTTCGGGCTCCGAGCGGCTGCGATCCTGCCCGTTCGGCGTCGCCCTGCATCGCCGTAGCGGACCCGGCCGAGGTCCGGCCGGCTACGGCTGCTTCGGTCTCCTTGCCCGTCCGGGATCTCGCTCGCTCTCGCCTGCCGAAACCGAAACCCAAACAGCTTCTGAGGGCCGCGTTCCGCCTCGGGGCGCTGGCTGCCCTCGCCGTCGCGCTCGCGGGTCCCGCCTCGGGGCAGACCGCCGACGCCTCGGTGTCGAGCCGCGGCCTCGCCGTGGGCGAGGAGCTGACGTACTCGCTCACGCTCCGCGGCGGGCGCAGCGGGCCGGTCGACCCGCCGGCGGGGTCGGGCGCCCTCCGCCTCAGCTCGCCCATCCCCACGCTCGACATCACGACGACGTTCAACGGCGAGACCGAGCGCCGCGTCGCGTGGGCGTACGAGGCCACGCGGACGGGCGTCGGCCGCATCGACGGGCTCCGCGTGACCGTCGGCGGGCGGTCGCTGCGCGTCGACCCGGTGCAGGTGCGCGTGTCGCCCGCGCCGGCCGCCTCGGCGCCGACCGTCAGCTCCGACGAGATCTTCGCCCGCGCCGAGGTGAGCCGCGAGACGGCCTTCATCGGGCAGCAGGTGATCGTCGAGTACGTGCTCTACTTCCAGCCGCAGATCCAGCCGCGCCAGACGGCGCCCATCGGGACGTGGGACGCGGCCGGGTTCTGGCGCGAGGAGATGGAGGTGCCCTCGGCCTACCCCCGCTCGGTCACGCTCGGCGGCGAGCCCTACGAGGCGGTCACCATCCGCCGCATCGCCCTCTTCCCGACCCGCGCGGGCGAGCTGGAGCTGGCCGAGATGCGCTTCGACGTCGACCTCCTGCGGACGACCACGCGCGGCTTCGGGGCCGACCCGTTCGCGCCGTTCTTCTCGCCCTTCTCGTCGCGCTACGACGAGGAGGAGGTGACGGCGCCGGCGGCCACGATCACCGTCCGCCCCCTCCCCGACGGCGCGCCGCCCGGGTTCGGGGGCGCCGTGGGCCAGTTCGAGCTCGAGACGGTCGTCGACGAGCGGCAGGTCGAGGCCGGCGAGGCGGTCGAGGTGCGGGCCACGATCTCGGGCACGGGCAACACGGCGACCCTGCGGGCGCCCCAGATCGAGCCGCCTCGGGGCGTCGACGCCTACGCGCCGCGGGCCGACCGCGAGGTGTTCCGCACGGCCGAGCCGCTGCGCGGCGTCGCCGTGTTCGCGTACACGCTCGTGCCGCAGGGCGGCGGCGTCTTCGAGGTGCCGGCCGCCCCGTGGTCCTACTTCGACCCCGCCGACGGGCAGTACAAGACGCTCCGCACCGAGACGGTCGAGATCACGGCCCTCGGCCCGTCCCTCGCCGAGGCGGCCGCGGCCGACCCCGACGGCCCCGCCGCGCTGATCCTCTCGGCGCCGGTGTGGGAGCGCGCGCGGCCGTCGGTCACGTGGCTGTGGGTGGCGCTCGCGGGCGGGCTGTCGCTGCCGCTCCTCGCCGGCCTGGGCCTGCTGGCGGTCCGCATGGGCCGTCGCCGCCTCGGGGCCGCGTCGCCGCGCGGGCGGAGAAAGCGCCTGGCATCGGCCATCCGGACGCGCCTCGACGCCGCGCGGGCGCTCGACGGGCCGGCCGCCGCCGCCGAGGTGGAACGGGCCGTCCACGCCGCCCTCGACCGCCTCGGGGTGCCGGCGGCCACGCTGCCGGCGCACGTCCTCCCGAGCCGCCTCGACGCCGCCGGCCTCGCGCCCGAACTCCGCGACCGGACGCTGGCCCTCCTCGACGCGTGCGGACGCGTCCAGTACGCGCCGGGTCTCGCCGGCACACCCAGCGCCTCCGCCCTCGTCGCCGACGCCGAGCCGCTCCTCGCCGACCTCCCCACTGAGCGCGCGTCGGAGGCGGTGCCCGCGTGACGCTGGCCCTCCTCCTGCTCCTCCAGGCCGCCGCGCCCGCCGCCGAGGCGGACCGCCTGTTCGAGACCGGCGCGCGGCTGATCGCGGAGGGCGACACGGCGGGCGCTGTCGCGGCGTGGGAGGGCATCGCCGAGCAGGGCGTGGCCTCGGCCGCCATCGAGCACAACCTCGGGACGCTCGCCCTCGAACGGGGCGACGTGGGCCGGGCGCGGCTGCACCTCGAGCGCGCCGCCCGCCTCGACGCGTCGCGCCCGGGCGTGGCGCACAACCTGAGGCTGGCGCGCCAGGCGGCCGGCGTGGGCGACCGGCCGGTGTGGCGGGTGGCGTGGGACCGCCTCGGGGCCGTCGTGCCGCCAGGCGGGCTCGTGGCGCTGGCCCTCGCGCTGTCGTTCGCCGCCCTGGGCGTGGTTCTGCTGGAGCGCCGCCGCCTCGGGGCCGCGCTGGGCGCGCTGGCCCTCGTCACGGTCGTAGCCGCGAGCGCGGCGCTGTGGGAGCGGACCGCCCCGGTCGCCATCGTGGTCGCCTCCGAGGCGGACCTGCGGGAGGCGCCCTCGGCGGCGGCGCGGGGCGTGGCGCGCGTCCGCGCCGGCGAGGTGGTCGCGCTCGGCGACGCCGAGGCGGGCTGGCGCCGTGTCGAGGCGGACGGCGTCGAGGGGTGGGTCCCCGAGGCGGCGGTGGAGCGGCTGTAAGGACGGCCTCGGGCGAACAGCCCCCCGTCCAGACGCCCATCGCTGCGCTCAACGGGCGTCCGGACGGTCCCCCTTGGCAAGGGGGACAGCATTTCGAGCCGGGAGCGCAGCGACCTGCCGACATGCGGAGGGTACCGGAGTGACACCTCCCCCCCCGCCTCGGGGCCTCGACAGGCAACAACGGCGCTCGATTCGCGTCCTGACCCGCAAGCGCCCGCCGCGTACCTTCCGGCATGGAACCGCACGTCTACACCCGCACCGAGGACGGCCGCCGCCGCGGCTGGGTCGAGGTCGTGTGCGGGAGCATGTTCTCGGGCAAGACCGAGGAGCTGATCCGCCGCCTCAAGCGCGCCCGGATCGCCCGCCAGAAGGTGGCCCTCTTCAAGCCGGCCATCGACACGCGCTACGACGCCGAGGCGGTCGTGAGCCACGACGCGAGCGTCCTCCCGGCCGAGGTCATCGACGCGGCCGACCAGATCACGCTCCTCGTCGGCGACGCCAGCGTCGTGGGCATCGACGAGGCGCAGTTCTTCGGGCTGGAGCTGGTGGAGGTGGTCGAGCGGCTCGCACGCGACGGCCGCCGCGTCGTGATCGCCGGGCTCGACCAGGACTACCTCGGCCGTCCGTTCGAGCCGGTGCCGCAGCTCATGGCCGTGGCCGAGCACGTGACGAAGCTGCACGCCGTGTGCGTCCGCTGCGGCGCGCCGGCCAACCACTCGCAGCGGATCGTGGCGGCCGACAGCCGTGTGCTCGTCGGCGAGACGGAGGCCTACGAGCCCCGCTGCCGCCGCTGCTTCCGCCCCGAGGCGGTCTCGGCCGCGCCCGTCGCCCTCCCCGCCGACCCGCTCCCCGAGGCGGCCCCGTCTGAGGCCGCGCCCTCCGCGGCGGACCCCGTCCCCGCCGCGCCGTGAGCCTGGTCACGATCGGCACCACGCTCGTCGTCCTGATGCTGCTGGCGTCGGTGATGCTCGGCTGGGTGTCGGACCTGAAGCGCGCCGGCGGGTCCATCTCGGCCCGCGAGAGCCGCGCCCGCGCGCAGGAGGGCCACGCCGCGTTCTACACGTCCCGCGAGGCCCGCGCCGAGGCCATGCGCG
>JBCCQJ010000278.1:0-5705 GCA_039024395.1 Bacteroidota bacterium | reverse complement strand
GCTCCTCCTCGGCCGACGTGTAGGCGCCGGTCAGCGGCACATCGGAGGGAGCAGGCGGCGGCTCCGCCTCGGGGGCAGGGACCTCCTCAGGCGCAGGGGCCTCCGCCTCGGGGGCCGCCTCCCCGTCCACCGAGGCGGTCTCGGATGCAACCGGAGGCGCGTCGGGCTCGGGGGAAAACGACTCAGGGGTGGGGAGCGGCGTCGGTGCGGCCGTCTCGGCGTGGTCGCCCCCCGAGGTCGCGGCCTCGGTCGCCGGCGCCTCGGGAACCGCCTCGGGGGCGGGCGTGGCGGGCGCCTCGAGCTGGGGCGGCGAGGCCGGCGGGAGCTGCCCGCCCTGGCCGCCGGCCGGCTGCAGCTTGATGAACCCGACCGGGTCGTCGCCCTGGAACTGGGCCAGGATCTCGAGCTCGGAGAGCAGGAAGCCGCGCAGGCGAGCCGCCACCTCGGCCTGCCGCGCGTTGAGGGTGGCGACGTCCTGGCGGAGCCCGTAGCGCTCGTGCTCGGCGTCGTGGAGGATGCGCTCGGCCTTCAGCTCGGCCTCCTCGATGATGAGGCGGGCGCGCTCCTCGGCCGACGCCTCGGACTGGCGGGCCGTCTCGCGGGCCGACTCGAGGGCCTCCTGGAGCGCCAGCTCCACCTTCTCGTAGTGGACCAGCTTGGCCTCGGCGTCGCGCACGCGCTCCTCGGCGCGGCGGACCTCGTCCTGGTAGCCTTCGACCTGGTCGGAGACCTGCTTCAGGAACGCCTCCACCTCGGCGGGCTCGTAGCCGCGGAAGGCCTTCGTGAACTGCTGACGGCGGATGTCGAGGGGCGACAGATTCATGGCTTCGGAGACGGACTCTGAGATCGCCGCGACCGCCGACGCTCACGCGGGCGGCGATCTGTGGCCTCCAGTGCCGACTCGGTGGGGGACGTGACGAACGCCGAACGCGCGAGGGACGCCGACGCGTGCTCGACCTGCACACGGAGCTGGGCGAGGCGCGCAGCGGCGGCCTCGGCCTCGGCCCGGACCCGAGCGGCCCGGCGCAGCAGCACGACGAGCGCGCCAGCGAGCACGACGACGAGGGCACCGAGGACGAGGGGGAGCATGGCAGAAGGTACGGAGGGGCCGCGCGACCGGCCCCGAGGCGGCTCAGCGAGGCCCGAACAGCGCCGAGCCCACACGCACGTGCGTCGCGCCCTCCTCGATGGCGACCTCGAAGTCGCCGCTCATGCCCATCGAGAGGACCGAGAGCGGCACCGGGGACGTCTCGTAGAGGCCGCGCAGGCGCGCGAACGCGGGGCGCACGATCCGCTCGAGGTCCGCCTCGGTGCGGGCGATCGCGGCCATCCCCATGAGCCCGATGGGCCGGAGGTGGTCGTGCGCGGCGGCCGTCGCGAGGAGGTCGTGCGCCGCCTCGGGGGCGACGCCGCTCTTGGCGTCCTCGTCCGAGATGTTGACCTGCACGAGGACGGGCAGCACGCGCCCGGCGTCGGCGGCCTTTTTGCCGAGGGCGTTCGCGAGGCGGGGCGAGTCAAGGGCATGGAACAGGTCGGCGCGCGCGGCGGCGTCGCGGGCCTTGTTGCGCTGGAGCGAACCGATGAGGTGCCACCGCACGTCGCCGCCGCCGGACTCGCCCGGGATCGCGTCGGACTTCTCGACCAGCTCCTGCACGCGGTTCTCGCCCAGGTCCCGCAGCCCCGCCTCGATGGCCGCGCGGACGGTCTCGAGCGGGTGCGTCTTGGTGACGGCGACGAGCGTGACCTCGGCCGGGTCGCGGCCGGCGCGGAGGGCCGCCTCGGCGATGCGCGCGCGGACGGCGGCGGCCCGCTCGGCGAGGGTCTCGGAGAGCACGGGGGGGATCGACATGGCGGACCGAGAACCCGCTCCCCCAGCGCCAGGATCCGGCCCCGAGGCGGTCGGGATGCCCACGGGAGTTACGGTTCTGCCCGCCGGGTGTCTTGTGGAGCAGACACAACGGCCCGGAAATCCGGCCCCGAGGCGGTTGGCCCGGTTCTTGGCCGCCTCGGGACCTGTCACCCGCCCCGCCTGCCATGACCACGACGCTCGACCGCGCCCTCACCGAGGCCCGCACCGACTGGCTCGCGGGCGACCCGAAGGCCTGGGCCCGCTACCTCGTCTGCGTCCGCGGCACGATGGCCTGCGACCGCACAGCCTGCCCGCACGCGGCCCGCGCTGCCGCCTCGATGACGCGCTGCCGGCCGACATCGCGGGCGAAGGCCTGATCCCTCATCGGGGGAAACTGCGTACCGTAGGGTAGAGACCTTCCTCCCCTCCGGTACCATGGCCCACGACATCGACTTTCAGCTCATCGGCGACGACCTCCAGATCGTAGAGGTCGAGCTCGACCCCGGCGAAGCCGTCCGCGCCGAGGCGGGCGCCATGCTCTACATGGACGCGAGCGTCCGCATGGACACCGGCACCGGCGGGGGCTTCATGAAAGGGCTCAAGCGGCGGATCGCGGGCGAGAGCTTCTTCATCACCTCGTTCGCCAACGAGGGCCGCGGCAAGGCACGCGTCGCCTTCAGCGCGCCCTACCCCGGCAAGGTGATCCCCCTCGACCTGGAGGCGCACGGCGGCCGGTTCCTGTGCCAGAAGGACACGTTCCTCTGCGCCGCCGACGGCATCGAGATCGAGGTGGCGTTCACGAAGAAGATCGGGGCGGGCCTCTTCGGCGGCGAGGGCTTCATCCTGCAACGCCTCGAGGGCGACGGCCTCGCGTTCTGCCACGCCGGCGGGACGATCATCGAGCGCGACCTGGCCGGCGGCGAGGTGCTGATGGTCGACACCGGCTGCCTGGTGGCCTTCGCCGACACCGTCGACTACGACATCCAGTTCCAGAGCGGCTTCAAGAACGCGCTCTTCGGCGGCGAGGGCCTGTTCCTGGCGCGCATCGAGGGGCCGGGCATGGTGTTCCTCCAGAGCCTCCCGTTCTCGCGCCTGGCCGACCGCATCGTGGCGGCCAGCCGGATGTACTCGAACCGCGGCGAGACGACCCGAGGCGGGGCGCTCGGCGCCCTGGGCGGGCTCGGCGCCGCCGGCGTCCTCGGCGGCCTCCTCGGAGACGACAGTTAATCGGTGGAGGCTTCGACACCGTCCGCCTCGGGGACGCTCGTTGTCGCGCTGGCCCTCGCAGGTGCAGCGCCAACGCTGTATGCAGCGGCCTGGGCCACCTCGGGGTTGTCGCTCCTCGTCGGTAGTGCTCTCATGGTGGCGGCCCTCCCGTTCGTCCTTGCTGCACCGCTGACCGTTCCTCTCGCGACTGCGTGGCTCGTGCGCTACCGCCGCGCGTCCTCGCCATCACGGAACCGGACAACGGCGACGGTCCTCACTGGAAGCCTTCTCGTAGCAACGGCCGTCCTTGCAGTGACATACATCCTGCTTCCCTTGCTGTCATCCTGAGCCACGCGAAGGATCTCAACGCCGGCGCAGGCAGCCATAGCGACCGGCGGCTACATCCTCGACCGCCTCGTTGAGATCCTTCCTCGTTCCGCTCCTCAGGGTGACACGGTGGATGTGGTGGCACCATCCCCGAGGCGGCCCCACGTTCTACGCCCCACGTCCTACGACAACCCCTCCCCCGGCCACGTCCTCGAACAGCGCGTCGTAGCGCGGCGCGTGGATCGGCCACGCGAGGTCGGCCGGGATCTCGCGCAGCACGTCCACTGGCAGCCCACCCTGCTCGCCGCCCAGGAGCGACCGCAGCAGCACGAACAGCTCCTCCTCGGAGTCGTAGAGCACCGGCGCGTGGAGGAGCGGCCGGTGCAGCGCCTCGGGGATCAGCTCGGTATACGTGAGCCGGTTCGGCAGCACCGGGTGGCAGCCGCAGTAGATCGCCTCCAGCATCGAGATCCCGAAGAACTCGTGGATGGAGGTCGACGCCACCACGTCGGCCCGCCAGAGGAGCGCGGCGTAGTCGGCGAACGACTCGGCGTAGCCGTAGTGGAGCACGCGCTCGGCGTAGCGCCGGAAGCCGGCCTCGAACGCCGGCGGCTGCTCCGAGAACGTCTGCCCGGCCAGGATGAGCCGGAACCGCACGCCCGTGTCGTCGAGGCGGTTGACGACCCGGAAGAATGCCTCGGGGTCCTTGTCGTACTCCCACCGGTGGTTCCACAGGAGGACCGGCGGGCCGGGCTCCTTGGCGCGCCGCGCCTCCGCCTCGGGGCGGGCGGCGTCGAGCCCGGCGAGGTCGAGGCCAAGCGGCAGCACCTCGCTCTTGGCCCGCAGGCCGGGCAGGGCGCCCACGTGCGTGTAGTCGGGGAACCGCCGCAGGAGATCGGGCAGGGCGCCGAAGAACTCCTCCCGGTGGAACGCCGAGTTGAAGACCACGCGGTCGGCCGCGAGGGCCGAGAGGTAGTTGATCGCCGCGTACGTGTAGTCGCGCTCGTCGCCCTGCCCGCCCGCTTCGGGCGGCCGGAGCGGGTACGTGAGCTGGTTCTCGTGGAGGTAGAGGACGACCGGCACCTCGGCGAGGCGGTCACGCGTGAGTGCCAGCAACGCCGGCAGGTTGACCATGTCGGTCGCCAGGATCAGGTCCGGCCGCCAGCCGCCGTCCAGCATCTCGCCCGCCTTCTCGGCGAGCGTGACCGCGCCGCCCTGCATCCGCCACTTCCAGTAGCGCGCGGCCATCGTGACCGTGCGGATCTCGTGCGCGCTGTGGGCCACGAGGCCGTCGAGGAAGCGGCGGTGCGAGCCTCCGTACCACGGCTCGAGGACGAGGACGCGCACCCCGCCTAGCCGTCGCCGGCAAGTTCGGCGTCGAGCGCGTCGGCCTCGTCGGGCGTCATCGGGCGGACGATGGCGATCGTGCGGAGCTGGAGGGCCTCGCGGAGGACCCGGTCGCGCACCTCGACGGCGGTGACGGGCGTCTCGTCGCCAGGCTCGAGCGCGACCGTCCGCCCATCGAGGCGGAGGGAGAGCGGCGCCTCGGAGACGTTCTTGATGATCATGCCGCGGCGCTCGGGCATCGGAGGGGCAGGGCTTGTGAGGGAAGGGCGCACCGAAGATATTGCCGCGCGCCCTGCCCGCCGCCGTGTCCGCCTCGCCCTCTCCCTTCGCCCGCCTCGGGGCTGCCCTCCGCTCGTTCGGCGGCGGCCTGACCGGGCTCGTCTACCCGGAGCTGTGCCTCGGGTGCGAGGGCCGCATCGGCGAATCGGACCTGCCGGTCTGCACGTCGTGCCTCCGCGGCCTCCCTTTCGCGCAGAACGACGGCATCGCCGACCTCCTCGCCGAGACCCCCATCGACCGCGCCGTCGCCTTGTGGACGTTCGACCCCGGGGGGACGGTCCGTCGCGTCCAGCACGCGCTCAAGTACGGCGGGCGGCCTCGCCTCGGGGCGCCGCTCGGCCGGCTGCTGGGCCGCGCCTACACCGAGGCGGCCGGCACGCGGCCCGACCTCGTTGTGCCGGTTCCCCTTGCGCGGCTGCGCTTTTTGGAGCGCGGCTACAACCAGGCCGAGGGACTGGCCGAAGGCGTCGGCGACGCCATCGGCGCGGCGGTCGAGCGCGACGTGCTCGTCCGCTCGCGAGACACCCAGCGGCAGGCGACCCTGTCGAAGGCGCTCCGGCGGCAGAACGTCTAGGGCGTGTTCGCGCTCGCACCGGGGGTCGAGGTGGCTGGCTGGCGCGTCCTCCTGGTCGACGACGTGACGACGACAGGCGCCACGCTCGCCGCTGCCGCGCGTCCGCTCGCCGAGGCGGGCGCG
>JBCCQJ010000277.1:0-5705 GCA_039024395.1 Bacteroidota bacterium | reverse complement strand
CTCGATCACCTCGGGCTCGCGCGCCGCCTCGCCGCCTCGGGCGGTTGTCTCGCGGAAGGCCGCCTCGGCGTCGTCGACCGCCAGCGCGAGATCCCGCACGCCGTCGCCGTGGAGGCGGACGTGGTCGGCGATCTCGCCCTCGGGCCCCATCGGCGACGTGAACACGAACCGGATCTTGCCCTGCTGCACCATGTAGCTCATCCGGTCGCGGAAGCCGGTCTCCGGGCCGAGGTAGGCGGTCGGCGTGAAGCCCATCGCGTGGGCGTAGAAGAGCGCGGCCTGCTTCGCGTTGCCGACCCAGTGCTCGACGTAGTCGGTGCCCCGGAGCGGCAGGAAGTCGTCGCCCGGGGCGACGGCGTCCGGCGCCGAGGTCAGGTCGGGGAGGCCGGGCTGGGCCGCCTCGGTGGCGACGGCGTCGGCGACGGAGAGGGTGGTCTCGGAAGCGCTTTCAGGAGCGCCATCGCCGGCGGGGGAAGTGTGCGTCGTGTTGCTCATGACGAAGGTCCGGCGGCTCGCCGGCGTGCGTTGTACCGTTGACGGGCGGGCCATTCTTCGCGGTCGCTCGTTCCGGGTTGTCCCTACATACCCGCGCGCAGCCTTGTCGTTTCCCGCCATGCCCCAGTTCGAAGTCGCCCCCGCCGCGGGGCCGTCCACGTTCGTACGCGCCCGCGACCCCGAGGACGCCGTCCGCCGCGCCGTCTCCGAGGCGGCCGGCGCTGCCGTCAACGCCGCGCTCGAGATCGGCGCCCCTGAGGCGGGCAGCGGCTGGATGGAGGTCTCCCACGACGGCGAGGTGTGGGGCCGCGTCCGTCCCCGCGACCGCATGCGATTCCGCCGCGACTGATGGCCGTCCGCATTCGCCCCTGGGAGCCCGCCGATGCCGAGGCGCTGCAGGCCCTCGCCTCCGACGCCCGCATCGCAGCGACGACGCTCGTGCCGCACCCGTACCCGCTCGACGGCGCCGCGACGTTCATCGCCGCCTCGGGGCCAGCGCGCGCCGCGCGCGAGGCGTTTGGCTTTGCGGTCCGCGACGGCGACGCGCTCGTCGGGTCGTGCGGCATCAAGCACTTCGACTGGGAGGCGCGGACCGGCGAGATCGGCTACTGGATCGGCGTGCCGTTCTGGGGGCGCGGCCTCGCCACCGAGGCGGTCCGCCTCGTGACCGCGTTCGGCTTCGCGGAGCTGGGCCTCCGCCGCATCGACGCCGAGGTGCTGGAGGCCAACCCCGCCTCGGGGCGCGTGCTGGAGAAGGCCGGCTACCAGCGCGTCGGGACGTTCGCCAACCCGAGCGATCGCCACACCGGTGCGACGACGTGGCGCTACCGCCTCGAGGCGGGCACCTAGAGTCAGTGGGGCAGTGGCTCAGTGCATCAGTGGGTCAGAAATGTCCTTTTTCTGAATGCATGGGCCCGTTCTGGCGAGACGCGTGCACCGCACCTGAGCGCAAACCACGCTAGGGTAAACGTCTGGTGCGTCGTTCGTGGGGCGTGGGACGGAGCCTTAGCTATGGCACGCCGCATCGCACATGCCCCCACGTCCGACGGCCTACGCCCAAGACGGGGGGGACAACCGTCCTGCCTGTTGCTCTAGAGCACCCTTCGGGTTGATACGAGGGACCAGGTCCTCGGTACGGCTCCCGCCTGGCGCCTCGCGTCCTGTACCTCGTACCGAGTACCCTGTAACGATCAGTGATTCGCTCTAGTCCGCCCGTACCAGGCTCCGAGGCGGAGGGGCCGGTAGCTTGCGTCATGTCCGTGGCCGCGTCGCCGGTGCTCCGAGGATGGACCTACCTCCAGGAGCGCTTCCCGCTGGGAGCGCACGGCCCCCTCGTGGCCGCCTTCGCCGGGGGCGTCGCGTGCGCCTCGGCTGCCCTGCGCGGTGCCGAAGGGCCGGGCTGGCCGGCCGTCGTCGTGGCCGTCGTGGTCGCGCTGGGGTTCTTCTTCCAGCTCCGCGTGGCCGACGAGTGGAAGGACGCCGAGACGGACCGGCTCCACCAGCCCGAGCGCCCCGTCCCCCGCGGCCTCGTGACGCTCCGCGAGCTGACGGTCGCCGCGCTCCTGGTCGCTGCCGCCCAGCTCGCGCTCGCGCTGTGGCTCGCCCCCCGCCTCGGGGGCGTCGTGCTGGCCGTGTGGGCATTCGGGGCGCTGATGACGGTCGAGTTCGGGGTCCGCGACTGGCTCCGCACCCGGCCCCTCGCGACCCTCGTGACGCACGCGCCGATCGTGCCGTTCATCGACGCCTTCGCGGTCTCGGCGGACGTGCTCGGCAACGAGGCGGCCTACCCAGCCGGCGTCGGGTGGCTGATCGGGGTGAGCCTCTTTGGCGGCAGCGTGGTCGAGGTCGGCCGCAAGATCCGCCAGCCGGCCGACGAGCGGCCCGGCGTCGAGACGTACAGCGCGCTCTGGGGGAGGGGACGCGCGGTGGGCCTGTTCCTGCTCGTCCTCGCCGCGTCGCTGGGCTGCGGGCTCATGGTGGTCCACGCGATCGGCGGCGTCGGCGTTCTCGCGGTCGCCCTTGTCGTCGGCGCCGCCGTCACGGCCGCCCTTACCCTCGCCGCCGTGCGCGACGATACGCCGGGGCGCGGGCGCTGGATCGAGACCGCCTCGGGGATCTGGACGCTCGCGCTCTACCTCACGATCGGCCCCCTCGCCCTCTTCCTGTCGTGACCGAGACCGTCCCGCTCCTCGCCGACCCGGCCGACCCCGACCCGCGCGTCTGGGGCGGAAAGGGCGCCGCCCTGGCCCGCCTCGGGGCGCTCGGCCTCCCCGTGCTGCCCGTCGCGGCCCTCACGCCCGACGCCTTCTGGGCGAGCCTCCCCGAGGCGCAGGCGCTCGCCCTCCGCGATGCTGCCGGCCCCAAGGCGGCGGCCGAGGCACTCGCTGATCTCTCCCTGTCCCCCGATGTCGAGGCGGCTCTCGCCGACGCCCTCGACCGCCTCGGGGAGGCGGACTTCTACGCCGTCCGTTCGTCGGCGCCGGGCGAGGACGGAGCGGCGGACGCGTTCGCGGGACAGCTCGAGACGTTCCTGTTCGTGCCCCGAGGCGAGGTGGCGCACCGCGTCGCGGACGTCTGGCGATCCGCGTTCGCGGCCCGCGTATGGGCGTATCGAGAGGCACGAGGTCTCGTGGGTCCGCCCGAGGCGCCGGCGGTCGTGCTCCAGCCGATGCTCGACCCCGAGGCGGCCGGCGTCGCCTTCTCGGCCGAGCCTGTGTCGGGCGACCGCGGCGTGGCGGTCGTGGCCGCCGTGCGCGGCCTGGGATCGGCGCTCGTCGACGGCCGGGCAGATGCCGAGACGCTCCACATCGACGCTTCGGGGACCGTCACACGCCGTGAGACGCCCCCGCAGCGCGTGGCCGACCGCCTCGGGCCGGGCGGAGGCGTCGAGGAGGTCGCCGTCGACGGGGTCGCTCCGGTCCTGACCGACGCGCAGGCCGCCTCGGTGGCGGCCCTCGCCCGCAACGCCGAGGCGACGTTCGACGCGCCGCAGGACATCGAGTGGGCGATTGCGGAGGGCCGGCTGTGGCTGCTCCAGTCGCGCCCGGTTACGACGCTTGTAGAGCCTGAGGTAAGCGGTCGCACCCGGCTGTGGGACAACGCAAACATTGTCGAGAGCTACGCCGGTGTCACGACGCCGATGACGTACTCGTTCGCGCGGCGCGCCTACGAGGCGGTCTACCGCGAGTTCTGCCGGCTGCTGCGGGTCCCCGAGGCGCGCATCGAGGCGGAGAGCGACACGTTCGCGCAGATGATCGGGTTCGTCCACGGGCGGATCTACTACAACCTGGGGAGCTGGTACCGCGTGCTCGCGCTCCTGCCCGGCTACCGCCTCAACGCCGGCCTGATGGAGGGCATGATGGGCGTCAAGGACGGCATCCCGGAGGCGCTCCGCCCCGAGCCACCGTCGACGGGCCGCCTCGGGGACGCCCTTGCGCTGGGCCGGACTCTCCTCGGACTCGTCTCCGCACACTGGCGTCTGCCGCGGATGAAAGTGGCGTTCCTGGACCGCGTCGAGGGAGCCCTCGGCACACACGGCGCCCGTCTCGACGACCTCTCGCTCGACGAGCTGGCCGAGGTCTACGCGGCGCTCGAAGGGGAGCTGTTGCGGAAGTGGGACGCGCCGCTCGTGAACGACTTCTTCGCGATGGTCTGGTTCGGCCTCGCCGGCCGCGCCGCCGACGCCTGGATCGGGCCGGGCGCGCTCGGGGGCTTGCTGGCCGGCGACGGCGACGTGGTCTCGGCCGAGCCCGCCCGGCGCGTCCGCGCCCTCGCCGAGCAGGCCGCCTCGGAGCCGGCCTTCGTCGACCGGCTCTCCACCGGCTCGCCCGCCGACATCGAGGCGGACCTGCGTGCGCGGCCCGCGTTCGCGGCGGACCTTGCCGCGTACCTCGACCGCTTCGGCGACCGCTGCCTGGAAGAGCTGAAGCTCGAGAGCGCCACGCTCACCGACGACCCGACGCCGCTCTACCGCTCGATTGGCGCGACCGCCCAGCGCCTCCGCGACGGCGCCGACCTCGACGCCGACGCCCGCCGGGCCGACGCGACGCGCACCGAGGCGGAGAGCCGTGCCGCCTCGGCGCTCCGTGGGCATCCGGTCCGTTGCCTCGTGTTCGGGTGGCTGCTGAAGCAGGCGCGTGCGCGCGTCCGCGACCGCGAGAACCTCCGCTTCGAGCGGACCCGCGTGTTCGGCCGCGCCCGCCGCCTCATCCTCGCGATGGGTCAGCGCCTCGCCGAGGCCGACCGCCTTGCGTTCCCGCGCGAGGTCTTCTGGCTCCGCATCGACGAGCTGGAAGGCGCCATCCGGGGGACGGGCGTCAACGACGATCTCCAGGCCCTCGCCGACGTCCGGTCAGAGGACTTCAAGTACAACGCCCAGATTCCTCCACCTCCCGACCGGTTCACAACCCGCGGCGCCGTCGCCACCTCCGATCTCGTCCCGGCCCTCCCCGAGGCGGACGATCTCGACGGCGACGTCCGCTCGGGCCTCGGGTGCTGTGCGGGCGTGGTCGAGGGGACCGTCCGCGTCGTCACCGACCCCCGAGGCGTCGAGCTGGAGCCGGGGACGATCCTCGTGGCCGAGCGGACCGACCCGGGCTGGATCCTGCTCTTCCCGTCGTGCGCCGGCCTCGTGGTCGAGCGGGGGAGCCTGCTGTCGCACTCGGCCATCGTCGCCCGCGAGCTGGGCATCCCGTGCGCCGTCTCGGTCCCCGAGGCGACGGCGTGGCTGGCTGATGGCGACCGTGTCCGTCTCGACGGCGCGACGGGCCGCGTCGAGCGCCTCGATGGCTAGCGCTCCGCCCCGAGGCGGCTGGGAGGTCGAGACGCACGGGCTGGCGGCCCACCTCCGCGACGCGATCCGCCTGAACCGGGCGCGCCGGCCGGGCTACGTCCGCCTCGGGGGCTGGCGCGCCGGGGTGGCGTCGTCGCTGCTGATTGCGTCTGAGCGAGCGCTTCTTCCGAGTGCTCGGCTCCTGGACCGCCAGGCGCGGCCGTTCGTCGAGGCCGGCATCCCGATCCTGGTCGCCGACCTGACGCCGATGCCCGCCTCGGGGCTCGGCACGACGGTCGATTCGTCGCCCCCCTCCCGGCCTCCCCCCGCTGGGGGGAGGGGATTGACTGTGGGCGGAGACGGTCGGCCCCGAGGTGGTGCGCTGTCGGCGTCCTCTCTCCGCCTCGGGGCGGTGCGGCGGGCGGTGAAGGCGAACCGG
>JBCCQJ010000276.1:0-5730 GCA_039024395.1 Bacteroidota bacterium | reverse complement strand
GGGGGGCGGGGCCCCCCCCCCCCGTTCCTCCGCCGGGGTGGGGGCGGGTGGGGGGGCGGCCCCCCGGGGGGGCCGGGGGGTGGGGGGGGGGGGCGCCCACACCCCCGGGTCCGCCCCCCCCCCCCACGGCCGCGTGATCTGGCGCGACCTCGACGTGCCCGACGTGATCGCGCTCGGGCACCGGTTCGTCGACGAGACCCCGAGGCGGCGCGCCATCGCGTCGTCGGCGTTCGAGACGGCCTGGATGGACGCGCTGGCCGAGGCGGTGGCCGGCGGCCCCGTCGTGTTCGTGAGCGAGGCCAGCACGCTGTACTTCCCCGAGGCGGCCAACCGCCAGCTCTACGCCGACCTCGCCGCGCGCTTTCCGGGCGCGCACGTGGTCTTCGACACGGCGGCCGCGTCGTTCGTCGGCACCCAGGACACGCACGACGCGCTCCGCCACTGTGGCGCGCGCGTGACGTGGACCGTCGACGATCCGACGGCGCTCGAGGCGTGGGGGCTCCGCGTCGAGGAGCGGTTCCCGCTCATGCGGCCACCGAGGTGGATCCGGGGCGAGGCCCCGCTCCTCTACCGGCTTCTCGTGCCTCTGCTGCGCCTCGCCCGGCCCGCCATGGCCGACAGCTACCACCTCAACGTAGCCCAGCTGCCGGGGTAGGTCAGGAGGCGCGCTGGGCGCGGACGTGGCGCACCGAGGCCACGATCAGCCACACGCAGAGCGCGGCGGTCACGGCCTGCGCCGCGAAGGCGACGGGCAGCGCGATCTCCCCGCCGAGCAGCGCCGGCACGACGCGGCCGAGGCTCCCGAGCGCCCCGAGCAGCGCGACCAGCACGACGCCGTGCATGAGGTGCTTCGCGAGGGACGGCTTGGCCTTCGCGCCCGACACGAGGGCGCCGATGGCGATCCCCAGGAAGGCCGGGATCAGGGCGGTCACGCTGCCCGTGCC
Organism: Bacteroidota bacterium; assembly: GCA_039024395.1. GTDB lineage: Bacteria > Bacteroidota > Rhodothermia > Rhodothermales > Rubricoccaceae > Rubrivirga. The sequence goes on along the minus strand of JBCCQJ010000276.1, from coordinate 4,786 downwards.
CGAGACGAGGTAGGCGCCGACGCCGGCGGCGATGAGGAGGGCCGCGACGAGGCCAGAGGTACGGGTGATGTCCATGATCGTGCGCCGAGACGCGAGGAGAGAATGCAGAGTGCCCCGTGAACGCCCGACCGGGCGCTGGGTGCTCCGCGAGTCCTGCACGCCCGTCGAAATGAATGCGAATCTGGGGGCCGACCCCGCGGCATGCCGGCTCCAGGCGGCGGCGCTGGATGCGGTTCGCAACGGGGCCGACGGCGAGCGACGACTCAGAAGCTGTTTGGCGAGAGCGAATCGCACCCTGCGGCCGGCTGCGGCCGCCCTCTGCCGTGTTGCGCTCCATCGCCGTAGCCGGCCGGACCTCGGCCGGGTCCGCTACGGCTGCTTCGCGCTCCTCGCGGCGGACGCCCTCGCTCGGCCTCGGTGTCGCGCCCCCTCACCAAACAGCTTCTCAAATCAGCCCCGGCGAGGTCGGAGTGGACCTAATTTGGAACCGATCTAGAAGCCCGTCGTCGCTGCCACACGCCGCCGGACGGCCCTGCGAGGGTTCGACCGGGGTGGACCCGCAGACCCGCGATGCCCGAGACCGCCACCCTGCCCCTGGACGCGCCGGCCGGCGCCACGCTCGACGCCGAGACGCGGCGCGCGCGGCGCATTCGGATCGCCCTCGGCGGGACGGCCGGCGTCCTCGTCGTGACGGCCCTCGCCTCGGTGGCCGCCGGCGCCGTCGCGATCTCGGTCCCCGAGGCGGTGGCGATCCTGGTCTCCGCCCTCGGGCTGGCCCCGCCCGCCTCGGTGGCGGGGGTCGAGGCCGCGTTCACGGCCCAGCAGGAGGCGGTGCTGCTCTCGATCCGGCTGCCGCGCGTGCTGCTCGGCGCCCTCACCGGGGCGGGGCTCGCCGTCAGCGGAGCCGTGCTCCAGGGCCTCTTCCGCAACCCGCTCGCCGACCCGGGCCTGGTGGGCGTCTCGAGCGGGGCCGCGCTCGGGGCCGCCTCCGGGATCGTCCTCGGCACGGCGACGGTGTTCGGGCCGGTGGGCGTGGCGGCGTGGGCGTTCGTGGGCGGCCTCACGACCACGTTCGTCGTCTACCGGATCGCCACGCGCCGCGGCCGCACCTCGGTGACGACGATGCTGCTGGCCGGGATCGCCATCAACGCCCTTTGCGCGGCGGGCGTGGGGGCGCTCGTGCTCTTCGCCGACGACGGGCAGCTCCGCGACCTCACCTTCTGGACCCTCGGCAGCCTCGGCGGGGCGACCTGGGAGGCGCTCGGCGTGACCTCCGTCTTCGTGATCGGCACGCTCGCCGCGGCACCCTGGCTGGCCCGCGCGCTCGACGCGATGCTCCTCGGCGAGGCCGAGGCCCGCCACCTCGGGGTGCGGACGGAGCGCGTCAAGGGGGTGGTCGTGGTGCTGGCGGCGCTGGCCGTGGCCGCCGTGACGGCTGTGGCCGGTCTCATTGGGTTCGTGGGGCTCGTCGCGCCGCACCTCGTCCGGCTCGTGCTGGGGCCGGGGCACCGGGCCCTGCTGCCCATCTCGGCGCTGGTGGGGGCGGCCCTCCTGGTCGGGGCCGACCTCGGGGCGCGCCTCGTGCTGGCCCCGCTCGAAATCCCCATCGGCATCGTCACGGCGCTCGTGGGCGCCCCGTTCTTCCTGGGTCTGCTCCTCGGCGAGCGGCCCGACGCCCTCGGGCTCTAGAGCTTGTCATGAACTGGACTGCCCAACACAGAGCGGAATCGACGGTCGGCCCGCTCCTCCCCTCTCACCGAGTCATCCCGGACTCCGATCCAGGATCCATGCAGCGTCCGAGCGAGGTGGAGAGGCCGTATGGCTTCCCGCCTTCGCGGGAATGACGTTGGTTTTGAAGGGTGCGGCTCCGCGTCCATCGAGTCCATGACACGCCCTCGGCCGTTCTTCCCTGTTCTGTCCTCTGCCCCCGTTCTCATGCTCTCCCGCCTTCTCCCCCTCGCGGCGCTCCTCGTCGCGCTTCCGCTCGGCGCCCAGACGCAGCGCGCCGAAAACGTCGCCGTCGGCGGCTCTGGCATGGGCGGCCCGGCCGGTCCGTTCACGTTCTACTCGCTGGCCGAGAACCGCGTCGTCCCCAACGCCGACTCGGCGTCGACGGCGTGGGACCTCGCCCTCCGCGGCACCACGATCCTCGTCAACGGCGGCACGAGCGGACCCGGGGAGGGCCGCGCGGCCATCGTCGAGGCCCCGTACGACGACGTGACGTCGGTCGCCGAGGCGGACCTGCGGGCCGACGGCGAGGGCGACTGCCCGCGCGGCGCCAACGCCATCTGCACCGGCTCGGGCAACGGCTGGTACCTCTACGAGAGCGCCACCGTCTCGCAGATCGAGGGGCGGACCATCGTCGTGCGCCCGGCCACCGGCGGCACGCCGGTCAAGATGCGGGTGCTGAGCTACGTGCTGAGCGACCCGCAGCCCGACGGCTCGCGGCCGCGCTTCTACACGTTCGAGTACGAGGCGCTCGCCCCCGAGGCGGGCTCCGAGACGGACGCCGGCACCTCCAGCTCGCACGACGGCCACTGATGCTCGCGCTCGACCAGGCGACAGTACGCATCGGGAGCGCGACGCTCCTCGACGGCCTCTCGCTGGGGATTGCCTCCGGCGAGGTCGTCGCGGTCGTCGGGCCGAACGGGGCCGGCAAGACGACGGCGCTCCGCCTGCTGGCCGGCGAGGCGGCCCCCACCTCGGGGGCGGTCACGCTCGACGGGCGGCCCCTGGCCGAGACCGCAGCCGACGCCGTCGCCCGGCGGCGGTCGGTGCTGCCGCAGCAGTCGGCGCTGGCGTTCGGGTTCACGGCGCTCGACGTGGTCCGCCTCGGGCGGACGCCCCACCGGACCACCCGCCGCGACGACCTCGCCGCGGCCACCCGGGCGATGGAGCGGGCCGGCGTCGCCCCCCTCGCCGACCGCCGCTACCCGACGCTCTCCGGCGGCGAGCGCCAGCGGGTCCACCTCGCCCGCGCGCTCGCCCAGATCGACCCCGAGGCGGGCGCACCCGCCGACGGCCGCTACCTCCTGCTCGACGAGCCCACGAGCGCGCTCGACCTGGCGCACCAGCACGCCGTCCTCCAGGTCGCCCGTGCCGAGGCGGCCCGCGGCGCCGGCGTGCTGGCCGTCCTGCACGACCTCAACCTGGCCGCCCAGTACGCCGACCGCATCGCCGTCCTGGCCGCCGGCGCGCGGGTTGCCCTCGGCCCTCCCGAGGCCGTTCTCACGCCGGCCGTCGTCCAGCGTGCGTTCGGGATCTCGGTCGTGGTCACCCAGAACCCCTGCGCGGCGTGCCCGCTCGTCGTGCCCATCGCCGAGGGCGACAGCGATGCCGTACCCTTTGCTCCACTCCCCGTCGTGAGTGGGCCGTAGGTCGTAGGGACTTGTCCTCACCGCCTCACCTACGTTCCACGCCCTATGCCTCAGATTTCATGACCGACCTCCGAGACACGTTCGCCGCCTTCCGCGCCGAGAACCCGAAGACCCGCATCCGCGCCGCCGCCCACGAGCTGGGCGTGAGCGAAGCCGCACTCGTCGCGACGGGCGTCGACGGCGACGTGATCCGCCTCGGGGCGCCCGACGGCGGCTGGCGCGCGATCCTCCACGAGTTGAAGCCCCTCGGCCGGGTGATGGCACTCACCCGCAACGACGCCTGCGTGCACGAGAAGCAGGGCGTCTACGACCGCGTCGACACCGACCTTCCGCACCAGATGGGCCAGGTCCTGGGCGAAGAGATCGACCTGCGCCTGTTCTGCGGACGCTGGGCCTCGGGGTTCGCCGTCGCCACGCCGTGGGACGGCGCCAAGGATGGGCTCCGGCGGAGCCTCCAGTTCTTCGACACCTACGGCGACGCCGTGCACAAGGTGTTCCTGACCCGCAAGAGCGACGTCGCGGCCTACGACGCCTTCGTGGCCGCCCACGCCCTCCCCGAGGCGGAGCCGCTCGCCGTCGAGCCCCGCCCCGCCCCCGAGGCAGAGCGGCCCGACGCCGAGGTCGACGCCGACGCCTTCCTGGCCGACTGGGCCGCGCTCGAAGACGTCCACGACTTCTTCCGCCTCCTCCACACCCACGGCGTCAGCCGGACGCAGGCGCTCCGCCTCGCCGAGGGCCGCTTCACCGAGGCGGCCGACCCGCTCGCCGTGCGCCGCGCGCTCGAGGGCGCCGCTGAGACCGAGACGCCGGTCATGATCTTCGTCGGCAACCGGGGCGCCTTCCAGATCCACAGCGGGCTCGTGAAGAAGCTCGTCGAGCACGGGCCGTGGTTCAACGTGCTCGACCCCGGCTTCAACCTGCACCTCGACGAGGCGAAGATCGCCGGCGCCTGGGTCGTCGTCAAGCCGACCGAGGACGGCGACGTAACGGCCGTCGAGGCCTACGACGCCGCCGGCGAGACCATCGTGCAGCTCTTCGGCAAGCGCAAGCCGGGGCAGACCGAGCTGGAGCCGTGGCGCGAGATCATCGCCGGCCTCCCCCGCCTCGGGGCGGAGGCGTAGGGACGACCGCGGACGGCCGCCTCCGGCGGGGACGACGGACCGCGGACGGCGGACCGCCGCCTGAGCGCTCGGGTCAGACGGCACCGCCTCGGGGCCGAGCGCCCCGGTGATTTTCGTTCTCCTCCCCCCAGAGGGGGCAGGGCCGTTAAGTGCTGCCGCCAATCCCCACATTCAGTCATTCCCGCGCAGGCGGGAATCCATACGGCGCCAATTCTGGCCACCGTTGCATGGATCCCCGCGTTCGCGGGGATGACTCTGTAGGTGGAGCAGAGCCGCAGAATGAGAACG
>JBCCQJ010000275.1:0-5741 GCA_039024395.1 Bacteroidota bacterium | reverse complement strand
CGTGCCTGGCGCCCGACGGCCGCTCGGCCGAGTGTCTCGACGCCGAGGGCAACCTGCTCGCCACCCAGGTCGTGACGGCCGACGGCGTGGAACTGGCCCGCTACTACGACGGCGAGAACCGGACGTGGGTGTCGCTCGACGAGATGAGCGAGCACGTGCCGAACGCCCTCATCGCGACCGAGGACCGCCGCTTCGACGAGCACTGGGGCGTCGACATGTACGCCATCGGCGCCATCCTCAAAGACTTCATCACGACGGGCGAGGCGCGCGGCGCGTCGACGATCACGATGCAGCTCTCGCGCAACCTCTACCGCGAGGCGACGGGCTTCCGGGTCGGCGAGAAGTCGGTGGTGCGGAAGGCGAAGGAGATCCTGATCGCGATCCGCATCGAGCGGACCTACACCAAGCCCGAGATCCTGGAGGCCTACCTCAACACGGTCCCGTTCCTCTACAACGCCTACGGCATCGAGGCGGCCAGCCAGACCTTCTTCTCGAAGTCGGCCGCCGACCTCGACGCCTCCGAGGCGGCGACGCTGGTCGGGATGCTGGCCGCCAACAGCCGCTACAACCCGTGCCTGGCGCCCGACGGCCGCTCGGCCGAGTGTCTCGACGCCGAGGGCAACCTGCTCACCGAGAGCCAGAACGAGGCGTCGATCAACCGGCGCAACGTGGTCCTGATGAACATGCGCAACCAGGGCGTGATCTCGGAGGCCGCCTACACCGAGGCCCGCGAGAGCCCGATCCGCCTCGCGTTCGACGTCTACAGCCACGAGGACAACGTGGCGCCGCACTTCGCCGAGGTGCTGCGGCTCTGGCTCCGCGAGTGGGCGCCGGCCAACGACTACGACCCCTACCGCGACGGCCTCGTCGTCTACACGACCATCGACAGCCGGATGCAGGCGCTCGCCACCGAGGCGGTGCAGGAGCAGATGGAGCGCCTCCAGGGCCGCGTCGACCGCGGCTGGGGCTCGTCGGCGAACCCCTTCGGCCGGTGGTGGAGCCGCAACCGCGCCGTGGTCGACGAATACATCCAGCGCACGCAGCGCTTCCGCGACCTCTCGGCCGCCGAGGGCCTGACGGCCGAGGAGACGACGCGCCGGCTCCGCCAGGACGCGGCCTTCATGGACTCGCTCAAGACCGAGCGCACCCGCCTCGAGGCGGGCCTGGTGGCCATGGACCCCACCTCGGGGCAGGTCAAGGCGTGGGTCGGGGGCGTCAACTTCGTCGCCAACAAGTTCGACCACGTCGGGCAGGCGCGGCGGCAGCCGGGCTCGACGTTCAAGCTGTTCGCCTACACGGCCGCCTTCAACAACGGCTACTCGGCGTCGTCGACGGCCAACGACACGCCGACGTTTAGCTGGGGCAACTGGCGGCCACGCAACTCGGGCGGCGGCTACGCCGGCCGCGTCTCGCTCGCCGACGGCCTCCGGGCGTCGCGCAACGTCGTCGCGGCGCAGATCACCAAGCACTTCGGGTCCGCCGAGATCGCGCGGACGGCCTACCGGATGGGCATCCGCACGCCGCTCGAGCTGACCGAGTTCGACGCCGAGACGTGCCCGCCGTTCATGGCCGCCACCGAGGAGTCGCTCCGCCGCGCCAACGACTGCTACCCGCGCTCGATCGCGCTCGGCACGCAGGACGTGAGCGTGCTCGAGATGGCCGTCGCCTACTCGACGGTCGCCAACTACGGCGTCTACCACGGCCCGACCATCGAGGAGGAGCGGCCCGAGGACTCGTCGGTGCCGCCGCACATCGTGCTCGCCATCGACCGCATCGAGGACCGCTACGGCAACGTGATCCAGGACTTCACGCCGGTCGCGCGCGAGGTCCTCAACCCGTCGACGGCCTACACCACCTTCCGGGCCATGCGCGGCGTGGTCACCGGCGGCACCGGGCGCGGGCTCGGCGGCTTCCGCGGCGTCACCCGCCTCGACATCGCCGGCAAGACGGGCACCACGCAGGAGAACGCCGACGGCTGGTTCGTGGGCATGACGCCGCAGCTCGTCGTCGCGTCGTGGACTGGCTTCGACGACCGCCGGATCACCTACCCCTCGACGTCGATCGGCCAGGGCGGACGAACCGGCCTGATGAACGTCGGCGCGTTCTACGCCAAGCTCCAGGCCGAGCCCGAAGACTCGCCGATCCGCCTCGACCCGGGCGTCCGCTTCGAGCGGCCCGAGAACTACCAGCCGCCCTCGCGGCGCGGCCAGATCGGCGACCGCGGCAGCTACCTCCCCCGCGGCGAGCGCACCTCGTCGGACGAGAGCGACCCGAACGCCTCGGCGCCGCGCCCCGCGCGCGACCTGATGGACCGCTTCCGCGACCGCGACACCGGGCCACCCCCCGAGCAGCCCCGGCCGCAGAGCCAGGGCGGCGGCACCGGCGGCCGCATCGGCTGGTGACGCACGGGTGTCGGGGGTTGGGGACTGGGGGTTGGGCGAGTCCCCGATCCCCAACCCCCAGTCCCTGATCTCCATGCGAATCCTCCACTGCGCCGACATCCACATCGGCTACGAGACGCACGGCCGCCTCGACGCCTCGACCGGCCTCAACACGCGGCTGCTCGACTTCCGCCGGTCGTTCGACGTCATGGTCCAGCGGGCCGTCGACGAGGATGTGGACCTGTTCCTCTTCGCCGGCGACGCCTACCGCACCGCCGACCCCACGCCGACGCAGCAGAAGCTGTTCGCCGAGGCGCTGCGGCCCGTCGCCGAGGCGGGCATCCCGATCGCCATGATCGTGGGCAACCACGACCACCCGGTGACCTTCGGCAAGGCCTCCTCGGTGGACATCTTCGAGGTGCTCGGCGACGACGTCGAGGTGTTCGCCCAGCCGACGTTCCGCGCCGAGGGCCAGCCCGGCGGCCCGATCCAGACCAAGAGCGGGCCATTGCAGCTCATCGCGCTGCCGTGGCCCATCCGGTCCAAGATCCTGGCGCGCGACGAGTACCGGAGCAAGACGCCGCACGAGATCCGCGAGGTCATCGAGGCCCACTACGCGGCGTTCGTCGCGCGGTGCGCCGCCGAGGCCGACCCCGCGGTGCCGCTCGTCGTCTGCGCCCACCTGACGGTGCAGGGCTCGGAGCTGAGCGGGAGCGAGCGGGCCAGCCTCATCGCCCACGAGCCGACGTTCACCGTCGCCCAGCTCGCCCGGCCGGGCGTCGACTACGTGGCGCTCGGGCACATCCACCGCTTCCAGGACCGCAACGCCGAGGCGGTCGCGCGCGGCGACGGCCCGCCGGTCGTCTACGCGTCGTCGATCGAGCGCATCTCGTTCAAGGAGCACGACGCCGAGAAGGGGTTCGTCCTCGTCGACATCGAGGCAGGGCCGGAGGGCAAAACGACCGCGTTCGAGTTCGTGGCCACGCCGGCCCGCCGGTTCGTGCCCATCGCGGTCGACGCCACCGAGGCGGAGGATCCGCAGGCGGCCGTCCTGGCCGAGATCGCGCGCCACGACGTGGCCGACGCGGTCGTCCGCGTGCGGTACCGCCTCGGGGAGGAGCAGGTCGGGAGCGTGGACGAGGCGGCGATCCGCGCCGCGCTCGCCGAGGCGGACGTGGTCGCGGCCGTCGAGCGCGAGGCCGACCCCACCGAGCGCCGCCAGCGGACGGTCGTGCGCCAGGACACGTCGCTCAAAGATGCCATGGAGCGCTACGTCGACCAGCACGAGACGCTCGCCAGGATCAAGGACGACCTCGTGGCGGCGGCGCTGGAGATCGAGCGCGAGGTGGACGAGGCGGCGTAGAGCAGGAGTGGAGGAATGGAAGACGCGCGCTCCGCGCGCGGAGGAATGGAGGACCAACCGCTGGCGAGGACTGTATATGCGGTGCTCCGCTTGCGACGATCTGTTGTCCGCTCTACCGGGGTTTCTCGACCCACACGCGGCACGTCGCGAAGAGGGCCTGTGCAGCGGCCTGCGCGCCCGCCTCGGTGTCGAACACGCCGAAGACGGCACTCCCCGAGCCGGACAGGCTCGCGTACCCGGCGCCCGCCTCGGTGAGCGCGAGGCGCACGTCGCGGATCGTGGGGTAGGCCGCCTCGACGGGCGCCTGGAAGTCGTTCACGAGGTCGCGCCGCCACCGGTCGAGGTCGTTCGAGCAGACGACCGCGCCGAGGTCGGGCCGGTCGCGGTCGTTGGGCGTCACGAGCCCGTACGCCTCGGCCGTCCCGACGTGGACCGGAGGCACGGCGACCACGATCCAGAACGGGCACCGGTACGGCGCACCGTCGGCCCCGAGGAGGGGCGTTAGCACCTCGCCCTGCCCCGAGGCGGTCATCGCGCCGTCGTGGAGGAAGAACGGGACGTCGGACCCGAGGCGGAGCGCGATCTCGGCGAGGTCCGCCTCGGGGACGTCGAGGCCCCACAGGTCGATGAGCAGGCGGAGCGTGGCGGCGGCGTCGGACGATCCGCCGCCAAGCCCGGCGCCGTAGGGCACCCGCTTCTCGAGGTGGAGCGCCGCCCCCGCCTCGGTGCCGGCCCACGCCTGGAGTGCCCTCGCCGCGTGCACGACGAGGTTGCCGTCGTCGGTCGGCAGCGCCGGGTCGTCGGTCGTGAGCGTGACTGCGTCGGCCCGCTCGGCTCCGAGGCGGTCGGCCCACCCGATCGGCAGGAAGACGGTGTCGAGGTCGTGGAAGCCGTCGGCGCGCCGCCGGAGCACGTGCAGCCCCAGGTTGAGCTTGGCGGGCGCGTCGCGCAGGGGCATCGGGCGTGGGGGACGTCGGCGTGCGTTGTCGGCCCCGAGGCGAGAGCGTACCTTCGGCGCGGCAACATACCCGTCCCCGCCCGCCTGCAGCCCTCGCATCGACGCTTCGCTACGTCCGCCGTTTCACCCCCGGTTCCGCTGCAGATGTCTCGTTCCCCGCGACGCCCGTCGCGACGCGTCCACTGGGTGGCCGTGGCCCTCGTGGCCGCCGGCCTGGCCGTCTCGGCCGACGCCCAGATCCCCCGTCTCGGGGGGGCAGCGTCGGACTTGTCCGCCGCCGCCGAGGCGGCCCGCGCGGCGTCGGCGGCCCGGCGGTCGCTCGACGGGATCGCGCTCGAGGGCGCCCTCGACCCGGCGGCCTACCGCGTCGGCCCCGGCGACGTGTTCCTCGTCTCGATCGGCGGCTCGATCCCGCGCCAGACCGAGGCGGTCGTGGCGGCCGACGGAACGCTGATCGTCGCCGAGGCGGGCAGCTTCGAGGTGGCCGGCCGCTCGCTCGGCGAGGTCCAGGCCGAGGTCGGCAGCGCCCTCGCCCGCCGCTACCGGAACGTGCCGACGGGCGTGGCACTGGCGGCTCCGCGCGAGTTCTACGTCCACGTCTCAGGGGCCGTGCCGCTTCCGGGCCGGCAGCTTCTGGGCGCGGTCTCGCGCGTGAGCGACGCCCTCGAGCTGGCCGCCGGCGGCATCAGCGGGCAGACGCTCGCGGCCTACGACCGCCTCGTGACGCCGCCGGCGCCGGAGGATGACCTGGAGGGGCTGACGACGGAGGACCGCGCCCGGATCGAGCAGCAGCGGATCAACCTGTCGCTCGCGAATGCGACCGTCCAGCAGCGCGCCCGCGCCGAGCGCGGCGAGACGTGGCCGGACTTTCGGCGGCTGCCGGCCCTCCGCAACGTGCGCGTCCGCCACCTCGACGGCACCGAGGCGCGCGTCGACCTCGTGCGCTACTTCGCGACCGGCGACACCGACCACAACCCGGTCCTCCTCGACGGCGACGCCATCTTCCTCCCCACGTTCGACCCCTCGCGCGAGGGCGTCT
>JBCCQJ010000274.1:0-5788 GCA_039024395.1 Bacteroidota bacterium | reverse complement strand
GTCCTCGCCTCGGTGCGCAAGACCGGCCGAGTGCTCGTCCTCCACGAGGCGGCGCGGACGGGCGGCTTCGGCGGCGAGGTCGCGGCCGAGATCGCCGAGGCGGCGTTCGGCTACCTCGACGCGCCACCGACCCGCCTCGGGGGCGCCGACCTGCCGATCGCGTTCTCGAAGGCGATCGAGGACGAGGTCTATTCGGCGAAGGCCCGCCTCGGGGCCGCGCTCGACCGGCTGCTCGCGTACTGAGCGCCCTTTCGGGTGGGTACACGGTACCGGGTACGAGGTACAGTCCGAGGAGCCCTCGGCACTCGCGTACCCTGTACCTCATACCGCGCACCCGTGGGTCGAAGAGCCTACGCCCTACGACCTTCGTCCCACGCCCTGGTCTCCGCCCCGAGGTGGCCGAGCAGGTCGACGAGCCACGTCGTCGCGGCGCCGAGGCGGTCGGTGAGCGCGTCGGGCGCCCAGATCACGTAGAGGGCGCGCCGGGTGTCCTCGTGCGTCTTGGTCCGCTGGCTGTCGCGGACGCCGTTCGCGCACGGCCCGGTCGCGTCCCACAGGCACAGCAGCCCACTCAGGGCGATCTCCTGGCCGCTGGCGTTGAACACGTAGCGGTCGTCCGGTCCGCCGACCTCGACGTACAGGTCGCCGTCGGTCCCGTCGAGGTCGACGACCGAGATCGGCAGGCCGCTGTGGAGCGAGACGGCGTTGCACACGTCGACGGCCGCGTTGATCGGCCCGAGGCGGTCGGCCTCGGCGGCCTTGACGAGGTACTCCGAGGCGGGCTTGCCGCGGCCGGTCGGCTTGTAGCCGCGGTGCCGGAAGAGGTCGCGCACGGCCGCGCGCACGTCGTCGCTCCGCTCCAGCGGCGCCTCGGCCCCGAGGCGGAGGGCGTTGGACGCCTCGGGGGGCGTGGCCAGATCCCCGAGGCGGGCCGGAAACGCCGCCTCGACGGCCGAGACGGCGAGGCCGGGGTAGTCCGGCAGGGGGAGGCGCACCTAGGTGGTCGTCTCCTCCTCGGAGGTCTCCTCGGTGTCGTCGGCAGCCGGAGTGGCACCGGGCTGGGTGTCCGACACCTCGTAGGTGACCGAGTAGGACCCGGTCTCGCCCGATTGGAAAGAGGTCACGATCACGTCGTAGGACCCGGCCTCCGAGGCGCGCAGCACGGTACTCGTCGAGGTGGTGTTGCCCTCCTCCGAGTCGTCGATGTCAGACTGTTGGCCGCTCGGCGTGCGGATGATGAGGTAGGGGTCGAATCCGTCAGCCTCGAGCGTCACCGAGATCCACTGGCCCTCGCCGGCGCTGACGCTGTAGACGTCGGAGTACTCGCCGGACTGGAGCGTGAGGTCGCCCACCTCGAGGGCGCCGGATTCGGTGACGGGGCCGCTGGGGCCGGAGGAGCAGGCCGCGAGGACGACGGCGAGGAGAAGCGGAAGTGCGCGCATCAGGGATGGGGGTGAGGGAACGCGCGAGAAGCTACGGAACCGTCTCGTCTTGCGGAGTTTCCTCAGTGAGGGCCTCGGCGCCCTCGGATTCGTCGTCGGCCAGCGCCTCGCGGAGGGCGAGGCGAGCCACCTCGGTGAGGTTGCCGCGCACCTTGGCGAGGACCAGCTCGTCGGCCGAGAGCGTCACCAGAAGCACCTCCTCGAGGCGGTCGTGGCGGTCGTTGGCGAGGAGCCACACCACCTCGTCGTCGCCCCGGAGGGCCAGCGCGGGGACCCACCCGCGGTCGAGGTACGCGCGGAGGCGATCGGGCATGGACACCTCCGAGCCGGTGAACTCTCCCTCGACCTCGTACTGGGCGAACTGAACGCGCCACGCGTTGCCGAGGACTGCGCGGGCCATCGCTGCGTCCTCGCCGCCGCCCGCCATCCAGAGCCCCAGACGTGCGAACCCGAGGGTCACCGGGCCGAACGAGTACGAGCGGCCGTCGTGGATGGTCAGGCCGGGCGTCGAGCGGTCGAGGTCGTTCCGCAGCCCGCGCAGCTCCGACGACGCGCACCCCGAGGCGGCGACGGCGGCGACCACGAGGCAGAGCGCACGCCTCACTGACCGACCTCGTTGAGGTCGACCCCGCCGAAGCGGCTGCTGAGGCGCCCGATCTGGGCCGGGTCGATCTGCCCGTCGATCACCACGAACGCCGCGTCGTCCTCCTCGGGGTCGGTCGCCATCACCGTGAGGCCGTTGAACACCTCGCCGTCGTCGAGGACGTAGATCCACACGTCGCCGGGGTCCTCGTCGTCGCCGCGGACGCGGAGGAGCGTGCTCCAGCCGGCGTCTTCGAGGGTGTCCCCGAGGCGTCCCAACTCCGGAATCAGATCGTTGCCCGCCGACGCGAGGGGGTAGACGCGCACCGTGACCGCGGTGAGGCCACTGATCATTTCGGCGAACTCGGGCTCGTCCTCGCGGCTCGCCTCGACGAGGAGGCGGAGGAGCGATCCCTTCAGGTTGACCTCCACCTTGGCCTCCTCCTGGAAGTAGGTGTCGAGGGCGCCGACGTCGATCGACGTCGTTTGGGCGTGGGCGGTCGTGGCGGCGAGCGCCAGCAGGGCGACGAGAAGGAGCCGGGTCATGGGGTCTGGGGGGAGAGCAACGTGGGCGTCGAGTGGAGGGCGTCCGACACGCGGCCGACGCCGTCGGCGACCGCCGAGGCGGCCTGGCCCTGCGCGTCGGCGACGATGGCGAGGGCGAGCAGCACCTCCTCGCGGGCCGCCGCGACCGAGTCGGCCATCGCGAGGTCGGGCGGCGGGGCGACCGCCTCGGGGGGCGTCCTGGACGCCGGGGCTGGACGCGACGGGACCGCGCGCCGAGGCGGGGGCGCCGGACGCGCACCGCGCGCCACCGGCGTCGCAGGAGCCGGATCGGTCGCCGTGGGTTCTGGATCCGCCTCGGGGAGGGGCGGCGCGTCGTCGAGGGGCGCCGGCGGCAGGGCCTCAGGCAGGGGGCGGACGTCGGCGATCTGGACCTCGGGCTCGACGTCCGTCGCGACCCAGACCGCGGCGCTGGCGGCGATGGCGAGGAGCGCTACGATTCCGACCCGCACGCGGAGGGTTCGGAAGCGGCCGCCTCGGCGCGACGCGCGGTCGGGCGCTGCGCGCCGGATCCCCGCCCGCGCGGCGGCGAGGACCTCGGGCGGACACGCGACCTCGCCGAGCGGAGCCAGCAGATCGGTGACACCCTCGGCAGACGCCTCCAGCAACGCGTCGTCGCTCGCCGCGTAGGCCTCGAACGCCGCCTCCTCGTCCGGCGTCAGCCGGCCGTCGAGGTAGGCGCCGAGGCGGTCGCGGGGCGTGGACTCACTGAGGGGCGTGGACTCACTCATGGGACCAGCTCGGGGGCGGAGGCGGCGAGGGCGGCTCGGAAGCGTCGCCGGGCGCGGAGGAGGTACACCTTGAGCGTGTTGAGCGGCAGGTCGAGCGACTCGGCGATCTCGGCGTAGGCGAGCCCTTCGATCTCACGCAGCACCAGGATCGAGCGGTACGGCTCGTCGAGGCGGTCGAGGCAGCGGGCGATCTCGGTGCGCATCTCGGAGGCTTCGGTGTGGGCGTCGGGGAGGGGAGAAGAGGCGGTGGGTTCGCGGATCGGGTCGGCCGCGCCGGGCTGGGGGCGAACGGCCCGTCGCCGGAGCAAGTCGAGCGCGGCGTTGCGGGCCACCCGGGCCGCCCACGCCCGCCGTCGCTCGGGCTCGATGTCGACGATGCCGCGCCACACCTTGACGAGGGCGTCCTGCGCCGCGTCCGCCGCGTCGTCGCTCGTTCCCGTCACCCGGAGGGCGACGCGGTAGACGAGGTCGGCGTGCTGGCGAACAAGGGCGTCGGCAGTCATCGATGGGCGATCATCGATGGGGGGACGGCGGGCGTTTCCGAAAGGTTACAGCCCGGTCCCTCGCGACCTCCAACCGCCTCGGAGTCGCTATCCAGCGCGCTCGTCGCACCGCCCCGAAGAAGGGAGGGGCGCTGCGCGCGCGTGGAGTGGAAGACGGTCCGCGGAGAAGGTCTCCGCACACGTCCTGGTCCCTCCTCCGACTCAGCGCGAGACCGTGAAGGCGCTTACCTCGACGCCTCGCTCGTGCGTCACCCGGGCCACGTAGACCCCCGGCGCCCATCCAGCCGTCTCGATCTCCACCGCACCTGCGCTCGTCCCCGAGGCGGCCACCATCTCCCGGCCTCGCACATCGAGGACCTGCACCTCCGCTCCGCGGAGAGCGCCTCCGAGGTGGATCCTGAGCATCCCGTCTGCGACCGGGTTGGGGGCGATCTCAACACGTGCCTCCGCCTCGGGGCCGATGGGCGTCGAGGTCGCATTCGTGCGCCGGAATGTGAGCGTTCCGAGTGGCGCAGGCGACCCATCGACGAGGAACGGGGCGGACTCGACACGCGCGATGGGCTGCTTCGGGTCGCTGTCGTCGTTGGGCGAGGTGTAGGCGTCGCCGTCGTCCGTCCCGGCGTCGTAGAGGAAGAGGTCGACGGTGTGCTCGGCCTGCCACCCGTCACCGTCGCGGAGGTCGAGGCCCGAGACGCCGACGAACCAGTCAGGGCTCGGGGCGAGCATGGTCACGAGCGTGACGAGCGGAGCGTCGGCGTCGAGGTCGATCGACATCGTGGCCGTCCCGGGCGAGAGGGGCAGGCTGCTGCCGCTGAGCACGCGGGCTGTCCGACCGGCCTGCGCGTGCCCGGCGATCTCGGTTCGCAGCATCGACGTCGACCCGGTCTCGGCCATCCGTTCGATGCCGGGCGTCGCCGTCTCGCCGACCTCCCACAGCGCGACGCTCGCGTCGTGCGCGGCGCCGATCAGCGGCGAGTAGTGCGGGTTCGAGGGGAAGCCCTCGGGGTGTGTCGCCGCGCTCCACGTCGAGGTGAAGCTGACGTCGTAGGTGGCGGTCGACTGGGCCGCCGCCACCGAGGCGGTCACGAGGAGAAGGGCGAGGGCGCGCATGGCAGGGAGGAGCAAGTACGCTGGAAGACGCGGCGGGCGCTTCTGGACTTACCTCAGCGACGCATTCAGGCGCTGTGCGGCGTCCGCGGCCGCCTCGGCGAAGTCGGGCCCCGAGGCGGCGTAGAGGATCGAGCGGCTGGCGTTGACCAGGATCGGGCCGCCCGCGTTGGCGTCCAGGACCGCCTCGGCGCTTCCGCCCTGCGCGCCGACGCCGGGCACAAGAAACGGGATCACGGGATGTCGCTGGCGGAGGTCGGCGAGGAGGTCAGGCTGCGTCGCGCCGACGACGAATCCTGCTTCGCTCGGGAGGTCGCGAGCCGCCTCGGTGGCCAGGTCGGCGGCGGCCAGGAAAAGGGGACGCCCGCTGGCGTCGAGGCGCTGCAGGTCGGCCGCGCCTGGGTTTGAGGTGGCGACGAGGACGAACGCGCAGCGGCCCGGGTGCCCGAGGAACGGCGTCACGCTGTCGCCGCCCATGTAGGGCGCCACGGTACAGGCGTCGCCCCCGAGGCGGTCGTACAGGGCGGTGGCGTATTTGCGCCCCGTGTTGCCGATGTCGCCGCGCTTGCCGTCGAGCACGAGCAGGCGTCCGGTTGCGCGGACGGCTTCGCAGACCTGCGCGAGGGCGTGCCATCCGCCCGCGCCATAGGCCTCGAAGAAGGCGAGGTTGGGCTTGTAGGCGGCGGCATACGGAGTCGCCGATTCCGTTATTGCAATACAAAACCGGACCACAGTTTCCAGATCCTGCGAATCGCCCACCGAGGCGGGGAGACGGGCCGGGTCGGGGTCGAGCCCGACGCAGACGGGCGCGCCCACCTCGGCGACGGCGGCCTCGAGGCGGGCAGAGAACGGGTCGGGG
>JBCCQJ010000273.1:0-5844 GCA_039024395.1 Bacteroidota bacterium | reverse complement strand
GTCAGGCTCGCACGAGGTCATGATTTCGGCCTCGCAAGAAGCGCGAGGAGGTCGGGGCCGGAGCCCCGGACGACGAGTGCGACGCGGCGAGGGCGGAATCTGGGCCGTGCGCGCCGATCTGGGTGATTGTCCACACGCCCTGGCGACGGGGGTTCAGATCGGCACCGACCTGCCGATATCCCCCGCTAGTTGCCCCGTACCTCTGTGGACCTCGCTCCCGCCGCTGGCCCGCCTCCTGCGCCTCCCCCCTCCTCCGCTGACGAGCGGACGTCGGGGGATGCCCCCCCGCCTCGATCCCCGCTCGAGGCCGGTCTCCAGCTTATCACCGAGCGCCTCGACGTTCCGGCGGTGCTTCTCTTCGCCGCCGAGGCCGGCGGTGCGCTCCGCGTGATCGCGGCCGAGGGGACGTGGGGCGGCGACGCGCTCGCCCTCCAGCGGCTCGCCGAGTCGCTCGACGGCGGCCTCGACGTGCTCGACGCCCGCAGCGCCATCGAGGGCGCCCGCTTCGCGGCCGGCGCCCGCCTCGGGGACGGCGAGGGCGCCCTCCTCGTGCTCGCCTCCGACGCGCGGGAGCCCGACGACGCCTGGAACGAGGCGTTTGCGAGCGCGACGCAGCTCGCCCTCGGCCTCGTCCGGACGCACAGCGGCGGGCCGGACCGGGCGAGCATCCTCCACGAGGTCGCCATTCACCCCGGCAGCTTCGACGTCCGCCTCGAAGTCGCGCTCGAGCGCGTCACCGAGGCCCTCGGCCTCAACGGGGCCGCGTTCGCGCGCATCGCCGACCGGCAGTGGGTCCCCGAGGCGGTCTTCGACCCTTCGGCCGCCCTCGTGCCGGTGCGGCCGATCCCCCTCGACGAGACGTTCTGTTCGATGACGTGCCGGACCGACGGTCCGTTCGTGGTCCAGGACGCGGCCGCCTCGCCGCTCGGCGTGACGGCGCCCCCGGCCTACATCGGCGCCCCGGTGTTCGTGAACGGCCGGTGCGTGGGCACGTTCAGCGTCCACGGCGCCACGCCGCGCTCGCGGCCCTTCAGCGACGACGACCGCGCGCTTGTCGAGTCGCTGGCCCGGTGGATCGGGTCGGCGCTGGCCGGGCGCGACGTGGCCCGCAAGCTGGCCGAGCGCGAGGCCGCCCTCGCCTCGTTCTTCGACGGCGCCCCGATGGGCATGGGCGTCGCCCGCCTTGTGGTGCGCGCCGATGGCGCCGAGGACCTCCAGTTCGTGACCGTCAACGCGGCGGCGGCGGTCCACCTCGGGGGATCGGCCGAGGCCATCGCCGGCCGCCTTGCCTCCGACATTGGGCTGGCCGACGCCGTCCTCGACCGCTGGATCCAGGCGTGTCACGCCGCCGCCGAGACCCAGGCGCCGCGCCGCTTCGACTTCGAGGTCCCCGGCGCCGACGGCCCGATGACCTTCACCACGACCGTCGCCCGCATCGCCGAGGCGGAGGACGCCCGCTACACGTTCGTCGTCGAGGACGTGACGGCGCCGCGCCGCTCGGCGAGCCGGCTCCGCGAGCGCGAGGCGGAGCTGGAGGCCGTCGTGTCGCAGGCCCCGGTCACGCTCTTCATGGCCGACGCCCAGGGCCGGATCACCATGAGCCGAGGCCACGACGCCGACGCCGACGGCCTCGGGATCGAGCGCATCGAGGGCCGCCGCGTCTCCGACGTGTTCGGCCCGTCCCCCGAGGCGGAGTCCAGCGTCGAGGCCGCCCTCAGCGGCGCGTCGGCGACGTGGACCGTCGAGGCGGGCGCGCGGTGGTTCGAGTGCCGCGCGCTGCCCGTGCGCGACGACATCGGCCTCGTCTCGGGGCTGATCGGCGTCGCGATCGACGTGACCGACCGGGAGCGTGGGATGCGGGCCCTCGCCCGCGCCAACCGCGCCGTCGAGAGCGTGTCGCAGGCGCGGACGGCCTTCCTGAAGCACCTCAACCACGAGATCCGCTCGCCGCTGACCTCGATCCTCGGCTACGCCGACCTGCTCGGCGAGGAGGCGCCGCCGGAGGAGGTGGTCCAGGTCCGCGACGTGATCGCGCGCTCGGGCACGCGCCTCCTCGGGGTCCTCGACGACCTCCTCGACCTGACCCTCCTCGACGGCACCGACGTGACCGTCACGCCGACGCCGACCAACATCGGGGCGCTCGTCGAGGCGGTGGCCGAGGCGAACCGGACGGCGGCCGAGGCGCGGCGCATCTCGCTCAACGTGTGGTGCCTGCTCCCCGAAGGGCCGCTGCTCATCGACGGGGCGCTGCTCGAACGGGTCGTGCGCCACCTCGTCGGCGGAGCCGTCGCCTCGGCGACCGGCTCGCGCGTCGACGTGCGGCTGACCACGCGCGGCACCGAGTGGATCGAGATGACGGTGCTCGGCGGCTCGGGCGACGACGGCACGCTCGGCATCGGCCCCGACCTCGTCGACCGCCTCGTGGGCGCGATGGGCGGGGAGGTGGACGAAGTCCTGGGCGAGCCGTCGGGGTGGCGCATCCGCATCCCTCGCCGGACGGTGCCCGTCGTCGACGCTCCGGGGCCGCCGGCCTTCGGACCCATGCCGACCGCGGACACCCTCGACGGGTCCGATGAAGCCGTCTCGATGGCTGTCTCGGCGCCCTCGCGCTAGGTTGGCGGGGCACCCACCGCCCCGACCGTGTCCGAGCTGCCCCCCGACGCCGCCCCCGAGTTCGTCCCCGACTATGCCAAGCCCGACGCCCCCGGCGTCCACATGGGCTTCAACAACACCGTCGCGCTCTACTACGTCGTCGAGGCGGACGCGAGCTTCGAGGCGGCCGCCCAGGGCGTGTTCGCCCTCCTCGCGGAGGCGCAGCAGGGCTACCCCGACTGGCCCCGGGTCTTCTACGTCGACATCGCCGGGCACCAGGGCGAGGCCGCCGGCTTCGACGCCGACTTCTACGAGTTCCAGCAGGACTTCTGGTTCTCGACCGTCGCCCCGTTCGTGAGCGCTTTCGAGCTGCCCCTCACCGGCGGCCTCGTCAACCCGGATCCGCAGCGCAACGACGTGCCGGACGTCCTGAACATCGAGGCGGACACGCGGCCGCACGCCGGCCAGGTGATCCCCGACGCCGACGCGACGCGCGAGAGCTAGAGCAAACGGCAGGTGCGTCGTTCGTGGGGCGTGGGACGGAGGCCCGGCCATGTCACGTTGCGTCGCACGTGCCCCCGCGTCCGACGGCCTATGCCCCAGACGGAAATCGACAACCGCCCTGCCTGTTGCTGTAGAGTGGTTTGCGCTGAGGTGCGGTACGTGCATCTCACAGGAATCGGCCACTGCGTTCAGAAAAAGCCACTTCTGACCCACTGGCGCACTGAGCCACTGCCCCACTGGCCCTAGGCCGCCTCGGGGCGCCGGTTCCGGACGACGCGCTCGGCGCCGAGGTGGTACGTTTCTACCCTGCCGCCTCGGGGTCGGCCCGTTCAGACTCTCGAACGGGGACTCTCTGTGGTCAACCTGCCGTGTTGCTTCAGTTTGGCATCGGCAGGGAACGTTCTTCCATCCGTGGCCGCGCCCACCCGCTCGCTGCGCCATGCGCGTCCTCTCGGTTCTCGCCCTCGCCTTCGTCCTCACCGCCTGCGACGCGTTCGGCGGTGGTGACGGGATCCGGGTCGACCTTGAGCCGGGGCTCCGCCTCGAGTACGCGGTCACCGAGACGAAAGACCATGCCGACGGCGCGCGCACCGAGGCGGCCTGGACGAGCACCGCTGCGGTCGTCGCAACCGACGCGACCGTCTACGACGAGCACGGCCTGACCGAGCTTCTGCTGACGTCGACCGGCCTGGAAGGGGGCGGGCGCGTCTGGTACCGCACGAGCGACAACGCCCTGGCCGAGGTGGCCTACGCAGGCGGCGCCGGGGGCAGCGCGCTTCGCACGGTGTCGCTCGGCGAGAGCCCCGCGCTGCCGCGCCCGGTGCGCCGCCTCGTCGCCGACCGGGCCGCGTCGCAGGCCCGCCTCGGGGCCGACGACGACCCCGTCTTGCGGGGCGAGCCGCGCGTCGTGCTCGACTACGACGCCGCGGCGGGGCAGGACTGGGTCCACTACGACTTCTCGTTCATCGGCTTCCCGCTCACCAGCTACCGCCGCCTCGAGGGCGAGGCGACGATCGACACCGAGGCGGGCACGTTCCGCTGCCTCGTCGTCCGCTCGACGGTCGAGTTCGCCGGCGCCGACCAGGGCGTCGACTGGGTGGACCACATCGCCGACGTCGGGCTCGTCCGCCGCGAGGTGATCGTGCGCGACCCCGAGACCGACGACGACGGCGCTGAGACCGGCCGCACGACCGTCACGACGCTGCGCCAGGAGGTGACGGCCGTCGTCCGGTAGCGCCACCGCCGAGGCGGGCCCCTCTCCCGAGGTGGACGGCGCCCCGAGGCGGACGGCGCCCCGAGGCGGGGTGGCCGAACGGCCCATTTTTGCGGGTCCGGCTTGGGTCGATGAGCCCTCGCGGCGATACAACGCGTGTTGCTTAATGAGAGGCCGTCTCTCGACGCCTGTGTCACGCACCCCCGTTCCGATGCGCTCCGCCTGTCTCGCCGCTTTCCTGCTCGTCTCCGCCTCGGTGTCGGCCCAGACCGGGGTCGGCTTCGACTTCAACGTCGCCCCGGCCGTGACGTGGACCGAGGACGTGAGCGCGTTCACGTTCGACCCCAACGACCCGTCGACGATCCTCGACCGCGACTCGCTCGACCTGCCCGTCACAGTCGGCATTCAGGGCGGCCTCGGGCTGACGGTGTACCGCGGCCCGATCGGGGTCCGCCTCGGGGGCCAGTTCCTCAACACGACGGCGCTCTACGACGGCGAGCAGACGCTGAACCGGGCGGCGTTCGAGACCAACTTCGTCACCGTCCAGCTCGACCTTCAGTACGCCCGCAACCTCGGGCCGGCGAGCGCCTACGTGTTCGGCGGCCCCGAGGCGCGCTACCTGCTCGACCTCTCGGGCGAGATCGCCGGCGTGCAGGACGTGCGCGACGGGCTCGACCTGCTGAGCGTGGCCGCCAACCTGGGCGCGGGCCTCCGGTTCGACGTCGGCGGCACGCGGTTCGGGCCGGAGGTCCGCTACGCGCTCGACCTGACCGGCGTCGGCGGCGAGGACATCGAGCTCGACAACGGCAACACGCTGCGCTTCGACGAGGCGTTCGACGTCAACACCCTGCTCGTCGGGTTCGTGTTCGGCGGGCGGTAGCCGCCTCGTCGGCAGCACGTGAGCAGGGGAGGGGCCGGCTATCTTCGCGCCGGTCCACCGCTCAATCCGTGCGTCGTCTCGCCCTCGGCCTCGTCCTCGCCCTCACCACCTCGGCGTCTGCCCAGCGCCCGACGCTGACGATCGAGCAGATCACGCAGCGCCCCGAGACGTGGATCGGCGGCTGGCCGGGCGCCCCGACCTGGACCGACGCTGGCGACCACGCCTACTTCTCGTGGAACCCGCAGGGCGAACTGCGCGGCGACTCCCTGTTCCGCGTGGCCGCCTCGGGGGGGGACCCCGAGCGCGTGCCGGCCGATGCGCGCCGCGCACTTCCGCCGCGCTTCGAGGGGTGGCACGCCGAGCCCGGCGCCTACGACGCCGCCTTCGCGCGGCGCGTCTACGCCCAGGGCGGCGACCTCTACCTGCTCCACCTCGGGGACGGCCGCGTCGAGCGGCTGACGCGGACGACCGCCCGCGAGAGCGCCCCCCGGTTCCTCCTCGAGGGCAGCATCGTCTACCGCGAGGGCGACACGCTCTACCGCCTCGGGGCGGGCGGTGTCGTGGAGCAGCTCACTGACCTCCGCGAGGGGACCGAGCTGTCGGAGAGCGACGACACCGAGGCGGAGGCCTACCTCCGCGACCAGCAGCGCCGCCT
>JBCCQJ010000272.1:0-5877 GCA_039024395.1 Bacteroidota bacterium | reverse complement strand
GACGCGCCCGACGACGCCCGCCTCGGGGACCTGGCCCTCCTCCCCAAGGCGGAGCGCGCCCGACTGCTCGCCCTCGCCTCGGGGCCAGAGCGCGCGCCGATCTCGGAGGGCGGCGTACTGGGCATGATCGAGGCGCACGTCCGACAGACGCCCGACACCGAGGCGGTCGTCACCGAGGCGGGGTCGCTGACGTACGCTGCGCTCTGGGCCGCCTCGGGGCGGCTGGCCGGGCACCTCCGCGCGCGCGGCGTGGCCGAGGGCGTGCCGGTCGGGCTCTGCCTGCCGCGCACGGCCGACCTCGTGGTGGGGATGCTGGGCATCCTGCGGGCCGGCGGCGCCTACGTACCGCTCGACCCGGCCCATCCCGACGCCCGCCTCCGCGCCCTCCTCGCCGACGCCGGCGCAGCGGCCCTGGTTACGACCGGCGGCCGCACGCTGGGCGCCGAGGCAAACCTGACGGTCGTCGACCTCGACGCGCCGCTGGCCGACGCCGAGGCGCCCGCGCCGCCGTCGCTGGACGCGCTCGCCTACGTCCTCTACACGTCCGGCTCGACCGGCCGGCCGAAAGGCGTGCCCGTCACCCACCGCCACCTCGCGCACTCGACGCAGGCCCGCCTCGACCACTACCCTGAGGAGGTCGGCCGCTTCCTGCTGCTCTCGTCGGTGGCGTTCGACAGCTCCGTCGCCGGGCTCTTCTGGACGCTCGCCTCGGGGGGCGCGCTCGTGCTGCCGGCCGAGCGGCAGGAGCAGGACGTGCCGGCGCTCGCGGCCCTCGTCGCCCGCCACGGCGTCACCCACACGCTCACGCTGCCGTCGCTCTGGCGCGTGATCCTGGACCTCGCCGCGCCCGACGACCTGGCCTCGCTCCAGCGCGTGATCCTGGCCGGCGAGGCGCTCGCGCCCGACGTGGCCGCCGCGCACCGCGCCCGCCTCGGGGCCGCGCTCACGAACGAGTACGGCCCCACCGAGGCGACCGTCTGGGCGACCGCCCACGAGGTGACGACCGCCTCGGGGCGCGTGCCCATCGGCCGGCCGATTCCCGGCGCCCAGACCTACGTGCTCGACGGCGCGGGCGACCTCGCGCCGGTCAGCGTGCCGGGCGAGCTGGCGCTCGGCGGCGACGGCGTGGTCGATGGCTACCTCGGCCGCCCCGAGGCGACGGCCGCGGCATTCGGGCCGAACCCGTTCGGCGACGGCCGCCTCTACCGGACCGGCGACCGCGCGCGCTGGCGCGAGGACGGCACGCTCGACTTCCTCGGCCGCGCCGACGGGCAGGTGAAGGTGCGCGGCCACCGGATCGAGCTGGCCGAGGTTGAGGCCGCGCTCCGCGCGCACCCGACCGTCCGCGAGGCCGCCGCCTCGGTGCACATCCCCGAGGCGGGCGGCGCGCGGCTCCTCGGCTACGTCGTCGGCGAGGGCGCCGAGGCAGCCGACGTGAAGGCGCTCCTCCAGCGCCGCGTGCCCGACTACATGATCCCCTCCGCCATCGTTGTGCTGGACGCCCTCCCGCGGACGCGGACGGGCAAGCTCGACCGCGCCGCGCTGCCCCTCCCCGAGGCAGCGCACACCTCGGGGCACGTCGCGCCGCGCACCGAGGCGGAGCGCGCGCTGGCCGCGATCTGGGCCGAGGTGCTGGGGCTCGAGGCCGTCGGCGTGACCGACAACTTCTTTGAGATCGGCGGCGACTCGATCGCGAGCATCCAGATCATCTCGCGCGCCAACCGCGCCGGGCTCGGGCTCAAGCCAGCGCAGTTCTTCGAGCGCCCGACCGTCGAGGCCCTCGCCGCCGTCGCGGCCACGACGTCCGAGGCCGCCTCGGAGGCGATGCCCGTCGGGCCGGTCCCGCTCACGCCGATCCAGCGCTGGTTCTTCGGCCTCGACCTGCCGAGCCCGAGCCTCTGGACGCAGGCCGTGACGGTCGACCTGAAGGCGGAGACCGACGCCGACCGCCTCGTGGAGGCCGTCCGCCGCGTGGCGGAGGCGCACGACGCCTTCCGCCTCCGCTTCGCCCAGACCGACGACGGCTGGACGCAGTGCCTCGTCGAGTCCGACGCGCCCCGCCTCGACGTCGCCACGCACGACCTCGCGGACGTCCCCGAGGCGGAGCGCCCCGAGGCGGCCGCGCGCATCTGGACCGATGCCCAGGCCGCCCTCGACATCAAACGAGGTCCGCTCCTCCGCCTCGACCTCCTCGGCTCCGACCCGCGCCGCCTCATCCTCACCGCTCACCACCTCGCGGTCGACGTGGTCTCGTGGCAGACCATCCTGTCGCAGGTCGAGGACGCCTACGCCCGCCTCGGGGCCGGAAAGGACGCCGCCGTGACCGCATCGGGGACGCCCGTCGGCCGCTGGGCCGAAGCGCTGGAGGCGTTCGCTCGGAGCCCCGAGGTGGAGGCCGAGCGCGACGTGTGGCGGGCCCAGGCCGCCGAGGCGGTGCCTCCCCTGCCCGCCGACGCCGACGGCCCCAACACCGAGCGGTCGGCCCAAACGGTGCGCGTCGGGTGGAGTGCGGCCGAGACGCAGGCGCTCACCGAGGCGACGGCGGCCTACGGCACGAACGTGGCCGAGATGCTGCTCGCCGCCCTCGCCGAGGCGGTGGGCGCGTGGGCCGGCGCCGACCGCGTGCGCGTCGACCTGGAGGGCCACGGCCGCGACGACCTCGGCGGGACGGTCGACGTGGCGCAGACGGTGGGCTGGTTCACGACGGTCTACCCGGTCACGCTCACACCAGCGCCGGGCGACCCGCGTGCGGCCCTCATCGGGGCGAAGGAGGCGGTGCGGGCCGTCCCGCGCCAGGGCCTCGGGTACGGGCTTCTCCGCCACGGCCCCGAGCCCGACCCCCGCCTCGGGGACGGCGCCGAGATCCTCGTCAACTACCTCGGCCGAGGCCAGGCGCCGTTCGGGGCCGCCTCGCCCTTCGTGGGCACGCCCGACGTGTGGGGCGCGCACGGACCGGGCGGCGAGCGCGGCCACCTCCTCGAGGTCGTCGCGCGAATCGCTGACGGCGCCCTCGATGTGCGGTGGACGTTCAGCACGAACCGTCACCAAACCGAGACCATCGAGCGGCTCGCGCGCACGACATTGGAGACCCTCGCCCGCCTCGTGGACCACGCCCGCGCCCCCGAGGCGGGCGCCTACACGCCATCCGACTTCCCGGACGTGGACCTCGGGCAGGACGCCCTCGACGCCCTCCTCGGCGACTTCGATTGACTGCGACGACTCTGACTGATTGATGGCTGGAACGAAAAACGTCGAGACGGTCTTCCCGCTCACCCCGATGCAGCAGGGGCTGCTCGTCCACAGCCTGCCGGCGACGGTGGGCGATGCGGGCCTGCTCCACCTCCGGTGCGACCTCGAGGGGCCGCTCGACGCCGACCGCTTCGGCGCGGCGTGGGCGCAGGCGGCGCGCCGGCACCCGGCGCTGCGGACCGTCCTCCGCTGGGAGGGCCTCGACGCGCCCGTCCAGATCGTGCTCCGCGAGGTGCCGCTTGACCTCGCCGTCGAGGACCTAAGCCCCCTCCGGCCGGTCGACCGCCAGAAGCGCATCGAGGCGGCCGTGGCCGACGACCGCGCGCAGGGCCTCGACCTCACGCGCCCGCCGACGATGCGGCTGCGGGTGTTCCGCGCCGCCCCCGAGGCGGCGCACCTCGTCTGGACCTGCCACCACGTCCTCCTCGATGGCTGGTCGAGCGCGCGCGTGCTCGGCGACGTGGTCGCGTTCTACAACGCCGCGCACACTGGGACCGCGCCGGATCTCCCACTGGCGGCGCCGTTCCGCGACTACGTCCGCTGGCTGCGCGCCCAGCCGACCGACGCCGCCGAGGCGTTCTGGAGCGCGTACCTCGGCGGACGGTCGGCCCCGACGCCGCTTCCGTTCGAGGCACCCGTCACGGCCGCCGAGGCGGCCGGCGGGTACGTCTCCGACGCCGAGCGCCAGGACGCCGAGCTGCCGGCCCAGGCCTCCGAGGCGCTCCGCGCCGTCGCCCGCCGCCTCGGGGTGACGCTCGGCACGGTGCTCCAGGGCGCCTGGGCGATGGTCCTGGGCCGGGCAACCGGCCACGACGACGTGGTGTTCGACGTCACCGCCTCGGGGCGGTCGGCCGATGTGCCCGGCATCGAGGCGATGGCGGGGATGCTCATCAACGCCCTGCCCGTCCGCGCCCGCGTCGACCCCGAGGCGAGCGCGGCCGACGTGATCCGCGCCCTCCACGCGGCGCAGGCCGACCGGGTGGCGCACGCCCACAGCGCGCCGGCCGAGGTCCACGCCTGGAGCGCGATGCCGGCCCACCAGCGGATCAGCGAGAGCCTCCTCGTGGTCGAGAACTACCCGCACGCCGACGAGGGCGGCGGGCCGCTCCGGTTCCGCGGGCTCGGCAGCGGCGTCACGTCGAGCTACCCGCTGACCGTCATCGCGACGCCCGGCGCGGCGATCGGGCTCCACCTGCTCTCCGACGGCCGTCGCTTCGCCCCGTCGGCGATGACGCAGCTCCTGTACCGGTTCGAGCACCTCCTGGCCGACCTCGCCGCCGACCCCGACCGGGCCGTGCGCGACCTCCTCCCCGAGGCGGGCTCGGCGCCGGCCGCGGCGCCCGAGGCGGAGGTGCCGTCGACCGAGCGCGATCTCGACGCGGCCTACGTGGCCCCGCGCGGCGCGGTCGAGCGGCAGGTGGTGGCGCTGTGGGAGGAGGTCCTGGGCGTCCGCCCCGTGGGCGCCGACGACGGGTTCTTTGACCTCGGTGGCCAGTCGGTCCAGGTGGTGCGCCTGCTAAGCGCCGTCGAGCGGACGTTCGGCGAGACGCTGCCGATGTCGCTCCTGCTTGGGGACGGCACGCCGGCCGCGATGGCAGCCGCGCTCGGCACCGCGGCGCCCGCCTCGGGGGCCGTGCTGGTGCCGCTGGCGCCGGAGGGCTCACGCGCCCCGCTCTTCTGCGTCCACTCGTACGACGGCGAGGCGCTGCCGTACCTGCGCCTGGCGCAGCTCCTCGGGGAGGACCAGCCGGTGTACGGCCTCCAGGCGGTCGGCATCGACGGCGACGGCGAGCTGCTGACGGACGTCCGCGCGATGGCGGCGCGCTACGTCGAGGAGATCCGGGCGGTGCAGCCCGAGGGGCCGTACGCGCTCGCGGCGATCTGCTTCGGGGTGTCGGTCGCGCTCGAGATGGCGCGGCGCCTCACCGAGGCGGGCGAAGAGGTGAGCCACCTGCTGGCGTTCGACTCGTCGTTCAACACCCTCATCGAGGGCCGTCGGCCGCCGGCCGACGGCAGCGAGGCCCCGCGCGCGGCGCCGACGGGCCGCCGGCCGGTCCGGATCCTCAAGCGCCTCGCGCGCCGCGAGACGCTGCGCGAGCTGCCCCTCCACATCGCCGTGCAGGCCCGGCGGGCGCGGGCGACGGTCCACAAGGCCGCCGAGCGGCGCCGGTGGGCGCGCGCCGGCACGCGCGAGCTGCGCGAGTGGGAGGCGATGGAGACGCACCTGAAAGCGTGGGACGCCTACCGCCCGACGCCCTACCCCGGCCCCGTCACGCTCCTGCGCAGCAGCGCCTGGAGCAGCTGGGACGACAAGTGGTGGCACGTGCCGGTGTGGACCGAGTTGGCCGAGGGCGGCGTGGAGGTCCACACGGTGCCGGGCAACCACGAGACCATGCTCCACGAGCCGTACGTGCAGGCCCTCGCCGACCAGGTCCGCGCCTGCCTCGACGGCGCCCCCGAGGCGGCCACCGACCGCCCCGAGGCAGCCTAGGGCGTGTGGACAATCACCCAGATCGGCTCGCACGGCCCAGATTCCGCCCTCGCCGCGTCGCACTCGTCGTCCGGGGCTCCGGCCCCGACCTCCTCGCGCTTCTTGCGAGGCCGAAATCATGACCTCGTGCGAGCCTG
>JBCCQJ010000271.1:0-5883 GCA_039024395.1 Bacteroidota bacterium | reverse complement strand
GTCGAGTTCAGCGCGGAGCTGGCGGCGCAGGTGGTCGGTGTCGTCGGTGATCTCTGGCAGGGCCGCGTAGGCCATCGTCGCGGGGGTAGAGTGGAGTACTAACCTAGCGATCTGGTATCAGAGCTTCGTGACGTACCGGAACGGGCGCGTCCGGTGCCAACCGCTGCCCGTCGTTTAGGCCGCTTCAGAATCGACGACGTCCCCCTCCCCGAGGCGTTCGAGGCGGACCCTGGGCCGGCTCTGGGGCATACACCGCATCCGCCTCCCGAGACCGTGCGCGCTGACTTCGACGACCCCGTCCTCGCCCAGATTGCGGCGACCGTCCCGCTCCCGCCGCTCGACGCGTCGGGCGACGTGTTCCACGACCTCGTCGGCTGCCTCCTCGAGCAGCAGCACCCGGCGCGCAGCACCAAGCGGACCTTCGAGCGCCTCCTCGACCGGGCCGGCCTCGAGCGCCTGACGGTCACCGAGGCGGACCGCTTCGAGGCCGAGGCCCTCCCTCACGCCACGCTCTCGGCGCGCAAGCGCGAGGCGTGGGCCGCCGCCGTCGACGCCTTCCGCGCCGACGCCCCCGACTGGACCGCCCTCCCCGACGACGACGTCCGCGACCGCCTCGGGGCGATCCACGGCGTGGGGACGTGGACGGTCGACATGATCCTGCTGTTCACGCTCGGCCGGCCGGACGTCTTCCCGGCCGACGACTACCACCTCAAGCAGGCGATGATGGCGAGGTACGGACTCGAGGACCGCGGCCTCAAGCGGGCCATGCGCGACGTGGCCGAGGGCTGGCGGCCGCACCGCTCGCTGGGCGTGCGGCACCTGCTGGCGTGGAAGGACTGGCCGCAGGAGGCCCTCCGATGAGCGCCGCCCCGGTCCGCTCCGGCACCGCCGACCTCGCCCTGATGGGCGGGGGCATCCCGCCGTGGCTCTTCGAGCGCATGACGCGCCTCGGGCTCCACGTCACCGAGGCGGTGGTGGCCGACTACGGCACGGCGGGCTTCCTGAGCCGCGTCTCGGACCCGTTCTGGTTCCAGAGCTTCGCCTCGGTGATCGGCATGGACTGGAACTCGTCCGGCGCCACGACGGCGGTGCTGCGGGCGCTCAAGCGGGCGCTCAACCCGCGCGCGGCCGACCTGGGGCTGTTCGTCGCCGGCGGCAAGGGCAACGAGTCCCGGCGGACGCCCGACGAGCTGGCGCGCTACGGCGACCGGACGGGCGTCGACGCCGACGCGCTCGCCCGGGCGAGCCGCCTCTCGGCCAAGGTCGACTCGGCGGCGGTCCAGGACGGCCACACGGTCTACATCCACGCCTTCGTGGTCAGCGCCGACGGCGCGTGGTCGGTCGTGCAGCAGGGCATGGACGCCGAGCGCGGCACGGCGCGGCGCTACCACTGGCACTCCGAGGCGGTGCAGTCGTTCGTCTCCGACCCCCACGCCGCGATCTGCGGGCGGCCGGGCGACGACCTCCTCAACCTCGTCGACGGCGCCGCCGACCCGACCCGCACGGCGATGCTCGACCTCACCGCCGAGCGTCCGGCGGCGGTGCTCAAGGAGGCCGCCGACATGCGCCTGCCGACGCACCACGGGGTCCGCAAGGGCGACGTCGACCTGACCCGCCTCGGGGCGGCGCTCCACCTCGCGCACGAGCGCGGCGTGGACGACTTCGAGGAGCTGCTGCTGCTCCGCGGCGTCGGTGCGCGGACGCTCCAGTCGCTCGCGCTCGTGAGCGAGGTCGTCCACGGGGCGCCGACGCGGTTCCGCGACCCGGCGCGGTTCGCGTTCGCGCACGGCGGCAAGGGTGGCACGCCGTTTCCCGTGCCGACGACCGTCTACGACGAGACCATCGAGACGCTGCGGTCGGCTGTCGAGCGGGCGAAGCTCGGCGAGACCGACAAGGCGAAGGCGCTCCGCAGCCTCCACCGGATCGCGACCCGCCTCGAGGAGGGCTTCACGCCAGGCGACTTCTTCGACGCGACGGTCGCGCGCGAGCGCGCCGAGTCGTGGCGCCACGGCGGCCGCACCGCCTCGGGGTGGGCTGCGCCTCCCGGCACCGAGGCGGACGTGTCCGAGGACAACGGCCCCGAGGCGGGCGACCAGCTCGGCCTGTTCGGCGGCTAAGATCGTGCTCGCTTGAGCGGAGGCGACCTCCCTCTCTCATCGCGCGCTCGTCCACCCTCTTCCCGCTCGATGGAATGGGAGGATAGAAGGAATGGGGAGAGAGTCGGCTCACAGGCCACCTGCCCTGGCAGTGGCGTCACCGACGGGCTGAATGCAAGGTGTGCGCCGTGCGGAGCTTCGCTCGTCCGCCGAAGCGGTCTCGTCTGCCCCTCTTCCCACTCCCTCCATTCCCCCCTTTCCCTCCGCGCGCGAAGCGCGCCCTCCCATCGAGCGGCACGCCGGACCCGGATGCGCCCCCCACTCGGGGCCGACCCTACGGACGGGATAGCACAGCTACCCCGCCTCGGGGAGGGCGTGGCTGGGCAGGTAGAGGGCGCCCGTCCCCTCGAGGTGCTCGGCGATGACGGCGAGCGTCCGCCGCGCGGCGGCGGGGTCCTCGCAGATGCCGGCGACCGCGCGGCGGCGGACCTGGTCGAGCGAGAACGAGGCGTCGCCCGCCAGCATCACGGACTGCCCGCCGCCCTCGACCACGACCGACTGGTGGCCGCGGGTGTGGCCGGGCGTCGGCACGAGGCGGACGGCGCCGTCGGCCGTGAGCGCGTGGCTCTCGGCGAACGCCCCGACGGGGCCGTCGGCGTAGTCGACCGGCGTGGGGCGGAATGCGTCGGGCCAGCGGCACGGCACCGAGCCCGGCGGCGTGCGCTCGGCGTCGGTGCGCGAGAGGTAGGCCGTCGCGTTGGGCACGTCGGCCAGCCCGCCGGCGTGGTCCGAGTGGAGGTGCGTGAGGGCGAGCGTGCGGATCTCCTCGGGTGGCACGCCGAGCGCCCGGAGCTGCGCATCCAGCGATTGGTCTCGGGGCACGTCGAAGGCCAGGAGCCGCTCGTAGACGAACTGCGTCGCGCCGTCGCAGGCGAAGTAGTCCGCCTCGGCGACGCGCGGCGTCTCGCCGGTGTCGACCAGGATCGGGCCATCGGGGTGCTCGACGAGCCAGCACGTGATCGGGAGCCACTCGGTCCACCGCGGGCTGAGGGCAATTGTGGGGAGCCCCAGCGCCGCCGGCCCGCCCCACTCGCGGTGCGCCCGCTTCACGGCCACGCTGCCGGTCCGGATGGCCGTCACGCGCACGTCCCCGAGGCGGACCGCGAACGGGGGCCACGACGGGCCGGGGGAATCGGGCGACGACACGGCGGAGGTTACGGCGCACCCGCCGACGCTGGCGCCGGCCGCCGCGACGGCCCCGAGGCGGATCGCCTGGCGCCGCGTCATCGCTCCGCCTCGGCGAGGGCCACCAGGCGCTCCATCACGCCGGGCAGCGCACGGCGGAACTGCGGACCAAGGCGCCCGGCCAGCATCCGCCCGCCGAGCCCGTGGAACGAGACGGCGTGCGTGACGGCGATCTGCCCCGGCCCCGCGTTCTCCCACGACCGCCGCACACGGAGCGCGCCCAGCGGCAGGCGCGTCGCGAAGGTGTAGGACCGGCCCACATCGACCGCCTCGATCTCGAACGCCGACGCCGGCCCCGAGGCGGGCACGAGGCGTCCGCGCGCGCCGACCGCGAACGGACCGTCGAGCGCAGCGCTGTCGAGGGCGACGTCCCACGCGGGCCAGCCCGCGACGTCGGTCCAGAGCGCCCAAACCGCCTCGGGGGCGGCCGTCGTGGTGACGGTGTGGGCGAACGCGCGGTTTGTGCCGACGGCGAGGTCCGCCTCGGAGGCGGCCGCCTCGGGGGCGGAGCGGCTCGCGGCGCAGCCGACGAGGAGCGCAGAGGCGAGGACGAGGAGGACGGCGGCCATGTCGTGCGGAGAGAGCGTCGGGCCGAAACCTCTTGCAAGTGTGCGTGCCGGCGCCTTCGCATCGGGTAAGTACGCCGCGACTGCGTGGGAGACCGCGACTCGGGATCCGCCCCCTGACCCTGTCCCCCGAGGGAGAAGGGACGCAATCCAAGGCGAGAGCAGCGTGCGATCACCTGTCGCTCGTTCTGGAGCGGTTTGCACGGAGGTGCGATCCACCCATCTCGCCAGAACCGGCCCCTACGCCCAGAAAAGGCATTTATGACCCACTGACGTACTGAACCACTGCTCCACTGGCTCTAGCGGCCGGCGCGGACGCGGCTCAGCGACTGCGGCGTCATGCCGAGGTACGACGCCACGAGGCGGAGCGGGACGTGGAGCAGCACGTCGGGGAAGTCGCGCTCGAAGGCGGCGTAGCGCGCCGAGGCGGTCTGCGAGCGCACCCGGTCGATGGTCCGGTCGAGGTAGGCCGAGACCTCGCGGAGGTAGGCTCGGCGGGCGGCCTCCCACGGCGGGCAGGCCGCGGCCAGCCGCTCGTGCGCCTCGCGCGAGAGCGTGTACAGCCGCCCCGGCGTGAGCACCTGGAACCCGTCTCCCGAGGCGGAAACCGCCGTGAACAGCTTCCCTGGCTGCACGAAGTGGCGCGTCACGTCGCGCCCGTCGGGCTCGGCGAAGAAGCGGGCGTAGCCGCCGTCGAGCAGGTAGACCGCGCCCCCCGGGTCGCCAGGCCGGAGGAGAATCTCGCCGGCCGACGCCGCGCGGCCGTCGCCCCAGGCCGCGGCCACCCACGCCGCCTCGGGGCCGGAGACCGACGCGTACCGGCGGGCGAAGCGGACGGCGGGGTGAGTCGCAGACATGACGGTCTCACGCGGCACGTGCCGCCGGGTGCCCGCATCCGACTCGCCCACAAGAAGGCCGCGCAGAGGCGTCCCCGAGGCGGGGTCCCGACCTTGCACCTCCCCCCGCCCGCCTCGGTGCCCGCGCGCCGGCCTCCCGCCATGCCCTCGTTCGACGACTTCGACCTCGCCGCGCCGGTCCGGAAGGGGGTCCGCGACGCCGGCTACACGACGCCCACGCCGGTCCAGACGGCCGCGCTCCCGTTCACGCTCCAGGGCATCGACGTGGTGGGCGTAGCGCAAACGGGGACCGGCAAGACGGCCGCGTTCGTGCTCCCGATCCTCGACTACCTCGTGCGCGAGCCGTCCGAGGGCAAGCGGCGGCCTGTCCGCGCCCTCGTCGTCACGCCGACGCGCGAGTTAGCGATCCAGGTCGAGGCGGCCGTCGCGACCTACGGCACACACACGCGCATCAAAAGCGCCACGATCTACGGCGGCGTGCCGAAGGGCAAGCAGCGGACCGCCCTCCGAGGCGGCGTCGACGTCGTGGTGGCGACGCCGGGCCGGCTCCTCGACTTTGTGGGCACCCGCGAGATCGACCTCTCGTGGGTCGACATCCTGGTCCTCGACGAGGCAGACCGGATGTTCGACATGGGGTTCATCCGCGACATCCGCAAGATCGTGGCCGAGGTGCCGGAGCAGCGCCAGACGATGCTGTTCTCGGCCACGATGCCGCCGCCGATCCAGGAGCTGGCGAAGAGCATCCTCTACAAGCCCGAGACGATCGAGGTCGGCGAGCGCCGCGACCCGGCGGCGACGGTCGCCCAGCGCGCCGTGCACATCGCCGAGGCCGAGAAGCAGGACCTGCTCCACCACCTGCTCGACACCGAGGCGGTGGGCCGCATGATCGTGTTCTCGCGCACGAAGTACCGCGCCGACCGCATCCGCAAGAAGCTCGACCGGGCGGGCTACGACGCCGTCGCGATCCACTCGAACCGGTCGCAGGGCCAGCGCCAGCGCGCGCTCAAGGGCTTCGAGGACGGCCGGTTCCAGGTGCTCGTGGCGACCGACATCGCCGCACGCGGCATCGACATCGAGGGCGTCACGCACGTGGTCAACTTCGACGCGCCGAACGTGCCG
>JBCCQJ010000270.1:0-5928 GCA_039024395.1 Bacteroidota bacterium | reverse complement strand
CCACGTTCAGCCCGATGCCGAGGATGACGGTTGGCACCGAGCCCGTCCAGCTCGCCTCGGCGAGCACGCCGGCCAGCTTCCGCCCCCCGAGGCGGACGTCGTTCGGCCACTTGACCTGCGCCGCGACGCCGAACACGGCGACGGCCTCGGCGACGGCGAGGCCCGCCGCGAGAGGGACGAGCCCGAGCCGGTCCGGTGCGAGCGCCGGGCGAAGGACGACCGAGACCAAGAGGCTCTCGCCCGGCGCGGCCTCCCACGCGCGGCCGTGGCGCCCGCGGCCCGCCGTCTGGTGCTCGGCCACGACGAGGGCGCCGTGCGGCGCGCCCTCGGCCGCCCATGCCGTCGCCTCGGTCATGGTCGACGCGACGACCCCGAGGTGGCGAGCGGGACGTCCGAGTGGGCGCACGGGCACGGCGTCAGGCCCCCGTCGTGTCCGGCGCGAAGGGCCGCCCGTCGACGTGCGTCACGGTCCACGTCGTGCGGACGCGGCGCGGCTCGGAGAACGGGACGGCCGTCTGGGTGTCGGTGACGACGCGGCGGGGGAGCCAGCCGTCGGCCGTGGGCCACAGGTCGACGCGCACGCGGCTGTCCTCGTCGTAGACGATCGCGTCGGCCGCCCGCGTGATCTCGACCGTCGCTGCGGTCCCCGAGGCGGGGTCGACGGCGGCACGGACACGCTGGACGGCGTGCGTCCGGTCGGTATCGGTCAGGACCGCCTCGGCGAGGCGGAGCCGACGACCCGAGATGGTGGTGTCGCCGCGCGCCATGAACCGGTAGGCCTCGCGCGCGGCCGGGTCGAGGTAGGACGGATCCTCGGGGACCGTCGCCGGCAGCGGATCGCGCAGGACGAGGGGGCCTTCCCTCAGCTCGAGGTCGCCCGTCACAGCGCGGTCGCGCGCGACGGTGCCCCCGTCCGTGTGCTCGACCGTCGCCGTCTCGGTGCCAACGACCTCGCCGGCGCCGTCGAAGACCTCGACGCGCACCGAGGCGGTGTAGGGCCGCCGGGCGAGGTCCTGGAAGGCCGAGGCGTCCATGTCGGGCACGACGGCCTCGAGCAGGCGCGCCGCCTCGGGGTCGGACGGTGGGCCCGCGACCGGCGGGTCGTCGGCGCAGGCGGCGAGGACGAGCAGGAGAGGGGCGAGGCGTCGCACAGGTCGGGGGGCGGTCGGCCTCAGAACCCGCCCCGTGGCTCCGAGTTGCAGCCGCGCCCGTCCCCAGCGCCATGCCGTACGACCTCGAACGCCAGACCGCCGAGGCGGCCGCGCGCGCCGCCGCCGC
The DNA here is from genome assembly GCA_039024395.1 of Bacteroidota bacterium. GTDB lineage: Bacteria > Bacteroidota > Rhodothermia > Rhodothermales > Rubricoccaceae > Rubrivirga. Next base: position 4,650 of record JBCCQJ010000270.1, on the reverse strand, counting down.
CTTCATCCGCCCGCACGCCGGCCGCCTCGGAGCCGACGACGTCCGTGCGAAGGGGACGCACGACCTCGTCACGTTCGTCGACGAGGGCGCACAGCGGATCGTCGTCGACGCCCTCGCCGAGGCGTTCCCCACGGACGACGTGATCGGCGAGGAGGGCGCCGAGGCCGTGGCGGACCGCCTCGGGGGCGCGCGCGTGTGGATCGTCGACCCGCTCGACGGCACGACCAACTTCACGCACGGCATCCCGCCGTACGCCGTCTCGATCGGGCTCCGCGAGGCGGGCGCGGGCGTCGTCGGCGTGGTGCTCGACGTGGCCTCGGGCGAGCTGTTCTCGGCCGCGCGCGGCGCCGGCCTGACGGTCGACGGCGAGGCGGCGCGCGTCTCCGCCACCGACCGCCTCGACGACGCGCTCCTGGCGACGGGCTTCCCGTTCCGCGACTACCGCTACGTCGACGGCTACCTGGCCACGTTCGAGGCCGCCATCCGCGCGACGCGCGGGCTCCGCCGGCACGGCGCCGCCGCCGTTGATCTCGCGTGGACGGCCGCCGGCCGCTTCGACGGGTTCTTCGAGGCGGGCCTCTCGCCGTGGGACGTCGCCGCGGGCGTGGTCCTCGTCGAGGCCGCCGGCGGGCGTGTCGAGGGCCTCTGGACGGGCGCCGACCCGGTCGCCTCGGGAGCGCTGGTGGCCGCTGCGCCGGGCGTCTTCGAGGCGGTCCGCGACCTCGCGCGCCCGCTCGGCCGCGCCTACCGGTCCGCCACCGAGGCGGGGGTGCCCAGGCTATAGATCGGGGCCCCGGTGAGCGATATGGAGGGGGTCCCACCACGACGCCCCCGCACCGATGTCCGACGCCCGCCCCACGATCCTCGTCGCCGACGATTACCCCGAGAACCGCCAGCTCTTCACGCTCTACCTCCGCAAGCACTACGAGGTGGTGACGGCCGAGAGCGGAGAGGAGGCGCTCGTGCGGCTCGCTGAGGCGCCGGTCGCGGCGGCGCTGCTCGACCTCAACTACCAGGGCGGCATCACCGGCTTCGACGTCGTCGAGGCGATCCGGGCCAACCCGGCCACGGCCGCCCTGCCGACGCTCGCGCTGACGGCCCACGCCTCGCCCGAGGACCGTGCGGCGTGCCTGGCGCGCGGCTTCGACGCGTACCTCGCCAAGCCGGTCCTCAAGGCCGAGATGCTGGCCGCGCTGGAGCAGTTGCTGGCGGCGCGGGCCGCGGCCTGAGCCAGCCGCCCTCTCCCGCCGCAAGGGCCGCCTCGGGGCCGAGGCCGGACCGTAGCTTGGGCGCGCACCTCACGCGCACCCTTCGCATGGCCGACACGACCGACGGGCGAGGCCTCCTCGCCGGCAAGACGGGCGTCATCTCTGGCGCCCTCGACCCCAACTCCATCGCCTGGGCGCTCGCCGAGGCGGCCCACCGCGAGGGCGCCCGGTTCGTCCTCACGAATGCGCCCGTCTCGCGCCGCTTCGGGCAGCTCGACGCCCTCTCCGAGGCGACCGGCGGCAGCCCCGTCGTCTACGCCGACGCGACCAAGGACGACGAGCTGGCCGACCTCTTCGCGCAGGCCACCGACCACCTCGGGGGACCGCTCGACTTCGTCGTCCACTCGATCGGGATGGGCATGAACGTGCGGAAGGGGCGGCCGTACGAGGAGCTCAACTACGACTGGTACCACCGCTCGCTCGACATCTCGGCCGTCTCGCTGCACCGGATGGTCCGCGCCGCGCTCAGCGCCGAGGCGGTTGAGGACGGGGCCTCGATCCTCGCGCTCAGCTACATCGGCGCGCAGCGGGTCTTCTCGGAGTACAGCGAGATGGGCGACGCCAAGGCGCTCCTCGAGTCGATCGTCCGGTCGTTCGGCTACCGCCTCGGGCAGCGCGGCATCCGCATCAACGCCGTCTCGCAGAGCCCGACCCGGACGACCGCTGGCGGCGGCATCGACGGCTTCGACGCCATGTTCGAGTTCGCCGAGAAGGTGGCGCCGCTCGGCAACGCCGACGCCGCCTCCTGCGCCGACTACTGCATCACGCTCCTGAGCGACTACGCGCGGATGGTGACCATGCAGACGCTCTACCACGACGGCGGCTTCTCGGCGATGGGCATCTCGGACGCCCTGATCGAGGACCTCGGCGGGACGATCGGCGGCGATGGGCCTCCCGCCTGACGCCTGGAAGGCCGCCTCGGTGGCGCTCCTGGCCCTGATGTTCGTCGGGGCGGGCGTGATGCATTTTGTCCGGCCGCGGATGTTCGAGGCCATCGTGCCACCGTCGCTTCCGTGGCCCCGCATGGCCGTCCTCGTCAGCGGCGTGGCCGAGATCGCCGGAGGAGTCGGCCTCCTCGTCGAGCCGCTCCGCGAGGTCGCCGGCTGGGCGCTCGCCGCGATGCTCCTCGCGTTTCTGCCCGTGCACGTCTACATGCTCCGCGAGGCCGACCGGTTCGCCGACCTCGCCCCGCGGTGGGCGCTCTGGGCGCGGCTCCCGCTCCAGTTCGTGCTCGTCGGGTGGGTCGTCTGGGCCGCCACGCCATGACGGGGCGCGACCCTCGATCAGGCGTGGCGTCTGCCCATGCGTGTGCGTTCTCCCCCTCCCAGCCGGAGGGGGCGCACGCACGGCCGTGCGTGCGGAGGAGGGCGATCCTGAGCCCACCGAGGCGGTCGATTCGAGCATTCAGCACCGCCTCGGGGACGGGCACGACGGTACACCCAGAGTCCCCTCTCCCCGAGGGAGAGGAACAGGGTGAGGGGATCCGCCTCGGGGATGGGTCCGACCGGTACCGAGGCGGTCGATCCGTCGCCCCCCTCCCGACCTCCCCCCGCTGGGTGGAGGGGACTGGAGTGCACGGCGCGGTATGGTGGGGATGCGTTCTGCTGCTCCTCGCCGTCGCCGGGTGCGGCTCCGAGGCGGACGACGGGGTCGTGGCGCCCGCGCCACAGCCGGGCGTCGACGTCCGCCAGATCGAGGCCGAGATCCGGCTCGACCCCGAGACGCTCCGCCTCGGGGCGCGCGCCGCGCTCGATGTGGTGCACCCGGACACGCTCCCGACACTCGCGCTTGGCCTCGACGACGTGCTCGAGGTCCGCACGGTGCGCGTCGACGGCGAGGTGGTGCCGCACCGGCGGGAGGCCGACGCCCTCTACATCCCGCTCGACGGCGGGAAGAGGGCGTCCCAGGTCGAGGTCGTCTACCGGGGCGTCCCCGAGACGGGCGCCTACCGCGCCGAGGCGGCCGGCCAGAGCGTCGTCTACACCGACGGCTGGCCCGACCGGACGGCCGGCTGGCTCCCGGGCGTCCACCACCCGTCGGACCCGGCGCGGCTCGACCTCACGCTGGTCGTCCCCGAGGCCGTCGAGGTGGTGGCGAGCGGCGTGCAGGTGCTCGACTCGCTCGGCGGCGGCTCGCGCCACGCCCGGTTCGTGCTCGACGAGGACTCGCCCCTCTACACGCTCGCCTTCGCCGTGGCCGACTTCGAGATCGTGAGCCAGGCCGCCTCGGTGCCGGTCCGCCACGCGCTCCTCGCCGCCGATGCGCCCCTCGCGTCGCGCCTCGACCGGACGCCCGCCGTGCTCGACACGCTCGCCGCGCTGTTCGGGCCGTACCCGTACGACGGCTACGCGACGGTCCAGGTGCCGATGCGGTACGCCGGCATGGAGAACGCGGCGGCGCCGTTCCTCCGCGCCGACCTCTACGGCGCGACCGCGACGGGCCGCAACCCCATCGAGGAGGTCAACATCCACGAGGCGGTGCACCAGTGGTGGGGCAACGCCGTCGTGCCGGCCGACTGGCGCGACCTGTGGCTGGCCGAGGGGCCGGCGACGTACTTCACGGTCGAGGTCTACGCCCGCCTCGACGGGCCGGCGGCCGGGCGCCGCCACCTCACGGTGATGTCGCGCACGATCGAGCGCGACGACGCCGTCCGCGCCCTCGTGCCGCCGGCGTACGACGACCCCGAGGCGGTCCTCACGCGGACGGTCTACAACAAGGGCGGGGCCGTGCTGCACCTGCTCCGGCTGACGCTGGGCGACGACGTGTTCTGGCCCGCCATGCGCCAGGTCGTGGCCGACTTCGCCGACCGCCCGCTCGCGACGGCCGACTTCCAGCAGGCCCTGGAGGCCGCCTCGGGGCGGAGCCTGGACGATCTGTTCCGCGTGTGGGTCTTCGACGAGGGCCTGCCGACGCTGCGCACCCGCTGGGACCGCGACACGCGGACGCTCGCCTGGGAAATCGAGGGCGACGAGGGCACGCTCGACAGGGTGCCGTTCGAGCTGTACGTCCGCCAGGGCGACGAGGCGTGGTTCGTGCCGGCCACCGACGGCGTGTTCTCGCCGCCCGGCGGCGGCCGCCCCGAGGTGGAGCCGGTCGGGATTCTGCTCGACGTCGACTGACCGCCTCGGGGGCGAGAGAGGGGACGTGCCGCTTCGACGCGAGAGTGCGGCTGCGCCGCGAGAGCACGGAGAGCGGTGGGCCAGGCACGCCGGAACGGAAGAACGCACGAGCGACGGCACGACAGCCGAGGTGCTCACGCAGGCGTCCACGAACCAGCTTGCGCTCCTGCGCTCCTGCGCTCTGGTGTGGCGCCGGCCCCGAGGCGGCGGCACCTTCCGCTCCCCGCTCCCCGCTCCCCGCTCCCCGCTCCCCGCTCCCCGCT
>JBCCQJ010000269.1:0-5940 GCA_039024395.1 Bacteroidota bacterium | reverse complement strand
GAAGACACGCCGTCGGTGCTGCGTCACCCCAAATTCACAGGCATCCAGGGTTACAACGTCTGCGGCGTAGCCAAGAGCCTCTGCCCTCTCAACCATATCTGCAAGTACGGCACCCTTCGACATAGAGAGGAGACCAACAACGTTCTCGATGAGAAATGCCTTGGGGCGGAATTCCTCAACGAACCCGAAATACGGGACGTAAAGTTGATTTCGAGCATCGTTCTCGCGCCGCTGACCATATGTCGAGAACCCCTGACAGGGCGGGCCTCCGATCACGGCATCCAACTCGCCCTGCGCCAGCCCCAAGTCTTCTCGAATGATTGCGGGATCGAGTGCTTCGACTGGTTCGTCCGTGCAAATGGTATCTGCGTGGTTTTCCCGATAGGTAGTTAAGGCAGGGCCTTCGCTATCGTTTGCGTAAAGAGCTGAGCAGCCCTCTTGCTTAAATCCCTCACTGAGGCCGCCGGCGCCGCAGAACAAGTCAATTGTATGCATTGTGTCTTTCTTTGTCCCGCGCTTTGCGTATGTGCCCGATCACGTCTCATACTGCGTCGTCGTCTGTAGAGGAACGGTAAACCTCGCTAACGCTACATGCCGACGTAGCGGTGCCTGTCTGGTAGTTGGCAGGCTCACCTGCTATATCCGAAAGACTTCTAGCTTGGACTCATAGATGATTGGCTTGGACTTGCGGCTGGCGGGATGGGAGTCGCCAGCCGCGGGGTCGCAGGGTCGCAGGGAGAACGAGACTACTCCTTGCGCGACAAGGCTTCTTCTAGAAACTCCGTCACGGACTGGAGGAAAGGATGTCGCGCCTTCGCCTCAAGGCGGACGTCCAGCCGGTCGATCTCCATCTCGTCCACTTCGTAGGCCAGCCGGTAGGACGCCTCTTCGGCCGCCTTCCGTCGGGCCTCGTAGCTGAGGTCCTTGGTGCAGTCGGCGCTTCGGGCGAGGTCGAGGAATGACAGGTCGGCCGTCTTGCCGCCCTCCGGTAGGGCGTCGAGCGCGACGAGTTCGAGGGCCGCGACTCGCTCGCGGAACGCCGCGACCTCATGCGCCTGACGGTAGCCGTCGGCGCCGCCTTCCTCGAACGCATCAGCCATTTCGCGGACGAGGCCTCCGAGGTCCTGCGGCCCCTGACGGCGTAGGTCGACCCGCCGTGGCAGGTCCCGCGTCGCGTTGGCGTAGGCCTCGTCCAGGGCAGCCCTCCATTCCGCGGGCACCTCCTCTTCCTCGAATGCCATCCACTCTGTGAACGTCGCCGTGTCGGCGAGCCTGCTGACGAATTGGTGCTGCGCTTCGCCCTCCGGCCGGAAGGCATCCCCGCCCCGGTTGGTGATCTCTGCGTTCATTTGTATTCTCCATCATGTGTGAGTGAGGAGGAGGCACTCAGCTGGCTACAAGCGATCGCATACAGTAAAGAACATGTATGATTGCTATCCTCTTCCTCATGCGCTTCACATACGGCCGCGTCCGCAAAGATCAATAGGGTTTGCTTACTTGTCATACATTTTTTGGACTGACTGATGGCGAGGGGCTATCGCCTGATGCTGACGCTGGATGAAGCCCTTCGCTCCGAGCTCGAGCGCCGGGCGGAAGAGAGCGGGCGCCCGATTGCTGAGCTGGCGCGCGAGGCCGTCCGGGTCGGCCTCTTTGGTGAGGAGACGAGCCCACCCGTAGCGATCGGCGATATGGCGCGCTCGCTGATCCTGGAGGGGCTCACGAACGAGGCGGTGGTCGAAAGAGTGCTGGCCGCCGTCCCGGACGCAAAGACTTCGAAGGAGTCCGTCGCTTGGTATCGGTCGGACATGAAGAAGAGAGGCCTGCCGGTGCCGAGCCAGGTGGAGGCTAGGCGCCGACAGGCGGGACGGGACTAGCCCGCGCTCAGGGCGGACCGCATCGGGACGTCCACGCCGCTGCGGCGCAGGCGGGCGGCGGTGGACGCGACCGAGCGCGCCGTCGTCCGCGCCTCGGGGAACTGGCGCCTGACCTCCTCCACGACCTCCGCGTAGCTGGCCGCGCTCTCCGTCACGAGGCGGGCGACGAGGGCGCCGACCGTCGGGCGGGCCCCGGCGGGCTCGACGGCCGCAACCTCCACGACCTTTCGGTTGTCAGCCTTGCCCATCCGGCGCTCGGCAGCCTCGGCGGACGCGAAGAAGGCGACGGCCTCCCAGCCGTCCGGCCCCTCCTCCAGGACGGCGTGGGTGCAGGGCGTGCGGCGCGCGCGCTCGTGACGGCCCCCGGCGGGGTCGGTAGCGACGTAGGTGGTGACCGGCATGGATGTCTCCTTAGGGTTGCTGTCCCCTCACCTTGTCGCGGGGGCGGGCGCCCGCGAGCCCGCCACACGCTCACGTTCCGCTACGGCCCCTCGGGGCCCGGCACGGCCCCACCCGGAGAAAACGCAGTCCCCCGGGGTCGTGCATGGCCGTAGTCGATTCGCCGAGCGCGGCCGCCCCGGCCGCGCCGACGCCAATCGAGAGAGGGACGGCGGATGACGGAAGAACAGGTGGAGCGCGTTCTAGCGCGACTGGACAGGATGGAGGCGGCGCTCTCGGCGGCGCCGCCGCCGAGGGAGTTCCTCGGGACGCCGGAGGCGGCCGAGCACATCGGCATCTCCAAGGCGCAGATGGAGGAGTGGCGCAGCAAGGGCGCAGGCCCCGCCTACCACAAGGTCGGGCGGCGCGTCGTCTACTCGGTCGCGGACCTGCGGGCGTTCGTCGCCCGCGGCCGGACGGAGGCGCTGCGATGACCGGGCCCGCGAACGACGAGGGCCGCGCCCCGGAAGGGGACGCGGCCCGGCCGCCGGTCACTGCGGGGGCCCACCATGACGCCCGCGCACAGTCTGCCCCGGCAGCGCCGCGCTTCGAGCCGTCGTTGACGCGGCTCGGACTGGAGCTGATCGCCCTGGCCCCCAGGTCGAAGGCGCCCATGGACAGGTGGCGGGACGGCGCGCCGCTCAAGGAGACCGCCGCGCTGTCGCATGTCGCGTGCGGCGGCAACCTCGGCGTGAGGCTGCGGCGCTGCGACCTCGTGATCGACGCCGACCCCCGCAACTACGAGGACGACGCAGACTCGCTCGCGAGGCTGCGCAAGGACTTCGCCCTTCCCGAGACGCTGAAGGTCGTCACGGGCGGCGGTGGGACGCACCTCTACCTGCGAGTGGAGGACGGCGCCGCGCTCGCGACGCGGTTGGACGGATACCCCGGCTTGGACATCAAGCGCGTCGGCGGATACGTCGTCGCGCCCGGCTCGGTGCACCCGGACACCGGTCGTTCCTACGCGCTCGACCCGCTCTGCCACCTTGAGGTGGCGGAAGCCCCGGCGACGCTCGTCCGGGCGCTGACCAGGGCCGAAGCCGCCGAGACGGCCGGGAGCGGCGACGTCGAGCCGGAGGCGCTGTCGGAGATGCTCGACGCGCTCGACCCGGAGGAGTTCGCCGACCACGACCGCTGGCTGTCGTTGATGATGGCCTGCCACCACGCGACCGGCGGCGCTGGACGCGAGGAGTTCCTTGCTTGGTCGGAGGGGGACCCCGCATTCTCGGACATGCGCGAGGAGAACGGGCGGCGCTGGGACAGCCTCCGCGCCGAGCGGCGCGGAAGGCGCTTCACCAAGGCCACCCTCTTCAAGGCGCTGATCGCCGCGGGTCGCCACGACCTCGTGCCGCCCGACCAGGCAGCCGCCGCCTCAGACTTCGAAGGCGTGGAGTTGGACGCCCCCGAGGGCGCCCTACCCGCGCCGCCGCCGGTCGGGGCGCTCCCCAGCCGCGCGCCCATGGCCATCGCGAGTGCGATGCTCGAAGGCGTCGAGCTCGTACGCAGCAACGGCGACTGGCTCCGCTACGACGGGGCGGCGAACTCCTATGTGGAGGAGGAGCCGGAGGCTTTCGAGTCGCGGGTCTGGCGCTGGACCGACGGGCGACCCTACCGGAAGGGGGCGGAGGTTGCGCGCCTGACGGCGGACGGCGGGCTTGTGTCGAACGTCACGAGGGCCGCTACCGCGCAGCGGCAGGGGCCGAGGGCGCTCCCCGCCTGGCACCCGCCGAGGGCGGCCGACCCCCACCCCGAGGACCTGCTCGCCGTCAGGAACGGGCTCCTAGACCTCTCCACGCGCCGCCTCCTCCCGGCGGACCCGAGGTTCGTGAACCGGAACGCCTCACCCGTCCGCTACGACCCGTCAGCGCCCGAGCCGACAGCCTGGCTGGCGTTCCTTGGGCAGGTGTTCCCCGACGACCAGGAGGTCCGGTCCACGCTCCAGGAGGTCGTCGGATACCTCCTCACGCAGGACACGTCGCAGCAGAAGGTGTTCTGCATGGTCGGACCGCCGCGGTCCGGCAAGGGGACCGTGAGCAGGGTCGTGCAGGCCCTCGTCGGGGAGGGCAACTACACCTCACCGACGGCGGCCAGCCTGTCGAAGGGCGAGTTCGGGCTCCAGGGCCTCATCGGCAAGACCCTCGCGACCATCTCCGACATGCGGATGGGGAGGGGGACGGACCCGTCCGCGCTCGCCGAGAACCTCCTCCGCATCTCCGGCGAGGACGAGGTGTCGGTGAACCGGAAGTTCAAGGAGCCCTGGGAGGGGCGCCTCGGCACCCGCTTCCTTATCCTGTCGAACGAGGTGCCGCAGTTCCGCGACACGTCAGGCGCAATCGTCTCCCGGCTGATCCTCATGCGGGGGCACGTCAGCTTCCTCGGCCGCGAGGACCCCTCGCTGTTCAGGAAGCTGGAGGCGGAGTTGCCGGGCATCCTGAACTGGGCGCTCGACGGCCTCTCGCGGCTGAGGGATCGCAGGCACTTCGTGCAGCCCGCCTCTGCTGTCGCCGAACTCCGCACGGCGGTGGGCCTCGCGAGCCCGGTCAAGGCGTTCGCGGCGGCGAGGCTGTGGCAGGACCCGGCGTCGACGGTCGCGAAGGCGGAGGTCTGGGACGCGTTCTGCCAGTGGGTCGCGGACGAAGGCCTGACCTACACGGGCGCGATGGGCCACTTCTTCAAAGACCTCGGGACGGCTGGGCTCACCTTCTCGAACTGTCGGCCGCGCGTCGACGGCGAGCGCGTCCAGTCGGTCTCGGGCATCGCGCTCGCGCCGGACGACTAGAACGGTCGGGCCCTGGGGCGGACGGCCCGACCGGCGGCTCGACCGCCCCCCCTCGCTTCGACAGTCGCGGGCCGCGCCACGCTACGCTCGCGTAGCGCTACACGGCCGTCGGGGCGCTCCGGGCATAGGGGCGAACACGCGGCGGTCAGCCCGGCGGTCGGGGCGCGTCGGGTCCGAGAGCGCCCCGACCCGACCGCGCAAGGCGCTGTTTCGGAAGCGCCTTTCGATCCCAGGGGCGGTTCCGGTCAGGGTGGTCAGTCTTCTACTCTAGCTAACGCAAAGGAGAATACTGAAATGAGATAGGACACCGGAAAGGGAGGGAATAACACGCAGTAAGGCCTCGCCGCGCAGTCAGGCTGACACCTCGGACCGCGCTGACCGCCGCCGCCCCCTGGGCTCCACTGGAAGCCCGCGCCGGACCAAGTCGTTGGTCCGCCCAAGGGGCCATCTCCGGCATCCTGATACCAACCACCGAAGGAGGCAGAAAGTGAACCTGGACCCGATCCTCGAATACCTCCGGCGCGTCGTACTGCCGGAGCTGGACGCTGCCCTTGACCTCGTCGCCGCCGAGGGCCGCTCGGACCTGGACCTCGCGAGGGGCCGCCGCCACAGGGCGGACGTCGAGGCGATGCTCTCCCTGCGGCACGGCCCCCAGACCATCGCCGCCTACCTGCTGGAGAGGGCCGACCGCCTGGAGGCCGTCCCCGCCCCCCTGTCGGAGGCCGAGCGGCGCTACGTCGCCTCCCACGCCCCCTGGTGCCGGGGCGCTGCGGAGGCACTCGGCAGGGCGCGGGTGCACGAGGTCAGGGTGCGCGCCGCCGCCTAGCGGTCCCGACCGGCGGAGGCGCG
>JBCCQJ010000268.1:0-5945 GCA_039024395.1 Bacteroidota bacterium | reverse complement strand
CTACCGCAGGCGGAAGGTCACCGGCACCGCGAAGCGCACCTTGACCGGCCGGCCGCGCTGCTGGCCCGGCGTGAAGCGGCTCTCCTGCACCGCCTTGACGGCCGCCTCGGAGAGCAGGTCGTTGGGGCTGCGCAGCACGACGGGGTCGACGACGGTGCCGCGCTCGTCGACGACGAACTGGACGACCACCTGGCCCTCGATACCGACGCGACGCGCCATCTCTGGGTACTCGACGCGGGATTGCAGCGCCGCGAGCCCGCCGATCAGCTCGGGCTGGACATCGGGGATGAGCACGAACCCCTCGTCTGTGTCTTCGTTCGCGGCTGGCGGGTCGGGTGGATCGACGGGCGTCGGAGGTGTGACCGAAGGAGCCACAGGCGGCGTGCTCGGCAGCGGGAGGGCCGCCTCGGGGTCGAGAACGAGGTCGTAGAGCGTCTCCTCCACCTCCTGATCGTCCGCCACCTCGACCGGCGGCGGCGGCGCGGGCGGCGGCGGGGGAGGCGGCGGCAGCTCGACGGTCGGCGGGATGTCGACCCAGACCTCGGGCTCGTTCGGCTGGGCCAGGACCGCCTCGGGGGCGGAGGGCGCGACGGGGACCGTGAACGCGAGGATGACGAGGCCGAGCGAGAGGGCGAGGCCGATCTGCTGGTAGCGCGGGTAGCGGCGGCGCAGGTCGGCCTGCGGGGTTTTGGCGACGGGCATGGCGGGCGGTGTGGTGCGCCCTCAGGACACGCCGCCCGTCCGAACGTTGCTCGCCTCGGAGGCGGAGCGCCGCTCGACCGCGTACGCCCACACCAGCCCGATTCCGAGCCCAACGACGTCGGCCAGCACGTCGAGGAGGTCGCCGGCGCGGTCGAACGGGAGCAGCGTCTGCCACGCCTCGGAGCCGAACGCGAACGCCACGCCGCCGAGCGCGATCGCCCCGAGGCGGCCCGGCACGGCCCGCGCCCACAGCACCGCGAACACCAGAAACAGGACCAGGTGGCCTAGCTTGTCGAACGAGAACAGGATCGACTCGTACTCCCCGAACGCGTCGCCGGGGATCGAGCAGGCGGCCAGGATCAGCGCCGACCACGCGACGGCGAGGCCGGTGCGGCGGCTCATCGGAGCGACCGCGCGGCGCGGGGCAGGAGGTCGACGAGGTCGGAGGCGACGAGCCCACTCGGCCCGTGCGCCTCGGCCCACAGGCGCGCCGCAGCGGCCCCGAGGTGGAGGGCGCACGCGGCCGCCTCGGGGGCAGGCACACCCTGCGCCAGAAGCCCCGCGATGGTACCCGCGAGCACGTCGCCCGTGCCGGCCGTCGCGAGGGCCGGCTCGCCGGGCGGACCGACCATCACCCGGCCGTCGGGCAGCCCGACCACGCTCGGCATCCCCTTGACCACAAGGACGGCGTCCCACCGCGCGGCCAGCGCGCGGGCCGCCTCGACGCGGTCGTCGGGGTCGAAGGCGGGATCGCCAAGGAGGCGCCGCAGCTCCCCGAGGTGGGGCGTCAGCACGAGCGGCGGCGGGTGGTCGGCGAGGGCGTCGGGCGCCTCGGCGAAGGCGCCGAGCCCGTCGGCGTCGAGAACCAGCGGGGCCTCGATCTCGCGCACGACCGCCTGCACGAGGCGCGCCGTCTCGGCGTCGCGGCCCAGCCCACACCCGAGCAGGACCGCGTCGGCCGCCTCGGCGCGGGTGCGGATCGGGCCGCGCGCCACCTTCGCGAGGTGGCCGCCCTCGGTCTCGGGCTGCGCGTCGACCATCACCTCGGGGGCCGCCGCGTCGAGGGTCGCCTGCACCGAGGCGGGCACGCAGGCGACGACGGCTCCGGCTCCGGCCCGGTAGGCGGCGCGGGTTGCGAGCACCGCGGCGCCCGTGTAGGCGCGACTGCCGACGACGCAGAGCGCCCGCCCGGCCGAGTACTTGTGCGCGTCGGCCGCGCGGCGGGGAAGACGTTCCGCGGCCCATGCCGCGCTCGCGTGCCACGCCGAGGCGTGGGCGCGGACCACCGCCTCAGGGATGCCGATCTCGACCACGACCACGTCGCCCGCCACGCGAGGCCCGTCGCCCAGGAGCAGTCCGGTCTTGAGCGCGCCGAAGGTGACCGTCAGGTCCGCCTCGGGGGTGCCGTCGGCAGCGCGGCCGGTCGTGGCGTCGAGGCCGCTGGGGATGTCGAGGGCGACGACGGGCGCGTGCTGGCGGTTCATCCAGGCGCCGAGCGCGTCGAACGGCGGCCGGAGTGGCCCCCTCGCGCCAATTCCGAGAAGACCGTCGACGACGAGGTCCGCCGGCGCGCCCTCCACCTGCCGGACGCCCTCGAACGCGACCGCATCGAGCCGGTCGCTGGCGTCCCCGAGGCGGTGCAGCAGGGACAGGTTGGCGCCCCGGTCGTCCCCGCGGTCCGCCTCGGGGTCGAGCGTGAGGCAGCGGACGACGGCGCCGCGCGCGGCCAGCACGCGGGCGACCACGAGGGCGTCGCCGCCGTTGTTGCCGGGGCCGGCGAGGACGGTCACGCGCGCGCCCTCGACGGCGTAGCGCTGCTCGATGGCCGCGACCGCCGCGCGGGACGCCGTCTCCATCAGCACACGCCCGGGCACGCCCCAGTCCTCGATCGTTGCGTGATCGGCCGCGCGCATCCCGCCGGCCGAGAGGAGGGGTTGGAGGTCGGTTCTCATTCGCGGAGGTCGACCGGGTCGATCTCGGTGTCCCACCGGGCACGGACGGTCACCGCCTCGGGGAGGATCCGCAGCGGCTCGGGCGGGGCGTAGGGCACGAGCGCGCCGCCGTCCCAGCGGCCGTTCCCGTTCCGGTCGCCTACGACGCGGACGAGGTAGATGCCGGGCGCGAGCCCGCTCACCGCGAACGTGCCGTCGGCCCCCACCGAGGCGGTCACCGCGTCGCCCTCCACCTCGGGGCGGACCTCGACGAAGACGGCGCCCGAGTCGGCCTCGACGGTCCCCACGAGGCCGCCCGTCTGGTCGTCGCCCAGTTGCTCGACCCGTCGCATGAACGTCGAGTCGCCGTCGCGAACGGCCAGCTCGAAGACCTCCGAAAGGCCGTCGAGGCGGAGCCGGTAGGTAACGCCGTCGTCGGTGTCGAAGACGGCGCCGGCCGGGCTCGTGACCCGCGCCGCGAGGTCGGCCGGCGGGGCCGCAAACCGGAGGGCCGGGCGCTGACCGGGCGCGAGCATCACCACCGAGTCCGCCTCGGGGATCACGCCGAGGAAGCGGGCGACGGTCGTGTCGGGCCGCTCGGGCGGCGTGAAGGCGAGCGAGAAGGGGAGAGGCGCCAGGCCCGACGAGTCGGCAAGGCTCGCCTCGCTCTCGCCGGCGTACGTCGCGAGGTGCCGCCTCGGGGGGAGCGGCGCGGGCGTCTCGAGAAACACGACGAACGGGTCGGCCGGCGGCTGGTAGACCCGGGCCTCGACCGCCTGCCCCGAGGCGGAGTCGGCGAGCGCGATCGGCACGCCGGGCGAGAGGAGGCGGACGGCCTCGGAAAACCGGACGCCAAACCGGCGGTTCGAGACCGTCTGCACGCGGCGGGCCTCGGGCGGGATCGTGTCGAGGGCGGTCGTCCAAAACCGGACCTCCGGCGCCTGCGCAGTCGAGTCGTCGCCCGCGACGAGGGCCACCTCGGGGGGCGCCGCGAACGCCTCGCCGGCGTCGACGCGGGCGTTCCGGTTACGGTCGGCCACGGCGACGACGAAGTAGCGGCCCGGCCGGAGGTAGTCGAGCGTGAACCGCCCGCCGGCTCCGGTCTCGGTCCGGTAGTCGGGCGCCGCCTCGCGGACGTCGGGGAGCACGGTCGTGTCGGCGAGCGCGTAGGCCCACACCTTCTGGCCCGAGACGCCGGCGCCCGTCTCGGGGTCGAGCACCTCGCCTCCGAGGCGGCCCCGGTCGATGGTCGGGCCGGTCGCGAAGGCGACCGTGATCGGCGACGTCAGCGCCACGCGCCGCTGGTCCCGCAGCTCCGTCCCGACGGTGATGACGTACGTCGTCGAGTCGCGCAGCTCCGGCAGCGTGATCTCGAGGTCTCGGCCGCGCACGCGGATCTCCGGTGGGGTGTCCGCCTCGGGGACGACCTCGACGGCCGACGTCGAGGCGGGGTCGAGGCGCTCGGAGAAGGCAAGGCGGACGGTGGGCTCGGTCACGCGCACCGCGCCGTCGGCGGGCGCCGCCTCGACGAGTGTCGGGGGCGTCGTGTCGGGCGGACCGCCGGTCGGGGCGACGGGCGTGGCGCACCCAGCGAGCGCAGCGAGGAGCAGAACGGCAGCGGTGCGAGGCATCGGACGCGAAACGCGGGCCGCCCGAGCGTTCGGACGACCCGCGCGAAACTATCGATCCGAGTGTGTAGGTCGTGGGCCGTAGGGGAGGACGCCGCGGCAGCTACGACGTCCTGCGAACCACGTCCTACGCATAAATGCCGCGCATCTTGAGGGCGCCGGCCACCTTCTCGATGGCGATCACGTAGGCGCCGATGCGCATGTTGGTGTCGTGCCGCTCCGAGGCGTCGTAGACGCGGTCGAAGGCGCTGCGCATCATGCGGTCGAGGCGGCGGTTGACGCGGTCCTTGCTCCAGAAGTAGCCCTGGCGGTCCTGCACCCACTCGAAGTAGGAGACCGTCACGCCGCCCGCGTTGGCGAGGATGTCGGGGATGACGAGCACGCCGTTGTTGTTGAGGATCTCGTCCGCCTCGGGGGTGGTGGGCCCGTTGGCGCCCTCGGACACGATCTTGGCCTGGATGGCGTCGGCGTTGTCGGCCGTGATCTGGTTCTCCTTGGCGCACGGCGCGAGCACGTCGACGTCGAGCGTCAGCAGCTCGTCGTTGGTGATCTCCTCGGCGCCCTCGAAGCCGGCGAGGCTTCGGCCGTGCGTGGCCGCGTACGCGATCGCCGCGTCGATATCGAGGCCGTTCGGGTTGTAGTAGCCGCCCGAGACGTCGGAGACGGCGACGACCTTGCAGCCCTGCTGCCGGAGGAGCTGGGCGGCCACCGAGCCGACGTTCCCGAAGCCCTGCACCGCAACGGTGCTTTGCGACGGGCGCATCCTGAGGCGCTCCATCGCGCCGAGCGTCGTCGTCATGACGCCGCGGCCGGTCGCCTCGCGGCGGCCCTCGGAGCCGCCGATGAGGAGCGGCTTGCCGGTCACGACGGCCGTCTCGGTCCGGCGGACGTGCATCGAGTACGTGTCGAGCAGCCACGCCATGATCTGCTCGTTCGTGTTCATGTCGGGCGCCGGGATGTCGCGGTCCGGCCCGAAGACGTCCATCAGGTTGGCGGTGTAGCGGCGCGTGAGCCGCTCCAGCTCGCCGGCCGACATGGTGCTCGGGTCGCAGGCGACGCCGCCCTTGGCGCCGCCGAACGGGACGCCCACGACGGCGCACTTCCACGTCATCCAGGCCGCGAGCGCCTTCACCTCGTCGGCGTGGACGTCGGGCGCGAAGCGGATGCCGCCCTTCGACGGCCCGAGCACCTCCGAGTGGATCACGCGGTAGCCCTCGAACACCTGCAGCGAGCCGTCGTCCATCACGACCGGCACGGCGGTGATGTGGATGCGGGCCGGCGTGCGGAGGACCTCGTAGAGGCCGGTGTCGAGCTCCAGGATCTCGGCGGCCACGTCGAACCGCTCCATCATGTCCTGGAACGGGTTGTCCTTGTCGAGAACGGGCGTGGGCTCCTGGTAGATCGCGCGGGACTTGACGTCGCGCTTGAAGGGTGTGGGCATGGTACCCGGAGAGGGGGGACGAGGGTCGAAGGGAATCGCCATCAAGGTACGCGGGGGACCGCCAGCAAGGACAGGAAGAGAGACCGCTCGGAAGCGCTTCCGAACCGATCTCGTGCCGAAGCTATCGGCCGCTCGCCTCCGAACCTCAACCCCGGGGCGCATCCGCACTCTCTTCACGGAGCGCAGGGGAATGGGGGGAATGGGGGGAATGGGGGGAATGGGGGGAATGGGGGGAATGGGGGG
>JBCCQJ010000267.1:0-5962 GCA_039024395.1 Bacteroidota bacterium | reverse complement strand
GGGGTGGGGCGGGCCCCCCCCTCCCCGCCGGGTGGCGGGCGGCGGGATCCCGCCCCACCACCCTCGGCGACCTCTTCCCGTGTCATCTTGAACGCAGGCCGCAGGCCGGAGTCGAAAGATCTCTGGTGCGACGTGGCCCCGATGTGCTACCGAGAGCGAGCACCCTGAGCCGGTGCCACCGCGACAGCGCTCTCGGACCGTATCGAGAGCCCACCTCGGAGCAGGGTCCTGCGAGAGATCCTTCGACTCGCGGCGCTCGCTCAGGATGACACGTGGAGGGGGTGAGGTCGACCCTGCGGAAGGGCACTCAGGCCGCGGTCCGCCGTCTGTGGTCCGTCGTCCTCCCACGTCTGTCTCCGCCCCGAGGCGGCGGTCCGCGGTCGGCCGTCGGCCGTCCCGATGCTACCGCGACGTCAGGAGCGCCGCGTCGCGGGCGTGACGGTCGAGGGCCAGCGCGATCAGCCGGTCGACGAGGTCGGCGTAGGCGAGGCCCGTGCGCTCCCACATCACCGGGTACATGCTGCTCCGGGCGGTGAAGCCCGGGATCGTGTTGATCTCGTTGACGAGCGGCCCGCCCGCCTCGGGGAGGAAAAAGTCGACGCGGGCCATGCCCTCGCAGCCGAGCGCGCGGTAGGCGTCGACCGCGAGCGCGCGCAGGGTCTCGGCGACCGCCTCGGGCAGGTCGGCCGGCACCTCCATGCGCGACGCGGCGGGGTCCTCGTACTTGGCGTGGTAGGTGTAGAACGTGGAGGACGTGACGATCTCGCCCGGCACCGACGCCTCGGGGTGCTCGTTGCCGAGGACCGCGACTTCGATCTCGCGGCCCGGGATGGCCGCCTCGACGAGCACCTTGCGGTCGTAGGCGAACGCCTCGTCGAGAGCGGCCTCCCACCCCGAGGCGGCCTCGACCTTCGAGATGCCCACCGACGACCCCGAGTTGGCGGGCTTGACGAAGAGGGTCCGCCCGAGGATCTCCGCCACGTCGTGGTAGGATGGCGCGGGGACGTGGGCCGCGAGCGTGAGGTACGGCCCCTGCGGGATTCCCGCCTCGCCGAGCAGCCGCTTCGTGACCTCCTTGTCCATGCACGCTGCCGACGCCAGCACGCCCGGCCCCACGTAGGGCAGCCCGATCGTCTCGAAGAGGCCCTGGATCGTTCCGTCCTCGCCGTTCTGGCCGTGGAGCACCGGGAAGGCCACGTCGGCGTCGAGGCGGGCCAGCGCGGCGACGACCTCGGCTGGCGACCCCTCCGCCTCGGGGGCCGGCGGCTCGGCCCCGAGGAGGACCGCCGCCTCGGGGGCCTCGACGTGCCAGCGGCCGGCGCGGTCGATGTAGACCGGCGTCACGCGGTACCGCGCGGGGTCGAGCGCGGCGTGGACGTTCTTCGCCGAGCGGATCGAGATGTCGTGCTCGGACGAGAGGCCGCCGTAGACCAGGGCGACGCGGAGCGGGGCGGACATGAGGGGCCGGGGAGAGGAGGCCCGAAGCTACGGGCGCCCGTCTCCGAGGCGGCTACGGCCCGACGGACAGCCGGAGCACGCGGTCGCCGGCGGTCGCGAACAGCGCCTCGCCGCCCTCGCCGAAGGCCATGTTGGACACCTTGCTGCCCATCACGAGAGTCTCGCGATGCGCGCCGTTCGGATCGAATCGGTAGATCCCGTCCGGGCCGGCCCCGAGGAGCGTCCCGTCCGGAGCCACGGCCAGCCCGTCGGGCATACCGGTTTCGTAGGTCGCCTCGGGGAGGGCGAGGAGCGTCTGGGGCGGGCCGAAGATGCCGTCGGCGGCCACCTCGAAGGCGGCGAACCGGCCGTGGGGTGGGCGCGAGTCGGTGGCGTAGGCGGTCCGCCCGTCAGGTGCGAAGGCGATGCCGTTGGGCGCTTCGAGGGCGTCCGAGGCGAGCGTGACGGCGCCGGTGTCGGCGCAGACGCGGTAGATGCCGCAGTGGGACGTCTCGCGGCGCGGGTCGTCGAAGGTGCCGGCGAGGCCGTACGGCGGGTCGGTGATGTAGACCGCCCCCGAGGTGGGGTGCCGTGCGAGGTCGTTGGGCGAGTTGAGCCGCTGGCCCCGGTAGCGGAGCACGAGCGGGCGCTTGGTCCATCGGTCCTCGTCGAGCGTGAACACGCCGCGCTCGCCGTGCGAGCAGAGGACGACGCGCCCCTCGGCGTCGAGCCCGAGCCCGTTGGCGCCGTGCTCCTCGGCCGGCGGGTGCGGGTTGTCCGTGCCCGAGGGCCGGAGGAACACCTCCCGCGACCACGCGCCGTCGCCCACCTCGGGGGCAGAGGACTCGGACGCATCCGCCTCGGGGCGGAGGCGCCAGATCGTGTTGGCCTTGACGTCGCTGATGAGCAGCCCGCCCAGGCGGTCGACCCAGAGCGGACCCTCGGCCCATCGAAAACCGGTGGCGATGACAGAAGGCGGGCCGAGCGTCATGGGCGGGGCGAGAAGGGGCAGGTCTGCACCCGCCACCGACGTCTGCGTTCCGACCCCGAGGCGGTCCTGACCACGATCAGGGGCCCCCGAGGCGGTCAGAGGGCGAAGGCGTTCGTCCAGTACGCCTCGGCGCCCGGCGTGGCGTCGATGAGCCCGCGGCCCTTCATCCACGCCTCGAGGCGGCGGTAGTAGTCGGCCGACATCGAGAAGTCGTGCGTGAACGCCGGCACGGTCGCGTCGTAGATGGCCCGCGTGAGCGCGTCCGCGGGGTCGGACGCGGTGAGGCGGAAGTAGACCTCGCGCGCCGCCTCGGGGTCCTGCTTGACGGCGTCGACGCCCCGGCGCAGCACGCGCACCAGGGTCTCGAACGTCTCGCGCTCGGCCTCGAGCTTGTCGGGGTGCGTGATGAGGACGAGCTGGCAGAAGTCGGGCACGCCCCAGTCCTTGAGCGCGAACATCCGCACGTCGAGCCCGCGGTGCCGGGCCTCGACGATCTCGAAGTTGTAGAACACGAGCGTCGCCACGTCGGCCTTGTCGTCGGCGAGTGCGTCGGTGTGGTAGAACGAGTTGTTGACCCGGGTGAGGCCCGCCTCGGTGCCGGTCGGGCCGCCGTCGGCCTCGATCATGGTGGCGACGATGGCCGGTCCGCCGGGGCCGGGCGCGCCGGGGTACTGGACGCGCGTGCCGGCCATGTCGCGCGGACGTTCGATCTCGGCCCGCGCCATCACGCCGCCGTTGGTGTGCAGGAACCGGGCGAACCCGACGCACATCTCGCCCTTGGCGCGGTCCTCGACGAGGTGGAGCGGCTCGGTGATGGCGCAGTCCATCTCGCCCTTCTCGATGGCCTCGACGGCGTCGAGGTGTTCTTCGGGCTCGATCAGCTCGACGTCGAGCCCGGCCTCCGCGAACCAGCCGCGCTCGCGGGCGAGCAGGAGCGGGACGTGGTCCGGGTTGAGGAACCATTCGAGGCCGAGGCGGAGCGTTTTCATCGGAGGAGGGGCGTGAGTGGGATGAAGCCACAGGCCCGCCTCCGACGCCGCGCGGCGTCGCGAAGCGCTCCCTCCGCCGGTGCGAGCCGGTTCAGGTTCCGAGGGACTCTCTCAGCCCCGTGCGGGGCACCCCTGGCTTCGACCCCAAGGTACGCCCCGAGGCGGGCCGGGAACGCTCCGGAGACGGGGACCGCCTCGGGGCGGGGACGACAGACGACGGACCGCGGACCGCCGCCTGAGCGGTCGACCAGAACGGCGCCGCCTCGGGATCGAGCGCCTCGGTGGTTTTCGTTCTCCTCCCCCCAGCGGGGCCCAGCGGGGGGAGGTTGGGAGGGGGGCGACGAATCGAGCGCCACACTCGCCCCGAGGCGGCATGCTCGATTCGGTCCACCACCCCTGTCCCCTCCTGTTGGCTGCGCCGTCGCTGCGCGGTCAGGAGGGGGACTGCGCGTCGGTCGCGATGCTCGGCCCCGAGGCGGGACCCCTCACCCTGCCCCTCGCCCCGCGGGAGAGGGGACTTCATGGCGACCGCCTCGGTGGCCCCGAGGCGGCGCTCGACCTGGGCGCGTCACCGGCGTGCCCCTGCGGCCGTCGCCTCGCTCGGGCCGGGTGCGAGCCCCGAGGCGGTCGGGCGGAGGCGGGAGGCGTGGCCCGGACGCCCCAGGTCGGAGGCGACCAGGGCGTCGTGACCTCAAGATGCGGCCGGCGTTGGTCGACGCTCGGCGGGTGTTCGTCGAAGGATCGGGCGCGTTCGTCGAACGGATCGGGGCCGGCCTCCGGGGCGGTCGATGTTGGGGGTGTCTCACGTCTCCCCCCTGACCGATGCCCTCGTTCGCCATCCCCGTCGCCCGGCCGACGGTGCACCTCCAGACCGCCGCGCACGGACCGCTCCTCGTCGTCCGGCCGGCGCACGACCGCCTCAACGCCCACCTCGCGGGCGCCTTCCGGACCGCTCTGCTGGACCTGTTCGAGTCCGGGCACGAGCGCCTCGTCGTCGACCTCTCCGGCGTGGCCTTCATGGACTCGAGCGCCCTCGGGGCCCTCGTGGCGGTCCACAAGAGGTGCGTGGCCGAGAACGGCCTCTTCCTCCTCTGCGACCTGTCGCCGGCGGTCGCCTCGCTGTTCGACCTCACGCGGATGTCGAGCGTCTTCCGGATCTACCCCACGGTGACGGACGCCGTGGCCACCTACGCCCCGAACCACCCATGAGAGCCACCGCCCTGAGCATCCCTGCTCACCTGGGCTACGTGTCCCTGGCCGCCTCGGTGGTCCGGTCCGCCGCCCAGCTCATGAACCTCTCCGACGCGGTCACCAACCGGGCCGAGCTGTCGGTCGTCGAGGCGCTCGACAACGTGATCGAGCACGCGTGCGGGAACGACCCCAGCCGCGCCGTCTCGCTGGTCATCGGCGCTCTGCCGGGTGCCATGCAAGTCGTGATCCGGGACGACGGCCCGGCCTTCGACATGGTCGCTGCTGGCAAGGCGGCCGCGCGCACCGACACGGCCCTCCGCGCCGCGACCCTCCCCGACTCCGGCTTCGGCCTCGCGCTCATCAACGAGACGACCGACATCGCCCGCTACGAGCGCACCGGGGGGTGGAACGAACTGCGCCTCGTCTTCTTCGCGTCGTGAGGATGCGCGGCGCCCTGCCTCCGTGGCCGAGCGTTCCGGCCTGCGCTCCGACGGCCCAGCCTTCGATCCCGTGACGGTTCTCGTTGCCGACGACGACGCCCTCCAGCGCGAGACGCTGGCCAACGCCCTCGGCGGGTGGGGCTACGACGTCGAGGCCGTCGCCGACGGCTCGGCGGCGTGGTCCCGCCTCGAGGCGGGGGGCGTCCACCTCGTCCTCACCGACTGGCAGATGCCGGGCCTCGACGGGGCCGCGCTGTGCCGCCGGATCCGCGCGGCCGCGCCGGGGCGCTACGTGTGCGTGCTGCTGCTGACCGCCCACACCGACCCCGACGGGGCCGTGCGCGCCCTCGAGGCGGGGGCCGACGACTACCTCGCCAAGCCGGTCCGCCGGTCCGAGCTGCAGGCGCGCGTCGCGGCTGGCGCGCGGGTGGTGGCGCAGGAAGAGCGGCTGGCCGCCCAGGCCGACGCCCTCGCCGCGGCGCACCACCGCCTCCAGGACGACCTCGCGGCGGCGGCGACCCTCCAGCGCCGGCACGTTCTCGCCGGCCGCCACGAGGCGGACGGGTTTGCCGTCGAGGGCCTGTTTCGGCCGGCAGCCACGGTCGGCGGCGACGTCTTCCAGGCGGCCCGCCTCGGGGATCGCCACCTCGCGTTCTACCTCTTCGACGTCGCCGGCCACGGCGTGCGCGCGGCCATGTGGGCCGTGGGGGCCGCGATGGCGCTCCAGCCCGGCGCAGGCCTCGTCGCCACGGCGGACGGCTCGCCCCGCCGCCCCGGCGACGTCCTCGCCGACCTCAACCGCCATCTGGCCAACGACGTCTCGGACTACCTGACGGGCATCTACGCCCTCGCCGACCTCGAGGCGGGCACGGTCACGTTCGCCCAGGCCGGCCATCCGCCGCCGCTCGTCGTTG
>JBCCQJ010000266.1:0-5968 GCA_039024395.1 Bacteroidota bacterium | reverse complement strand
GGGGCAGGGCTGCAAAGTTCTCGCTTCGACGCGTCCAGAACTGTCATCCTGAGCGGAGCGAAGGATCTCAACGCGGCCCCAGAGCCCGTCGTCACCGGTCCCGACGTCCGCCAGCGATGGCACCCGGATCCTTCACTGGCGTTCAGGATGACGCGAAGAGGTGTCGAGGTCAGCACTTAGCAGCCCTGCCCCAGCGGGGGGAGGCCGGGAGGGGGGCGACGAACCGGCCGCCGCGCCTGGCTCCAGGGCCGTAGAGTGTTCGCCTCGTGGTTCCCGCTCTCCCGCAGAGCCCTCCCCGCCTGCGCGTCAACGACGGGAAGCGAACCGACCGCCGCGCGCGACCCCGAGGCGGTGCTGCCCTGCGGCGTCGCTCGGAGTTCGCCTCGGGGACGGTCTGCTCCGGCCGTCGGGCCGAGGCGGTGGAGGGGAAGCCGGTCTGCCGGGCGTCTCACGTGCGACAGCAAGGACGACTCGCCTCGGGGACCGTCAACCCCGAACGCTGAACCCCGAACTCCCACGGCCTTCCTAGTGCGCATTCTCGTGGACGAACCCCCGGGTCACGGTCATCGCCATGATCTTGAGGTCGAGCCAGAGCGACCAGTTGTGGATGTAGTAGAGGTCGTACTCGATGCGCTTGGTCAGGCTCGTGTCGCCGCGCCAGCCGTGGACCTGCGCCCAGCCCGTGATGCCAGCCTTCGTCTTGTGGCGGAGCATGTAGCCCGGGATCTGGTGCCGGAAGTCCTCGATCAGCGCCGGCCGCTCGGGGCGCGGCCCCACGACCGACATGTCGCCCACGAGGACGTTCCAGAACTGCGGCAGCTCGTCGAGGCTCGTCCGGCGGAGGAAGGCGCCCAGGGGCGTCGCCCGGCGCTCGCCGCGTTGCGACCACACTGGCCCCGTGCCCGCCTCGGCGTCGACGGGCATCGAGCGGAACTTGAGGATCTCGAACGTCTGCCCGTTCAGGCCCATCCGGGTCTGGCGGTAGAGGACCGGCCCCGGCGACGACAGCTTGACCGCGAGCGCGATCAGCCCCAGCAGCGGCGCGAGGACCACGAGCGCGACGGCCGAGAAGGCGATGTCGGCGCCGCGCTTGACCACCTGCCGGATGTCGAACGGCGCCTCGTCGTAGAGGTGGATCACCGGGAGCCCGTCGACGTCCGAGATGCGGCTGTTGGTGAGGAGCCCCAGGCCGAGGAGGTCGGGCACGAAGCAGAGGTGGGCCGTCCGCGCGGCGCACGCCTCGGCGACGGCCTCGATCTTGTCGGCGGCCGAGAGCGGGAGCGCGGCGTAGACCAGGTCGACGTCCCCGAGGCGGTCCAGCACGTCGCCGACCTCATCGACGCGGCCCAGGATCTGGGGCGCGGCCGTCTGCTCGGGGTAGAGCGGGTCGGCCGGCTCCGCCTCGACGTCCCCGAGGCGGTCGTCGAGGAAGCCGACCACCTCGAAGCCCATCCACGGGTAGTGGCGGAACGCGCGCGCCAGCCGCTGCCCCGCCTTGCCGGCGCCCACGATGAGCACGCGGCGCACGTTCTCGCCCCGCTGCCGGCCCCGCCGCAGTACCGCGTAGATCGACAGCCGAAGCCCCACCAGCAGCGCCGACGAGATGAGGCCGAACAGCAGCATGTGGAGCCGCGAGAACGAGAACTCGCGGTAGAAGAACATCGCCACGAGCGAGACTGCGATCCCCAGCCCCACCGCGCGGGCGACGGCGTACACCACGAGCGGCAGACGCTGCGCCCGCCGCGTCTGGTAGAGCCCCGACAGCAGGAACACCGCGCTCCAGATGACGAGCACAAACGGCAGGAACCGGAGGTAGCTCGCCAGCGGCACCCAGTCGGGGGGCGCGAGCACCTCGAACCGGAGGAACCACGACATCCCCCACGCGAGGGCAATCAGGACGAGGTCGGCGCCGAAGAGGAGGCGCTGGAGGAGCAAGCTGCGTTCGCGAAGCATCGGGCGGCCAGGAGGGCAGAGTGGCCGGGAGGGGACGGTCTAGCGGCGTCGCAAACGGTCAGCGGCAGCGGGGCGGTTCGGGCCGAAAGTACACACCGAGGCGGGATGTGCAGGGCACGGCACGGTGCCCTCTAGCCGCCCACCGCCTCGGCGCTGCGCGCGGGCACGCGGAGACGGCCGGGGTGCGTGGCCCGGATGAGCGTCCGCGCCAGCGCCCGCGTCGAGTTGACGAACGGGACGCCGCCGCGGGCCGCCTCGGGGATCGCGAGCGGCAGCTCGGTGCAGCCGAGGATCACCGCCTCGGCGCCGCGCGCGACGAGGCGGTCGGCCGCGTCGAGGAGGGCCTGGCGTGCACGGGCATCGGGCGGTGCGCTCTGCGCCTTCAGGCCCCACTCGGCCTCGAAGATGGCGTCCTGCACGCGTTCTTGGTGCGCAGCGTCGGGCACGACGGCCTCGAGCCCGGCCGCCTCGAGGCCCACCCTGTGGAGCCGGCTCGCGACCGACGCCGACGTCGCCAGCACGCCGATGCGCCGGGCCTCGGGCGCCACCTCGGCGAGGGCCTCCACGATGGAATCCACCATGTGGACGATGCGGAGGTCGCGGCCGTCGGCGTCGAGGGCCTCCCCGAGGCGGTCGTAGATGGGGCGGGCGTGGGCGGTGTTGCACGGGATGCCCGCGACGGCGCAGCCGGCGTCGTCGAGGCGGCGGAGGACCTCGATCATGCCCGGGACGGGGCTCGGCGCCGACGGGTCGGTCAGCCACGCCCCGCGGTCGGGGATGCGCCCGGGGTAGGAGATCAGGGCGACGGGCAGGTGGTCTTGGTCCCGGTGCGCGTTGGTCTCGTCGAAGATCCACCGGACGAGGTCGAGGCCGGCGTAGGGCCCCAGGCCGCCCAGCACGCCGATGGCGTGCTGCTCGTCGGGGCCGGGCGTGGCGGGGGCGTCGGTCACGGAGAGAGCGGTGAAAAGAGGGGCAAGACCCGGGGCGGAGCGGATGCGCAGAGCGGATGCGCCGTGCGGGGGCGGTCGGGCGCGTTGCCCGGGGCCGGGGTTGCCGGCTAACTTCGCGTCTGCGCATCGGGCTCCCGCGTCGGTCTCCGTCGTCCCGTCCCGGTGCTCGGTGCCCGATGGTGTAATTGGCAACACAGCAGGTTTTGGTCCTGTTATTGGGGGTTCGAGTCCTCCTCGGGCAACGAAACGGGTCGTCCCTGGAGGCGGCCGACGCCGCCCCGAGGCGGCCCCGCCTCGTCGCTTCCCCTCTCGCCCCAGGCCCGTGTCCGCTCCCGCACTTCCCGTCTCGATCTTTGCCGGCCGGAGCAACCCCGCCCTCGCGCGCCGCATCGCCGACGCCTACGGCCAGGACCTCGGGGCGGTCACCCTCCGCAACTTCTCCGACGGCGAGGTCTACGTCCGCTACGAGGAGTCGATCCGCGGCACCGACCTGTTCATCATCCAGTCGACGCCGCCGCCGGCCGAGCACTGGATGGAGCTGTTCCTGATGATCGACGCGGCGCGGCGGGCGTCGGCGGCGCGCATCACGGCGGTCATCCCGTACTTCGGCTACGCCCGGCAGGACCGCAAGGACCAGCCCCGCGTCTCGATCGCGTCGCGGATGATCGCGAAGATGCTCCAGGACGCCGGCGTCGACCGCGTGTTGACGATGGACCTCCACGCGGCCCAGATCCAGGGCTTCTTCGACATCCCAGTCGACCACCTCTACGGGAGCGTCGTGTTCGAGCAGTGGCTCGACGCCAACACGCTGGCCGCCTCGGCGGGCGGCGACGGCGCGGTGGGCGGCGACGGCGTGGCGGGCGACATGTCGGGCTTCCGCGACAACCTGGTCGTGGTCGCGCCCGACGTGGGCGCCTCGAAGGTGGCGCGGGCCTACGCCAAGCGCCTCGGGGCCGACCTGGCGCTGATCGACAAGCGCCGCCCCGAGGCGAACGTGGCCGAGGTGATGAACGTGATCGGCGACGTCGAGGGCTGCAACTGCCTCCTCATCGACGACCTCTGCGACACCGCCGGCACGCTCACGTCGGGCGCGCAGGCGCTCGCCGACGAGGGCGCGCTCGACGTGCAGGCCTTCTGCACCCACCCGCTGCTCTCCGGCCCGGCCATCGACCGCATCGAGGCGAGCCCCCTCAGCCGCGTCATCGTGACCGACTCGGTGCCGCTCCAGCGGACGTCCGACAAGATCGAGGTCATCACCGTCGCCCCGCTCTTCGCCGAGTCGATCCACCGCATCGGCTCCGACAAGTCGATCTCGACGCTCTTCGTCGATTAGCGTGGAAGGTGTGAAGGTGGAACGTTCGAAGGTTTGAAGGTGGCCTCAGAGCCGATCTCGCTGCACCTTCCACCTTCTGACCCCGCACGTTCCACCCCGTCAGATGCAGTCCATCTCCCTTGACGTTCAGCCGCGCGAGACCGGCAAGAAGGCCGTGAAGGCCACGCGCCGCGAGGGCCTCGTGCCGTGCGTCCTCTACGGCTCGCGCACCGAGCCGGTCCACTTCGCCGTCGACACGCTCCAGCTGCGCCCGCTCATCTTCACGACCGAGACGTACCGCGTCGCGTTCGGCGTCGACGGGGCCGAGCACGAGGCGATCGTGAAGGACATCGACTTCCACCCGGTCACCGACGAGCCGCTCCACGTCGACTTCCTGGCGCTGACCGCCGGCGAGTCGCTCACGATGACCGTCCCGATCCGCCTCGAGGGCACGGCCCGCGGCGTCAAGGCCGGCGGCAACCTCTCGCAGCCGCTCAACGAGCTCGAGATCCGGGCGCTCCCGAAGGACATCCCGGGCCACGTCTCGATCGACGTCACGCCGCTGGAGGTGGGCGAGTCGGTGCACGTCGAGCAGATCGCCGTGGGCGACGCCGTCGAGGTGCTCACCGACCCGAACCGGACCGTCGCCACGGTGACCGCGCCGCGCGCCGTCGTCGAGGAGACCGAGGACGAGGGCCTCGAGCTGGCCGAGGGCGAGGCCCTGGCCGCCGACGGCGCCGAGGCGCCCGAGGGCGAGGCCCCAGCCGCCGACGGCGACGACGGCTAGCCCGTCCGACCGACGCCCGAGGGCGCGGCGCCGACTGCCGGCGCGGCGCCCTCGCTGCTTTCATGTCCTGGCTCGCCCGCCTCTTCGGAACCGCCCCGCCGCCGCCGGCCGTCCAGCCCGCCCGCCTCGTGGTCGGGCTGGGCAACCCCGGGCCGGACTACGACGGGACGCGCCACAACGTCGGCTTCGAGGTGCTCGACCGGGTCGCCGCCGAGGCGGGCCTGGCATTCGGCCCCGAGGCGGCCCAGGCCCTGCTGGCCGAGGGCACGTGGCGCGGGACGCCGGTCGCGCTCGCCAAGCCGCTCACGTTCATGAACCGGAGCGGCCGGGCGGTCGCGGGGCTCCTCGAGCGCTACCGCATCGGGGCCGACGACGTGCTGATCGTCTACGACGACCTGGCGCTCGAGATCGGCGGCCTGAGGGTGCGCGGGAAGGGCTCGGCGGGCGGCCACAACGGCGTGCGGAGCGTGATCGAGGCCCTCGGCTCCACCGAGTTTCCCCGGTTGCGGGTAGGCGTCGGAAATAGCTTCCCCCCCGGCCAACAGGTCGATTTCGTCCTGTCTCCCTTCGACGACGACGAGCGCGCGGCGGCCGACGAGGCCGTCGCCGAGGCGGCCCAGGCCGTCTTCACGTTCGTCCGCGACGGCCTGACGGCGGCCATGAACGCTCACAACCGCCGCTAGCCCCCGCCGCCTGCCCCAGCAGGCCGAGCGCGGGCCTCCTCTCCGACCGACCCTCTGACCGATCCGGCTTCGGCCGCCCGATTCACCCACCCCCGTTTTCATGGATTCGAATACGCTCGCCCTGCTGGTGCCCCTAGCGGGTGCGGAGGAAGGCGTAGCCGAGCGCCAGCGCCCCCGCGAGGGGCATCAGCAGGGCGAGCGTATTCGAATCCATGAAAACGGGGGTGGGTGAATCGGGCGGCCGAAGCCGGATCGGTCAGAGGGTCGGTCGGAGAGGAGGCCC
>JBCCQJ010000265.1:0-6079 GCA_039024395.1 Bacteroidota bacterium | reverse complement strand
GGACATTCGCGAGGTCAGGCTCGCGCGAGGTCATGATTTCGGCCTCGCAAGAAGCGCGAGGAGGTCGGGGTCGTCGCCCCGGACGACGAGTGCGACGCGGCGAAGGCGGAATCTGGGCCGTGCGCGCCGATCTGGGTGATTGTCCACACGCCCTAGATCAACCGGCAGGACGGTTGTAGACCCCGTCCAGGGCGTAGGCCGTTGGACGTGGGGGCACGTGCGATGCGGCGTGCCATCGCCGGGCCTCCGTCCCACGCCCCACGAACGACGCACCCGCCGTTTGCCCCTTCGGTTGGGGGCACGGTAGCGGGTACCCTCCTGCAATTCGCTCCAAGACTGCCGCCCCCGCCCTGGAGCCCACCACAGCTCCGAGGCGGGGAGCGGCGCCGGGGCGGTCAGGCAGAGACCGCCTCGGAGATCGGCGCAATCGCGATGCGCTCGTGCGCGCCGTCGGCGCGGATCACGTCGAGCGTCCACGGGCCGGGCGCGTCGGCGTCGCGGGCGGCGTCGAGCGTCCATGCGCCGGCCGTCGAGCGGATCGCGAACGGGCGGACGACGTGGTGCTGGCCGCCCTCGACCATCACCCCGACCGCGTCGTCGCGCTCGTCGTAGGTCACCCCGAGGAGGCGCGCGCGGTCGTAGACCGTCCCCGAGGCGTCGGGCGAGACGACCGCGACCGAGACGGCGTGCGGGGCCTGGGCGGCCCGCCGCGACAGGACGTCGAAGAGCTGGCCCCAGTCGGCGCGGGGGATCGGGGTGGTGGCCGCCTCGGGGTCGGCGTCGCGGACGAGGCCGGGCACGCCGGTGCGGAGCGTGAGCACGGGGCACGGCGCCCGCCGCGCGACCGCCTCGGCGATGCTGCCCAGGAGGACGCGCGCGACGCCCGTCCGGCCGTGGCTGGCCTGCACGATGAGGGCCGCTGTGTGCGCGCTCGCCGCGTCGAGGATCTGGCCGATGGCGTCGCCCTCGCGCACCTCGACCGACGCGCGCACCGGGCCCGTCGCGCGCGTCTGCATCCACGTCTGGAGCGTCTCGCGCACGCGGTCGACCAGCCCGCTCTGGTCGACGGCCGAGACCGAGACGGCGTACGGCACCGGCATCACGACCGGCTCGACGACGTGGACCGCCACCAGGGGCACGCCCTCGGCCTCGGCGAGGGCCACGGCCGTCTCGAGCGCCGCGTCCGAGTCGGACGTGAACTCGACCGGCGCCAGGATCGGCCCGCTCTCGGGCGCGCCGGCCTTCGGCCCGACCGTCAGGACGGGGCAGTCGGCGCGGCGCAGGACGAACTCGGCCGTCGAGCCCATCACCATGTTGGTGAACCCGCTCCGCCCGTGGGTGCCCATCACCACGAGGTCGGCGCCGATCTCGTCGGCGTAGGCCAGGATGGCGCCGCCGGCCGTCGGGTGGCGCCGTCGCACCTCGACCACGCCGGCGTCGGTGACCTGCGTGTCCGCCTCGGCGTCGAACCGGAGGTCGCCCACGGGCGGTACGATCTCGACGCGCAGGACGTGGAGCGCCGCGCCGTGGCGCCGGGCGAACCGTTCGGCAACGGGCCGGGCCGCCTCGGCGGCCGGCGAGTCGTCGGTGGGGAAGAGGATGGTCGTGAGGTCGAGCATGGGAGGGAGGGCGTTTGGGGCAGAGGGGCGGTCTGCGGGGCGTGCCGGACCGGGTGTCCTTCAGGGTCGGCCCCGAGGCGGTCGGCCGCTGACGGGGCGCTCCGCAGGCCCGGGAGGAGCACGCCCCCGGCGGCGTGCAGGGGTCGCCCTTACACGGCCTCGGCGACCGCCTCGGGGCGGGTCGGGGTGCCGCCGACGGCGACCGACCTGCGGGCGATGAGGACGGGGCACGGCATCCGCCGGACGACGTTTCGGGCGGTGCTGCCGAGGAGGCGGTCGAACGCGGGCCGCTCGGCGTGCGGGCCGACGATCAGCAGGTCGGTGCGCAGGGCCTCGGCGAGGCGCGCGAGGGCCGGCGCGGCCTTGCCCCGCTCGACGTGCACCGCCACCTCGACCGCCTCGGGGCGGACGGCCTGCCGCCGGGCCGCCTCGACGAGGCCGCACAGGTCGGTCGTGGCCCGGTCGCGGATCTCCGGCGCGGCGCCGAGGAGGGCCTCCTGCATCCACCGGGCCGCGTACGGCATCGGCTCGAGGACGTGGGCGACGTCCACCGAGGCGGCCCCGAGGTCGCCCGCGAGCCCGAAGGCGAACGCCAGGAGCGGCTCGGAGGCCGCCGACCCATCGACCGCCGCCAGCACGCGGCGCGGCGTCGCCTCCGGGGCGACGAATCCCGGCGGGATCAGCAGCACGTCGCACGGGGCGGCCTCGGACAGCTCGGCCGCGACGGCCCCGAGGCGGGGGCAGCGCTCGCCGCACGCGCCGGCCACGAGGAGGTCGGCGCCTGCCGCCTCGGCGTAGGTGGTCAGCGCCGAGACGGGGTCGCGGCTGCGGCGGATGGTGGCGTCGGTCGAGACGTCGGCGGCGTCGGTCAGCAGCGCGCGGAGGGCGTCGACCGCCCGGCGGCGCTCCGCCCCTTCCTCCTCGGCGGCCGTCCGCGCCCCGCCGGGCGCCTCGAAGCGGCCGGCGTTCGGCCAGGGCAGCACGTAGACCGCGTGGACCTCGGCGCCCGTCGCGCGGGCCAAGTCGAGGGCGTAGTCGAGCGCCTCGATGGACAGCGGGGAGAAGTCGACGGCAGCGACGATGCGGGTCATCGGAGGCGAGGCGAGTGCAGATGCCCCAAGGTGCTGGATCGCGACCGCCTCGGGGGACAGGCACGGTCCCCTCGCCGTGGCGGCGCCGGCCCCACGTGGGTCCGCGATCGTAGGGGATCCCACCACGCTCCGAGGCGGCATCCGGCGACACCCCGAGCGGTCCCGCCCCGTCAGCCCCCCGCCTCGGGGCGAGCCAATCTGGAGGCCCCCTCTCCGCCCGACCAGGGCCCTCTCCGCCCACCCATGATCGCCCTCGACCGCGTCCTCTTTCCCACCGACGACGCGCCCTGCGCCGACCGGGCCTTCGCCCACGCCGCCTTCCTTGCCGACCACCTCGGGGCGACGCTAGAGGTGCTGCGGCTGAAGCCGGTGACGGGCACCGAGCCCGGCACCCCCCACCGCTACGAGACGCCCGACGGGGTCGCGCGGGTCGACACGACGCGCCAGGTGGCGTCGGTCCCCGAGGCGATCGTCGAGGCGGCCCGCGAGGCCGACCTCGTGGTGATGGGCACGCACGGCCGCCGGGGGCTCCGGCGCGCCGTCGTGGGGAGCACGACCGAGCACGTGCTGCACCACCTCGACTGCCCCGTCCTGGCCGTCGGGGTGGAGGCCGCGCGCGAGACGCCCACCGACGTCGACCGCATCCTCGTGCCGACCGACTTCTCGGCCTCGTCGGCCGTCGCGCTCACGCTCGCCGACGGCCTGGCCGCCCTCTACGACGCGCACGTCGACCTGCTCCACGCCGTCCACCTGCCCAACCTCCCCGAGGTGTACGGGCTCGGGTCGCAGCTCGCTGCGTCCGTCCCCGAGGTGCGCGCCCGCACCGAGGCGGCGCTCGGGTCGCTCGCCCGGCGGTACATCGACCCCGCCCGCCTCGGGGCGATCGAGGTGAGCCCCGGGCCGCCGGCCGCCGTGATCCTCGAGGCCGCCGACCGCCTCGGGGCCGGCCTCCTGGTGATGCCCACGCACGGGCGCACCGGGCTCGAGCGGCTGGCGCTGGGGAGCGTGGCCGAGAGCGTCCTCCGTCGCGCGCCCTGCGCGGTGCTCGCGATCCCGTCGTACGGCCGCTTCCCGCTCACCGACGCCGCCGACGTGCCGCGCCCCGTCGCCCGGCCACGCCCCGAGGCCCTGGCCCTCCACGACACCTAGGTCTGTCGACAGGTCTGTGCCGGGACTGCTTTTTCGGTACAGCCCACGTTTCCGAGACCCTCCTTCCATTCCTCCGCGCGCGGAGCGCGCCCTCCATTCCTGCAACCGGCGAGCCGGTTGCTCCAGCCCCATGCCTGCCGTGTTCTCGCCCAGCGCCGGCCCTCGCGCCGTCACCGACGCCGACTTCCCCCAGGACGGGCCGCCCGAAGCGCAGCTCGCCGTGATGCTCAACTGGGCCGTCCAGGCCCCGAGCGTGCTCAACACGCAGCCGTGGCGGTTCCGCGTCTCGGGGCCAGAGGTCGAGGTGTTCGTCGACCGCGCCCGCGTCGTGCGGAGCGTCGACCCCGAGGCGCGCGAGGCCGTCGTCTCGTGCGGCGCGGCCCTGTTCACGCTCCGCCTCGCGGCCCACCACTACGGGTTCGCCACCATCGAAACCGCGCCGGCGGCCAGCGACGACCCCGACCTCGTCGCGCGGCTCCGCCTGGCCGGTCCGTCCCGCGCCACCGAGGCGGAGGAGGCGTTGTTTCGGGCCATCCGCCATCGCCACACCAACCGCGACCCGTACGCCGACTTCGCCGTGCCGGGCGCCCTCCTCGACGCCTTCCGCGCCGCGGCCGAGGACGAAGGCGTGCACCTCCACGTGGTCCAGGGCGAGGCCGAGCGGGGCGCCCTCGCCGACCTCGTCGCCGAGGCCATCCGCGCCCAGGGCGAGGACGAGGCGACCGTCGCCGAGCTGCGCGCGTGGCTCCGCCCGACCGGCGACGCCCGCGCCGACGGCGTGCCCGACGACGTGCAGGGCGGGTGGGACCGCCTGAGCTACCTCCGCACCGAGGCCCGCTTCCTCGCCGCCGAGGCGCGGCGGCTCGCACACGCTGCCCCGGCGCTGCTCGTGATCTCGACCGCCACCGACCGCCGCGCCGACTGGGTGCGGGCCGGAGCCGCCCTCCAGCGCGTGCTCCTCCTCGGGGCCGCCGAGGGGCTGGCGGCGAGCTACTTCAACCAGCCCACCGAGGTGGCCGCGCTCCGCCCCGAGGTGGCCGCGATCGCCGGCCACGGCCACCCCCAGGTCGTCTTCCGCCTCGGGACGCCCGTCGAGGCGACGGGCACGCCCCGCCGCCGCGTCGCCGACGTCCTCCGCCCCGGCGACCCCGTCGTCTAGAGCTTGCCATGGACTCGATAGACGCGGAGGCTCTTCAAAACCACTGTCGTTCCCACAAAAGCGGGACCCCGGCAGGACGGCGCAGCCCATCCATCCGGCCTCTCCACCGTGCTCTGTTTTGAGCGGCCCAGCTCACGACAACCTATCGGGGGTCCCGCCAACGGGGGATCCCGCCAACGTCTGTCCCTCCATTCCTCCGCACGCGAAGCGTGCCCTCCATTCCTTGTAGCGACCCAAAGGGCGCTCCAGCCCCCCTGTGTCATGATCGACCGCATCCTCTTCCCGACCGACTTCTCGGCGTGCGCCGAGCGCGCCTACCGCCACGCAGCCTACCTCGCCGACCGCTTCGGCGCGGAGCTTCACGTCCTCCACGTGGTCGAGGACGCCGCCGCGCCGGAGCGGCAGTGGCCCCACAGCCCGGCCGGCGCCCGCGCCGAGATCACCCTGGGCGACGTGTGCGACGACCTCGGCCTGCCCCGGCCGGCGGAGAACGCCGACGTCGACCCGGTCGACCTCATCGCGGTGACCGAGACCGAAGTCACCGGCCGCAAGGCGGCCCACGCGATCCTCGACGTCGCCTACGACGAGGAGGCCGACCTGATCGTGATGGGCACGCACGGCCGCACCGGCTGGCGCCGCGGCCTCCTCGGGAGCGTCGCGGAGGCCGTCACGCGGCGGGCGCCGTGCCCCGTCCTGACGGTCCGCCCCGAGGCGGCGGCGGATGGGCCGTGGCCGCCGCAGCGCGTGCTCCTCGCCCTCGACGTCAACGCCCTGCTCGACGAGGTCCCGGCGTCTGCGCAGTGGGCAGCGGGTCTCGCTGAGGCCTACCGCGCGCCCCTCGACCTGGTGCACGTGACCGAGCCGAGCGCGCCCGGGATCGACCGCGCCTCGCGGGCCGCCGAGGCCCGGAGCCTCGCGCGCACCACGCTCCTGGCCCTCGCAACCGAGCTCGTCGCCCAGCGGCCCCGCCTGCGGATCCACGCCATCGTCCGCACCGGCGAGCCGGACGAGGCCATCCGGGAGGTGGTCGCCGAGACCGGCCCGCACCTGCTGGTCGTCGG
>JBCCQJ010000264.1:0-6086 GCA_039024395.1 Bacteroidota bacterium | reverse complement strand
GCGGTGGCGAGCAAGCTGGCGCGTCAGGCGTGGGCGGTGCTGCACTACCGGGAGCCGTACGTGGACGGCTTGGGCTTGAGCCCTTGACATTCTGCACAGTTCATCCTGAGCGAGCGCAGCGAGTCGAAGGATCTCCGCCGGGCACCGCCTCGGGGCGAGTGCATCGGGCGGGGTGCTCATCAGAGATCCTTCGACTCCGGGCTGCGCCCTCCGCTCAGGATGACACGAGAAAGAGGCTTTGTCCTCCTGTCGAGGAGTGCTATGCCCCCTCTACCAATGCCTGCCACACGGCGCGGCTGACCTCGGCCCCGAGGCGGGCGGAGTCTTCTTTCGAGTCCAGCCCCTCGATCAGGATCACGAGCACGTACGGCGCGCCCGCCTCGGGGTAGACGACGGCGGCATCGTGGTGGGTGCGCGTGATCTCGCCCGTCTTGTGCGCGATGCGGATGCCCTCGGGGATGCCCGCCGGGATCATCTCGTTGAACTGCTGGTCGTCGAGGATGTCGAGCATCTCGGCGTCCGCCTCGGGGGAGACGGCGCGGCCGTCGCGGAGGGCCTCGAGGAGCGTCGCGAGCGCGTCGGCGGTCGTCTCGTTGCTGAGGCCGGCGTCGAACGCCTTGAGGTCTTCCACGCCCCGCAGCACGCGCATCCCCGGCGCCCCGAGGCGGTCGACGGTCGCCTGCACCGCGTCGGCCGAGACGAGCTGGATGAGCAGGTTCGTCGCCAGGTTCGACGACGTCGTGATGGCCCGCTCGGTGAGGTTGCGGACGCTCACGTCGCTCCCCAGCGACGTGTAGAGCCCGTCGTCGGAGTCGTCGCCGATCTGGTACTCCGAGCCGTCGACGATCGAGCGGAACCGGTTCTCGACGCGCACGGGGTCGTCCCAGGCCATCCGTCCGGCCTCGACCTGCCGGAAGGCCTCCATCATGACCGGCACCTTCATCGTCGAGGCGGCGTGGAACGCCCGGTCCCCGAGGCGGGAGTACGCGACGGTATCGCCGGGCGCATCGCGGCGGACCACCACGGCGACGGTCGCCTCGGGGGTACGGGCGGCGATGGCCTCGACAGAGTCGGCGAGGGCGGAGGCGTCGGTCACGGGCGGGGGCGCGTCCGCCTCGGGGCCGCACGCGGCGAGAGCGACGACGAGGGCGGCGAGGGCGAGGCGCATGGGGAATGGGGGTGCTACCGCCTCGGGGCCGGCGATGCCCCGAGGCGGGTCGGCCGAAGGATAGGCGGGCGAGGGGGAACGGGGAATGGGGAACGAGGAAATGGCAGACGTGACGGGAAACGTCGGCGCCCGACGGGTCCGTGGTCCGTGGTCCGTGGTCCGTGGTCCAACCTGCCCTCGCCCCGAGGCGGTGCGGCGATCGGCTGTCCGGAACTTTTCCACGACCGCACCCACTTTCCACTCCCCCATGACCCACACCTCCCGCCTGACGCCCCGCTGGTCGGACCTCGACGCCTACGGGCACCTCAACAACGCCGTCTACCTGACGCTCTGCGAGCAGGCCCGCATCGACGCGCTGGGCCGCCTCGGGGAGGTGGACTGGAGCGCGAGCGGGCCGGTGGTCGTCGCGGCGAGCGTGCAGTACCGGCGGCCCGTCACCGACACGGCGCCGCTCCGCGTCGAGGTCGCCTTCGGCGCCCCCGGGCGCACCTCCCTCCCGACGAGCTACCGCGTCACGTCCGACGACGGCGCGACGCTCTACGCCGAGGCGGAGGCCACGATGGTGTGGGTCGAGACCGCCACCGGCCGGCCGACGCCGCTCCCCGAGGCGGTCCGGATGCGGCTCGACGAGGCGGGCTAGATCCGCCCCGAGACCTCCATCTCGAGCCACCGCGGGAGGCGCGCCTGGACGGGGTAGATCTGCGCGCGCGCGGTGTAGTCCTCCACATCGGTCGCCTGGACGAGGATCTGGGAGAACTCGGCCCGCCCCGACCGTGCGCCGAGCGTGACCAGGATGCCGCCGGCCTCCTCGCGGACCGACTCGACGCGGAGGCCGCTGAACGAGAGCGTCTCCTGGATCGCCACGACGACGTCGCCGGCCTCGCCGTGGAAGTAGGTCCAGTCGAAGGCGTCGGGCTGGCCGTACGCCTCGTCGATGGAGGCGCCAGAGCATCCGGCGAGGGCAGCGACGAGTCCGAGAGCGAGAAAAGCGCGCATGGCAGAGGCAGGAGCGTGAGCAGTCAACGGCCGAGCCGCCGCACCGGTCCCCGGCGTCTCAGGGGGACAGCCTTTTGCCCAGGCACGCCGCCGAGGCCGGGCACACCGAGCAGAACTCGGCCGACCGGCGAACCGCCTCGGGGACCTCGGCGCGGTCGACGGGCGCGTAGCCGCGGGCCTCGAAGAACGGGGCGGCCGTCGTCGTGAGGAGGTACAGCGCCCCGAGGCGGCGCTCGCAGGCCAGAGCCTCGGCCGCCTCGACGAGGACGCCGCCGAGCCCCTCGCCGCGCGCACCCTCGGCCACGGCCAGCGACCGGAGGAGACCTGCGCCGCCATATGCCTCGACGGCCACGCACCCGACGACGCGGCCGGCGCGCTCGACCACGCGAAAGTCGCTCGGATCCGCCCCGGCGAGGTCGTCCGTCGGCAGCCCCGAGGCGGTGAGGAGGGCCAGCACCTCCCCGAGGCGGTCGGGGGCCTTCACCGTCACGGCCCGAACGTGGTGTCGATCCAGGCCGCAATCTCGTCGCGGACCTCGGCGAAGGCAGCCCGCTGACCCGCCTCGGTGTCTTCGGCCGACGGGTCGCGGAAGGCGCGGTGGAGGTTTTTCTCCTTGGCCGGCAGGTAGGGACACGCCTCGCGGGCGTGGTCGCAGACCGTCACGACGATGTCGAACGCGTGGCCGTCCAGGCTCTCGATGGTCTTTGACGCGAGGCCGTCGGCCGGCACGCCCGCCTCGGCGAGCGCCTCGACGGCGAGCGGGTGGACGCCCCGCGCGACCGTGCCGGCGCTGAAGGCCGCGTAGCGGTCCCCGAGGCGGTGCCAGAGGAGCGCCTCGGCGAGCTGCGACCGGGCCGAGTTGTGGGTGCAGACGAAGAGGACCGACGTGCGACCGTCCGCCTCGGGGTCAGCAGCAGTCGCCATCGCAGCACGACTCGAGACCCGCGAGGAGGGAGGTGAACTCGCTCGCCATCTCACGCAGCCCGTCCGGGTCGAGGCAGTAGCAGGATCGGGGGCCGTCGGCCGTCCCCTTCACGAGGCCCGCCTGGCGGAGAATCTTGATGTGCTGGGACACGGTCGACTGGGCGAGGCCGACGACCTCGACGACCTCGCCACAGACGCACTCGCCTCGCCGGGAGAGCGTGCGAAGGATGGCGAGGCGGGCGGGGTGGCCGAGGGCCTTGGCCCAGCGGGCGAGATCCGCCTCGGGGAGCGTGTCGAGGCGCGTGTCGGGAGAGGAGTCGGTCATCGGAGGGTCGGCGACGGGGACGGCCCCGCCGCGAGGGGGTTAGCAGCAGCCGCCTCCGCAGCAGCCGGAGTCTCCGCAGCAGTCGGAGGTGCCGCCGCAGTCGTCAGCGGAAGGGGCGAGGAGGGATGCGAGCATGGGCTCCGGGGTCTGGGTGAAACAGGATGATCGTTTATCGACGATGAACGATAAACCAATTGCTCGTGCGTGTCAACCCCTCCGCCTCGGGGGTCGCCGATTCCGTGCCCGCGCCGTCTTCAGCGCGGGCATTCCTCTCCTCCGACAGACAGGGTGGGGAATTCGGGACCGCCTCGGAGCCGGCGTGGCGGTCGATCCGTCGCCCCCCTCCCAGCCTCCCCCCGCTGGGGGGAGGAGACATAGTTGGGACCGTTTCGCCACCTCTCAGGCGTTGGCACCGAGGCGGGCGGCACCGAGGCGGGCGGCACCGAGGCGGGCGGCACCGAGGAGGGCGCTCTCTGGCCGTCGTCCGTGGTCTGTGGTCCGTCGTCCCGCCTCAGTCCGTCGTCCCCTCTCCGAGGCGGCGGTCCGCGGTCGGTCGGCGGCGGTCCCCGAGGCGTCAGACTGCGGCCCGCTCCTGGTCGGCGTACTGCAGCTCGTAGAGGCGGCGGTAGAGCCCGTCCTGCGCCAGCAGCGCCTGGTGGCTGCCGCGCTCGCGGATCTCGCCGCGGTGGAGGACCAGGATCTCGTCGGCGTGCTGGACGGTCGAGAGGCGGTGCGCCACCACGAGCGCCGTCCGCCCGTCCATCAGCACGTCGACGGCGCGCTGGACGGCCTCCTCGGTCTCGGTGTCGACCGAGGAGGTGGCCTCGTCGAGGACCAGCAGCGACGGGTCGTAGAGGAGCGTCCGCACGAACGAGAGCAACTGGCGCTGGCCGAGCGAGAGCGTCGCGCCGCGCTCGCCCACCTCGGAGGCGTAGCCCTCCGGCAGCCGCTCGATGAAGCGGTCGGCGCCCACGAGGCGGGCCGCCTCGGCGACGCGGTCGTGCGCCACCTCGGGGTCGCCGAGGGTCACGTTCTCGGCGATCGTCCCCGAGAACAGGAACACGTCCTGGAGCACGAGCCCGACCTGCTGCCGCAGCTCGTCGAGCGGCAGATCGCGCACGTCGATGCCATCGATGGTGATGCGCCCGCGCTGCGGCTCGTAGAACCGGAGCAGGAGCGACAGGATGGTCGTCTTGCCGCTGCCGGTCGCGCCGACGAGCGCGAGCGTCTCGCCCGGCTCGCAGGTAAACGAGACGTCGCGGAGGACCCAGTTCCAGTCGGGCTGGGCGTTGGGGGTTGGGGGTCGGGGATTGGGGATCTCGAGCGAGGGGTCTGCGCCATCCCCCAATCCCTCGTCCCCAATCCCCATTCCCGCGACCGCAGGGAGCCGCTCGTAGGCGAACCACACGTTCTCGAAGGCGATGCGGCCGCGCGCCCGTCCGCCAGGGAAGTGGGCGGGGCGGGCCGCCTCGGGGAACGACTGGTCGTCGTCGAGGAGGTCGAAGACCCGCTCCGAGGCGGCGAAGGCCGATTGGATCGCGTTGAGCTGGTCGGACAGGTTGCGGACCGGCTCGAAGAACATCCGCACGTACTGCACGAACGCGATCAGCGTGCCCACCGTCAGCGCCTCGCGCATCGCCTCGGTGCCGCCGAACCAGACGACGAGGCCCAGGGCCACCGCCGCGATCACGTCGACGACCGGGTAGAAAAGCGCGTAGTAGTAGACCGTCTGGATGTGCGCCTTGCGGTGGGCGTCGTTGACCGCCTCGAAGCGGCGCTGCTCGACGGCCTCGCGGCCGAAGATCTGGACCACGCTCATGCCCGTCACGTGCTCCTGCATGAACGCGTTGAGGCGGCCGACCTGCTTGCGCGTCTCGCGGTACGCCGCCCGCATCTTGCGCCGGAACACCTCGGTGGCGGCCACCATCGGCGGCAGCGCCAGCAACGCCACGAGGCCCAGCTCCAGGTCCAGCGACAGCATGAAGTAGCCGATGAACAGGAGCCGCGCGAGGTCGCCCAGCATCGTCACCGCGCCGGCCGAGAGGAGGTCGGCGAGCGCCTCGATGTCGTTCGTGGCCCGCGTGATGAGCGTGCCGATGGGCGTCCGGTCGAAGAACGCGAGCCGCTGGCGCTCGACGAACCGGAAGACGCGCGTGCGGAGGTCGTAGAGCGCGTGCTGCCCCACCCACTGCGTGAGGTAGCCGAGCGCGAAGTAGAACACGCCCTCCCCGAGGAGGACCAGCCCGATCAGCCCGACGATCCGCAGCAGGCCCGCCGCGTCGCCGGGCACGATGAAGTCGTCGACGGCGACCTGGACGAGCCGCGGCCGCAGCGGACCCAGGAAGGCCACGCCCAGCGTGAGCGCGAGCGCCGCCGCGACGTGCCAGCGGTAGGGCCACAGCAGCGCCCCGAGGCGGCGGACGAGCCGCCGCGGAGGTCGTTTCTGCTGGGAGCCGGGTGCGTCCTGGGCCACGAGGGCAAGCTACCCCGGCGCAGGTAGGCACGGTTCCGCCCGCCTCGGGCCGGCCTCGCCCTCCGGGTGGCTCAGAGGGCGTTGAGGTTTTCAGAACGTGGGCGTGCGCGAGCGAGCCGGGCCTCCGGAAGGAGCGCGAAGCAGACGACGCCAGGGCGTGCCCCGCCCGAATGGGGCGGGCGCGATGCAGCGCGACGCGG
>JBCCQJ010000263.1:0-6151 GCA_039024395.1 Bacteroidota bacterium | reverse complement strand
CTCGCGGCCCGAGAGGGCCAGCGGCTCGAGGCCCGCCTGCGCGAGCGCCGTCGTGGCCGGGATCCGCTCGCCGGTCACCGTGTCGACGGCGAAGCCGGAGCCGGTCAGCACCCGCGCGATGTGCGCCAGGGGCGTCAGGTCGCCGCTCGCGCCCACCGACCCGACGGTCGGCACGAAGGGCACGATGCCCGCCCGCGCGAGGCCGAGGAGCGCCGTCGCCACCTCGGGGGCGAGCCCCGAGTGGCCCTGCGCGAGCTGCTGCGCCCGCACCATCATCGTCGCCCGCACGACCGGCGCCGGGGCCGGGCCGCCCCAGCCGGCCGCGAGGTGGGCCGTCAGGCCGTCGCCGTGCGCGGTGCCGCCCGAGGCGGGCGAGCAGACGTGCGGGCCGAAGCCCGTCGTGATCCCGTAGACCGGCCGGCCCGCCGCCACGGCGGCGTCCAGGGCGCGCCGCGAGGCGGACATGGCCGACCGGGCTCGGTCGGTGAGACTCACCGAGGGTCGGTCCTCGATCGCGGCCTGCTCGAGGCGGCGGACGTCGAGGGGGCGGTTGGGGCCGAGGGAGAGCGCGGTCGCGGAGGGCATGGCAGGGGAAGGAGTGTGGAGGGCGCGGCGGTCGACGGTCCCTTTCGGGAGCGTCGGCCATGTGGCCCGGGTGTGAGCACGAATCGTGTGGAGCCGGTAGCGATGCGGCCCCAGTGTGTCGCGGACCGCCGCCTCGGGGAGCGCGGCGTCGTCGGCGACGAGGAGGTCGAGGTCGAGGGCGTGGCCGTCGGGCGTCGAGAGGGCGGCGTCGAGCACGCCGGGCACGTCGGACCGGAGGCGGGCCTCGACGTCGCCGGCGCGGACGAACCGGCCGTTGTCGAGCTTGAAGGCGTCGCCTGCCCGCCCGCGGAAGTAGAGATCGCCGCCGCGCCGCTCGGCGTGGTCGAGCGTGCGGACCCAGCGGTCGGGGTCGAGGCGCGCCAGCCCCGAGGCGGCGGACCAGGTGCC
This sequence comes from Bacteroidota bacterium, assembly GCA_039024395.1. GTDB lineage: Bacteria > Bacteroidota > Rhodothermia > Rhodothermales > Rubricoccaceae > Rubrivirga. The sequence goes on along the minus strand of JBCCQJ010000263.1, from coordinate 5,158 downwards.
GAGGGCGGCGTTCGGGCCGCGGAAGGCGAGCACGCCGTCGGCGTCGAGGCGGACGGTGCAGCCGAGCTCGCGGCCCAGCAGGTTCGGCGCGCCGTGGCCGGCCTGCCCGAGCGCGATGCCGGGCGAGGCCTCGGTCTGCCCGTAGCCCACGCGCAGCGCCGTGCCGTGCATCGCCTGGGCGACGTCGGCCGTGATCGGGGCGCCGCCGACGATGCCGCCTCCGAGGCGGCCGAGCAGGTCCGGCCCGCCGGGCGTGGCGGCCAGGCGGCGGACGACGAGGGGCACCGTCGAGAGGTGCGTCGTCTCCGACGCCTCGGCGAGGGCGACGAGGGCCGCCGCGTCGCGGCCGTGGTTCGGGTCGCGGACGATCTCGTCGGCCCACAGCAGGGCCGGGATCAAGTCCAGGATCAGCCCGAAGGCGTGGTGCCAGGGCAGCACCGACAGGACGCGGGCGCCGCGGAGCCCCAGCGGCTCGCGGTGGGCGTCGACGACGGCCCAGACGTTCGCGTCCGACAGGGCGATCCATGTCGGCGCTCCGCTCGTGCCCGACGTGCGGAGCAGAAACCGGGCGTCGGGCGTCGGGCCGTGGACCGTGGGGCGGAGCACCGGCGCGCCGGTCGGGCCGCCGACGTCGTCGGGCGCCCAGGCGTGCGGCCCCGCCTCGGGGAGGACGGCGGCGCGGGCGTCGACGACCTCGAGGAGGTCAGAGACCTCGGTCCGGTCGGACGCGCCGGCCGGGGCGGGCACGACGGTGAGACCCTCCCAGAGCCCGGCCACGAGGGCCTGCACGAAGGCCGCCGACGGGGGCAGGGCCAGGAGGAGGCGATCGCCGGGCACGAGGCCCGCGTCGCGGAAGGTGCGGACGTAGGCGCGGGCGCCCGTCCAGATCGAGGCCGCGGGGGTGGCCGCGTCGTCGAAGACGAAGAGAGGAGAGGTCGAGTGGGCGAGCGCGTGGAGCGCGTCGCGCCAGCGGCCGTGAGCGGCCGGGCCGTGGGCGGCTGCGGGCGGCGGCGATGCCAGGGGCGGTGTGGACACGTCGGCAGGAGGGCGCGCGTCCGGAGGCACGGGCGGGCCGAAGCCGCGCCCGTGCCGGACGTCCGCTCAGGCGAGAGCTACCGCTTCTTGATCAGGAGCCAGTTGCCGCCCTCGTCGTCCTTGTGCATCATCACGCGGACGAGCGTCGGGCGCATCTTGTACGTGAAGGTGTAGACGAACTGGGCGTCGAGGTCGCCGCGGGCGATGCCCTGCTTGAAGCGGCCGTAGAAGAGGCGGCTGTTCGAGCAGGGGGCCACCTGCGTGAAGAAGTTCCGGCCGCGGGCCGCCTCGGGGGCGACGCCGGCGAGCTGGCTCTCGTAGGTGTTGTAGAACTCGATGGTGCCCTCGTCGTCGACTTTGACGACGCCGAAGTCCAGGGCGTTCAGCTCCTGTGGCGACATCGTGGGCAGCTTGGAAAGGGTTCCGTTGACGAAGCTCATGGGTAGGGGGTGTAGAGCGTGAGCGGAGGGTGGTGAACAAGCGGGGGCGAAGCCCCGAGGCGGGGGACCCGGGCGCGAAGCGACCCAGGTACGGGGCTAGGCGCGGCGGAGGAGGATCCACGAGTGCGTGGCCCCCTTCGCGCGGTGGATCTGGACCACGAGGTTGTCGGAGTCCGCACCGTGCAGGAACGTGTAGGGGAAGGCCGTGTCGAGGGCGCCGTCGAAGAGCCCGCGCTTGTAGCGGCCGTAGAAGAGGCGGTTGTTGGTCGACGGGGCCACCTCGGTGAAGAAGCCCTTGCCGACCGTCTCGAGGGCGTCGAGGCCGCCCAGCTCGCCGTCGGGCTCGTGGAAGGCCGCGACCGTGCCCTGCTCGTCGATCGCGATGACGGCGTAGTCGATGCCGACCAGGCGGTCGCTCATCGGGGCGTCGTCGAGGGCGTCGAGCGTCGTGATGACGTCGTCGTCGGCGAAGAGCGGGGCCTCCGACTCGGCCGCCGCCGACTCCGGCGCGCGGGCGTGGAAGGTCTCGAGCTGGCCGCGGAGCGTGCGCACGAGCTCGACGACCGCCTCGGGGTCGGCCACGCCGAGCTCGCGCTCGAGCACCGAGGTGGCGTTCTCCGACTCCTCGCGCTCGCGGTAGAGGTCCGAGAGCTGGTCCTCCATCGACTGGACGAGGTCGAGCAGCTCCTCGGGGTCGGAGAGGCCGGCGGCGACGAGCCGCTGCTTCTCGGTGTAGAGCTCGCCGAGCTGGCGCTTGAGGTTGCCGATCAGGTAGACCGCCTCGTCGGCGTCGGCCACGCCGGCCTCCGACATGCGGCGCTTCTCGTCGTAGAGCGCGTCGAGCTGCCCCTGCAGGTTCTGGATGGTGGACACGAGCGAGCGGCCGGCGGCCAGCTTCTGCTCGGCCCGGTCGGTGGCCTCGGCCTCCATCTCTTCGAGGCGGGTCTCGTAGGCCTTCAGCTCGCCCTCGAGCTTGCGCGCGGCCTCGAGCTCGCCGAGGACCGTCTGGAGCGACGACCGCATCTCGGCGAGGGCGCCGCTGAAGGCGTGCGCCTTCTCGACCTCGGCCGCGATCAGGTCGAGGCCGCGGACGGCGTTGTCGGGCACGGTGCCCTCGGCCACGAGGCGGCCCCGCGCGGCGAGCACGGCCTCCTTCTCCTGGTAGAGGTCGACGACCTGCTGCTCGAGGCTCGAGATCACCTCGAGGGCGGCGGCGGGGTCGTCGAACCCGGCCGCGCTCATCGCCTCGAGGTCGGCGTAGAGCGAGCCGAGCTGCTCCTCCATCGACTGCATCACCTCGAGGATCTCCTGCGCCGAGCCCATGCCGGCCTGGGTGAGCGTCGCGCGGTCCTCGTAGAGCTCCGAGAGCTGGTCCTCCATCGAGCGCACCAGCTCGACCGCCTCGTCGGGCTCGTTGACGCCCAGCTCGGTGCGGAGCACGTCGAGCTTGGCGTAGAGCTGCTGGAGCTGCTGGACCGGGTCGCCGGCCTCGGCCATCTCGAGCGCGCGGGTCGTCGCCTCGCGGTCGCGGTAGAGCTCCGAGAGCTGCTCCTTCATGTTGTCGATCATCTCGAGCGCCTCGTCGACGTCGGCGATGCCGTGGGCGCCGAGCGCCTCCTTCTCCTTGTACAGCTCGGCGAGCTGCGCCTCCATCGACTCGACGAGGCTGGCCGCCTCGGTGAGGCCGCTCACGCCGAGCTCGCGGCGGAGGGCGTCGGCGGTGGCCGTGTCGCCCTCGCCGTCGGCGGGGATCTCGCGCTCCTTGTAGAGCTCCGAGAGCTGGTCCTCCATCGAGCGGACCAGCTCGACGGCGTCCTCGATCTGCGAGACGCCCAGCTCGCGCTGGACCGTCTCGAGCTTGGCGTAGAGCCCCTGGAGCTGCGTGAACGTGTCGCTGTCCTCCGACGAGGCCAGCAGGCGGTCGGTCGTCTCGCGGTCTTTGTAGAGCTCGACGAGCTGCTCCTCCATCGACTGGATCAGGGCCAGGATGTCCTCTGGCGATTCGGTGCCCAGCTCCTTGTGGAGCCGCTCGACGGACGCCGTCGCCTTGGTGGCGGTCCGCTTGGCGCGCTTCGCCTCGGCCGCGGCGTCCTGCAACTCGCTGCCCTCCTCGTAGAGGGCCGCGAGCTGGGCGTCCATGCTGTCGATCAGCTCGACCAGCTCCTCGCTGGAGCCGACGCCGTAGCGCTCCTTGAGCTGGTCGCGGTCGAGGTAGAAGGCGTACAGCTCCTTCGTCACCCGGGCGTACTGCTCCGGCAGCTCGCCGTCGCCAGAGATCTCTTTCTGGCGGTAGAGGTCAGTGAGCTGGTCTTCCATGGAGCGGACCATGTCGACGACTTCGGCGGCGGAAGCCGTCCCAAGCTCTCGCTCGAGGAGGGTGATCTGGGCCTGCGGGTCGGTCAGGGCATCCATGGACGGTCTGGGGAGAGGGCGGCGGGGCCGCGCAGGTTCGAACTCGGTCGTAGCCCCCTCTTACCAATCACTGGGCCATCGGTCGTTCGGCCCCGAGGCGGCGCGGCACGGCAAGACGCTCAGCAAACGGGAACGGCCTCAGTGGCCCTGGAACGGCCCTCTACGACCCGGATCCGGCCGTTCGGTCTCAGTCGTAGACGCGGTCTCGCCCGGCGCGCTACCGTTTCGTTTCGTCCACCATGCGGCACAGAACGGAACGGATTGTGACGCGGACGATGAGACGGAACAGGGTGTGGGGGAGCAGAGAGCGTGGCCGTCGAGGTGGGCACAGATGGAATCCTTTTTGTCGCCCGTCGGGACCGTCAACCCTCTACCCCCCTATGCTGACCCCCTACAGCGTCCAAGACACCCTCAAGGATCCCCAGCTCGACGAGTCCTGGAACCGAACCCTCGCCGAGTGGGAGGACGCCGCCCACTCGCAGCTCCAGGCGACCCTCGCCTACGTGCGTGGCCTCCGCAACCAGATCCTCAACGTGACGAGCGAGATCGACAGCATGGAGGAGCTGGAGCGCATCCTGGCGCTCGGCTACATCGACCTCAAGTGCCAGTGGTCGATCCTGAACGTCCAGATCCAGTACGCGGTCGCGCACCGCGGCGAGATCCGTGAGGACCTGATGTACCGGGCCACGTGCGTGACGCACCTCCTCGAGGCCGTCGAAGGGCTCCTCTCGCAGAGCGACGTCGACGCGATGACGGAGATGATCTCGGCGCCCGTCGGCAGCGGCGGGCTCCAGGCCGCGGCGCCGCCCACCTTCGAGCCTCTCGCGGCTCCGACGCCCACGCCTGACGCACCCGCCGAGGCCAGCGTCGAGGAGACCGAGAGCGAGCCGGTGCTCCCGGGCGCGGCGACGATCTCGCGGCCTGCGGCGAAGCCGTCCATCTCCCGTCCGCCTGCGCCCGCCCTGATGAGGTAGGCGGCCGACGGCCTGGCCGACGGCCTGCGGGCTTTTCACGCAGACCCGGGAGCGCGACCGCTGAGGTGACGTTCGGGGCACGGTATCTTCGCCGTCCCCGTCCGTTCAGCCCCCTCGCGCGTTCGCGCTCCCGTTATGGCCCGAGTCGAAGTCGTCATGCCCAAGATGGGCGAGAGCGTGATGGAGGGGACGGTGCTGGAGTGGAAGAAGGCCGTCGGCGAGGCGGTCGAGCAGGACGAGACGCTGCTCGAGATCTCGACCGACAAGGTCGACTCGGAGGTCCCCAGCCCCGAGGCG